>NZ_MPBM01000028.1:0-150183 GCF_001907715.1 Pseudomonas sp. BTN1 | reverse complement strand
GGAAGTGGGGCGAATTATAGGCTTCCAGAATCTGCCGTCAAGGCTTAATTACGCTTTTGTGGCAGAAGGCGCTTTTTTAGCAATAAGGCGAGGGATTCGACGCATTACCGGCGGCACCCGCATCAACAGAAGTAGCGCACCTATAGACGCGTAGATGGCCCACTCCTTCAGGTCCGCCCGCACTATCCATAGCATGTGCAGCAAACCGAGCCCAAGAATCACATAGACCAGACGATGCAGCTTCTTCCATCGACTCCCCAACCGACGCTGGCTATAGCGGTTCGACGTGACGGCCAAGATAAGGAGAGCAACAAACCCCAGCGCCCCCACAATGATGTAGGGCCGCTTGCTCAACTCTACGCCGAGCTGCGACCAATCCAGCCCCAGGACAAACACACAATAGGCCGCCAGGTGCAGCACAACATAAGCAAAGCACCACAGCCCCAACTGTCGCCGCACCGCTATCCACCCCGCCCAACCGCTCAATTTCTGCAGCGGCGTCATAGCAAGCGTGATCAGCAATAAAATGAGCGTCCCCAAACCCAGGCGATCAACGAGCACCTTGCCTGGATCAGGCCCCAGCGCAGAACTCCACGCTTCATACAGCCAGAGCAATGGCCACACTGCTGCGGCTACAAACACGCCGATGCGCCAGATGGGGTAGCGCATCAGTAGTTCTTCCGCAGATCGAGGCCTGTATATAAAGAAGCGACCTCATCCGAATAGCCATTGAACATCTGCGTCTGGCGCACATTCGGACTGAACAGGCCGCTCGGCAGGCGGCGCTCCCGCGCCTGGGTCCAGCGCGGATGATCGACCGTAGGATTCACATTCGCATAAAACCCATACTCATCGGCAGCAATACTTTGCCAGGTCGTTTTCGGCTGCTCACTGACCAGACTGATACGTACGATGGACTTCACACTCTTGAAGCCATACTTCCACGGCACCACCAAGCGCAACGGCGCGCCGTTCTGGTTAGGCAACTCCCGCCCATACATGCCCACAGCGAGGATCGCCAAAGGATTCATCGCCTCATCCAGGCGCAGCCCTTCCACATAAGGCCAGTCGATCAAGCCGAAACTTGAGCGTTGCCCAGGCATGCTCTTGGGATCCTGGAGGGTTTCAAAACGGATGTACTTGGCTTTGGAGGTAGGCTCGACCTGCTTGAGCAACGCCGAGATGGGAAAGCCTATCCACGGAATCACCATGGACCATGCCTCGACGCAACGCAGACGGTAGATGCGCTCTTCCAACGCATAGGGTTTCATGAAGTCCTCCAGGGCATAGCGCCCAGGTTTTGCGACTTCACCATCAATCACCACACTCCAGGGCTGCGTCTTGAGCGAGCCCGCATTCGTTGCCGGGTCGCCCTTGCCTGTCCCGAACTCATAGAAGTTGTTGTAGTGAGTTGCATCCTTGAATGGCGTGATGGCCTCATCTTTGACCGTCACCGATTGCCACTTCGTGTTCGGAAGTTTTTCCGTAAACCAGTTGGGCGCGCTGCCCGGCTCGACGTCGGCATACCGCGAAGCATCGCTCGCACTGGCCCAACGCGGCAAGCTGCTGGCGGCAATACCAGCAAGCGCACCACCGAGCAGGCTGCGGCGAGAGAGATAGAAGGATTCAGGCGTGACGTCCGATTCGTGACAATCGGACGCTTTGGGTAATTTGATTAACATGGTAACTCCGCAGCGTTGGAGAACTGATGCACCAATAGACTGCGGAGTATGGGGGAAATTACATTAAGACAATGTTTTGTCCCGACGCAGACGCAACAAGTACTGAATCGGACCCGAAGCGGCGTAGGCCAGGAACGCCAGCAGCAGGATACGCGGTGGATCACTGAACACGACCGCGAACACCAGCACCACCACAAGGATGGCCACGAAAGGCACGCGCCCTTTGAGGTCAAATTCCTTGAAGCTGTTGTACTTGATGTTGCTGACCATCAGCATGCCGGCCGCTGCCACCATCAGGGCAACCAGGAACGACATCTTCGATCCCTGAATCCCGTAATCACTGAACGCCCAGACAATCCCCGCGACAACACCCGCCGCTGCCGGGCTGGCAAGGCCGATGAAGTAGCGCTTGTCGGCAGTCCCCACCTGGGTGTTGAAGCGCGCCAGGCGCAAAGCGGCACCCGCGACATAGATGAAGGCAACCATCCAGCCAACCTTGCCCATGTCACCCAATGCCCAGGCAAATGCCAGCAATGCGGGGGCAACACCGAAGGCGACCATGTCCGACAGCGAGTCGTACTCGGCGCCAAAAGCGCTTTGAGTATTGGTCATGCGCGCCACGCGACCATCCAGGCCGTCGAGCACCATGGCCACGAAAATTGCGATAGCAGCAAAGCCAAAGTATTTGCTGGCACTCGCCGCATCACCCGCCGCCAGCGCGCTCTGGGCACTCATGGAGTTGATGATGGAGTAGAAGCCGGCGAACAGGTTCGCCGTGGTGAATAGGTTGGGCAGCAGATAGATGCCACGATGCCGGACCTTGCGGCCTTCGGCGTCATGCCCTTCTTCGACATGTTCATCGATCGGCAGCATGCTTTCGGCGTCGGAAGCCTGGTTTGGCTCTTCGGGACGTTCGCTCATGGACTTTACCTTGCAACGGTGTGAAAAAATTCGACAGATACTTGCAGCGAGTGTTCGTCTGCAAACGATGCAGCTTTATACCAGAACCAACCCCTCAAACGAAAAAACGCGGCCTAAGCCGCGTTTTCCCTTGATGCGTACGACTTAGTTCTTGGCTTTGTCGACGATCTTGTTGGCACCGATCCACGGCATCATGGAGCGCAGTTGCTCGCCGATGACTTCGATACCGTGAGCGGCGTTGTTACGACGCTTGGCGGTCATCGAAGGGTAGCCGGTAGCGCCTTCGCTGATGAACATTTTGGCGTATTCGCCGTCCTGAATACGTTTCAGGGCGTTGCGCATGGCCTGGCGGGACTCGGCGTTGATCACTTCAGGGCCCGTCACGTACTCGCCGTATTCGGCGTTGTTGGAGATCGAGTAGTTCATGTTGGCGATGCCGCCTTCGTACATGAGGTCAACGATCAGCTTCAGTTCGTGCAGGCATTCGAAGTAGGCCATTTCCGGCGCGTAGCCAGCTTCAACCAGGGTTTCGAAACCGGCTTTTACCAGCTCAACGGTACCGCCGCACAGAACGGCTTGTTCGCCGAACAGGTCGGTTTCGGTCTCGTCCTTGAACGTGGTTTCGATGATGCCGGTACGACCGCCACCCACGCCAGCAGCGTAGGACAGTGCAACGTTCTTGGCATTGCCCGACGCATCCTGGTAGATCGCGATCAGGTCAGGGATACCGCCGCCTTTGACGAACTCGGAACGCACGGTGTGGCCCGGTGCTTTCGGCGCGATCATGATCACGTCGAGGTCAGCACGCGGCACAACCTGGTTGTAGTGAATCGCGAAGCCGTGGGAGAAGGCCAGGGTAGCGCCCTTCTTGATGTTCGGCTCGATTTCGTTCTTGTACAGCGAGGACTGGAACTCGTCCGGGGTCAGAATCATGACCAGGTCGGCAGCCGCGACAGCAGAAGCAACGTCGGTCACTTTCAGGCCATGGGCTTCAGCCTTGGCTACGGTGGCCGAACCTTTGCGCAGGCCAACGGTGACGTCAACGCCGGAGTCTTTCAGGTTGCACGCTTGAGCGTGGCCCTGGGAACCGTAGCCGATGATGGCGACTTTCTTGCCCTGGATGATCGACAGGTCACAATCTTTATCGTAATAAACTTTCATGAGGTTCCTCTATATATCCAGGCCGTGAGGCCATTCGCTAATTTGGGTTAGATGCTGAGTACTTTGTCGCCACGGGCAATCCCGGTGACACCACTGCGTACGGTTTCCAGAATCGAGGCCGTCCCGATCGACTGGATGAAGCTGTCCAGCTTGTCGCTTGTACCGGTCAGTTGAACGGTATAAACGCTGGCGCTCACATCGACGATCTGCCCGCGATAAATATCGGTAGTGCGCTTGATCTCGGCACGTTGGGCACCCGTGGCCTTGACCTTGACCAGCATCAGTTCGCGCTCGATGTGGGCGCTTTCCGACAGGTCGACCAGCTTGACCACTTCGATCAGCTTGTTGAGGTTCTTGGTGATCTGCTCGATCACCTCATCGTGGCCCACAGTAGTCAACGTCAGGCGCGACAGGGTCGGGTCTTCGGTCGGGGCCACGGTCAGGCTTTCAATGTTGTAGTTGCGTTGCGAAAACAGGCCGACAACACGGGACAAGGCGCCGGGTTCGTTCTCCAGAAGCAGGGAGATAATATGCCGCATGATTAAGTACGCTCCGTCTTGTTCAGCCACATGTCGCGCATAGAGCCGTCTTTGATTTGCATCGGATAGACGTGCTCGCTGGTATCGACCTGAATATCGATGAACACCAGACGGTCCTTCATGGCAAACGCTTCTTCCATCTTCGGCTTCAGATCTTTCAAATCAGTGATGCGAATGCCGACGTGGCCATAGGCTTCAACCAACTTGATGAAGTCCGGCAACGATTCCATGTAGGAATGGGAGTGACGGCTACCGTAGCTCATGTCCTGCCATTGACGAACCATGCCGAGCACGCCGTTGTTCAAGCAGACGATCTTCACCGGAAGACCGTATTGCAGGCACGTCGACAGTTCCTGGATGTTCATCTGGATGCTGCCTTCGCCGGTGACGCAGGCAACGTCGGCATCCGGGAAGCTCAGTTTCACACCCATGGCCGCAGGGAAACCAAAGCCCATCGTGCCCAGGCCACCGGAGTTGATCCAGCGGTTAGGCTTGTCGAACTTGTAGTACTGCGCCGCGAACATCTGGTGCTGGCCCACGTCGGAGGTCACAAAGGCGTCGCCCTTGGTCACTTCGCACAGGGTTTCGATCACGGTTTGTGGCTTGATGATGCTGCCGTCACCCTTGTCATAAGGGAACAGACCGCGATCACCGCGCCATTCGTCGATCTGCTTCCACCAGCTGGCAACGGATTCCTTGTTCGGCGTTTCGCCGATGTCCTTGAGCGCAGCGACCATTTCGGTCAATACGCTCTCTACAGGACCCACGATTGGCACATCGGCCTTGATGGTCTTGGAGATGGACGCAGGGTCGATGTCGATGTGGATGATCTTGGCATTCGGGCAGAATTTGCTCGCGCCGTTGATCACTCGGTCATCGAACCGCGCGCCCACGGCCAGGATCACATCGGCGTGGTGCATGGTGAGGTTGGCGGTGTAGCTGCCGTGCATACCGAGCATGCCGACGAACTGACGGTCCGAACCCGGGAATGCGCCGAGGCCCATCAGGGTGTTGGTCACCGGCAGGTTGAGCAACTTGGCCAGTTCGGTCAACGGAGCGGAACCGCCGCCCAGAATCACGCCACCGCCGGAGTACAACACGGGGCGCTTGGCCGCCAGGAGCATTTCTGCCGCCTTGCGGATTTGCCCCGAGTGCCCGCGGACGGCCGGGCTGTAGGAACGCAGCTTGGCTTTCTTGGGAAAAACATATTCGAATTTTTCGGCCGGGTTGGTCATGTCTTTCGGGATATCAACCACCACAGGGCCCGGGCGACCGGACTGGGCGAGGTAGAACGCCTTTTTCATGACTTCCGGGATTTCCGACGCGTGCTTGATCATGAAGCTGTGTTTCACGATCGGGCGGGAAATACCGATCATGTCGGTTTCCTGGAATGCATCGGTGCCGACCATGGTGCTAGGCACCTGGCCAGAGATGATCACCATCGGGATGGAGTCCATATACGCAGTCGCGATGCCGGTAATGGCATTGGTTGCGCCTGGGCCGGACGTTACCAGTACCACGCCGGCTTTACCGGTGGCACGGGCGTAACCGTCAGCCATATGGGTCGCGGCCTGTTCGTGGCGAACCAGGATGTGGGTAACAGCCGGTTCCTTGAACAGTGCGTCGTAGACATGCAGCAGAGCACCACCTGGGTACCCGTAGATATAGTCGACGCCTTCGTCACGCAAAAAGCGGACGAGCATCTCACCGCCAGATAAAAGCTCCACGTTGTTCACCTCTAAAACGCCAGAATACCGTCCGTTAAAAAACCGACGGGTCTTAATAGGTTTACTTCTCAACAGAGCATGAGCGACGGTGGTCGCCGACTACGTCAGCACTGACTGAGCAAGTATTGGGATCGTCCCAAGTGTTGCGGGCTTTTCCCACCCAGCGCGAGGTAACGCGTTGCGGGTGTTACAGGTCGGCGCGGATGTGCGCCTCATGATCTGCTGAGCGGGCCTGCTTCTGGCAGTCCCGATACAGCGGACTTTGGATTCTTCTGTTTCACGCCCTTCAAGTCAAGCAATAATTGCGCTTTTTTCCAACTAAGCGCATGAGAACGCAGAAGAAAGGGCTTTGAGGAGGGATAAAACTCGCCTGAATGTCGTCAAGCGGTAGAAATGTGCGCAAGACTGCCGGAAAAACCGGCAGTCAGGCAATTAACGAGCGTCGACGATCAATTGATCGAACTTTTTCAGCGCGTTACGCAAGCCGAGGCTCTCCCGCGGCCGGTCGGCGTAGACCATCTCGGCCATTTCCAGGATCCCCGACGCATTCGGCAAGGGCAGGTCCTGTTCCAGGATCTGCTTCATACGCGCAAGGAAGATCCACTGCAGCCACTGGTGGAAGTCCAGGGTATCGACGGAAAAGGGCTCGACACTGCTGAGCGCTTCAGCACTGGGGGAGACTTCATCCCACCAGCCCTGAACGCGCAGTTCGCGCTCGATCAGCAATAACTGCTCGGCAATCGCGGGAAAACGCGCATCCATCAGAGGCTGACCTTCGCTTTTTGCCGTGCCTGCGCAGCACCCGCTGCATCGCCTTGGGCTGCACGCGCATCCCCGATCAAGGCCCACAGGCTGGCTTGCAGGTCTGGGCGCCCATTGGCCAGGCTCAGGCCACGGCGAGCGAACTGCTCCGCCTGGGGCGCATCGCCCTGGGCCATGCGCACCTGGGCCAGGCGATAGAGCACTTGTGGCTCACGCGGCGCCACGCGCTGGGCACGTTCAAGGCTCGACGAGGCGCCATTCAAATCGCCACCCGCCTGCTGCTGCTGTGCGGTTGTGAGCAACGCCAGCACCGGGCCATCGAGTTGTTCGTCAGCCGACAACCCGCCCGCATTGGACGATGACGGAATACCGCTCGGCGTAGAAGGCATGTTGTAGGTGCCCTGGTTGACCGGCGCGGTTTGAATCGGCGTGGAGTTCACCGGCCCGGAAGTGCTCGGGCCTGGGGTCCATGGTTCGGCACTGATAGGCGCCGAGGTTGCAGCCCCACTGCCGGGCACCATCACTACGACGCCGGAATCCTGTGGAATTGCCTGGGTTGCAGCTTGGGCAGGCCGCTTGACCACGGTCTGACGGAAGCCACCATTGGCCGAAATGCGGTCGTTATTGGAGACGGACGTGCTTGAGTCCACCACAGGGATAGAGCCGCGCTGCACGCTGGAGCAACCGCCGAGCAAAGCCAGAGCCGTAATGGCTGGAATCCACAACTTGTTCACTTGAAACCCTCTTTGCTTAATTCATCCAGCCCTTGACCCAATCCATCACCGAATCCGCGTCAGCAGGGGCACTGCCACTGCACGCGGCGCCGGGTGGTGGTTCGCTGCCGCGAATATACGGCATCTGCACCGCGCCCGGACAGTTGGCATCGGAGCCTTGGCCGGTGTGCGGATCAATCCAGGCCTGCACGATATTGTCCGGCTGCGGCATGTTGAGCGGCAACGGGTCAGCCTTGCGCATGAAACTGGTCCATACCTGCAACGCGCCTGTCGCACCGGTGAACGGCGTCTTGCCATTGTCGTCGCGCCCCAGCCATACCACGGCCAGTACATCCTGGCCGAAACCCGCGAACCAGCTGTCGCGGGAGTCGTTGCTGGTACCGGTCTTGCCCGCCAGGGTCAGGTTCGACGGCAGCACGCTATAGACCGAACGCCCTGTACCCTCGCGCATCACGCGCTGCATGGCGTTCTGGATCAGGTAGATGGAGCCGGCGTCGAAGCGCTGCTGAATCTGGAACGGGTAGCGCTTGAGCGGTTCGCCATCGGCGGTCAGCACACTGCGAATACCGCGCATCGGCGTATTGAAGCCACCATTGGCCAGGGTCTGGTACATGGTGGTCACTTCCATCGGCGTCATGGCCGCAGCGCCCAGAAGCATGGACGGGAACGCCGGGAACTCACGTTCGATCCCCAGTCGCGCCAGGGTCTTCAGCACATTCGGCACACCGACTTCAAGCCCCAGGCGCGAGGTCGAGATGTTGTAGGAATGCGCCAATCCTTGATACAGGAACACCGTGCCATGAGAGCGGCGGTCGAAGTTCTTGGGCGTCCATACCTGGCCATCCGCACCTTTGATCGACAGCGGGTCATCGGACAGCCAACTGGTCAGCGTGTACTTGCTGGGTTTTTCCAGTGCCGTGAGATAGACCGCGGGCTTGACCAGCGAGCCAATCGGCCGCACGGCATCCAGTGCGCGGTTGAAGCCTGCAAAACTGGCCTGGCGGCTGCCGATCATGGCCTGGACCTCGCCGGTTTCCGGGTTGGTCACGACCATGGCGGCTTCGACTTCATCCGAGCCTTTACGGCCAGTCAGGCGCTTGAAGGTGTCGTTGACCGATGCTTCGGCCTTCATCTGCAGGATGGGGTCGAAGCTGGTGAAGATCCGCAGCCCCTCTTCGGTCAAGTCTTCGTCGCGGTAGTCTTCGCGCAGTTGGCGCTTGACCAGGTCGATAAAGCCCGGGAACGAGCTATCCGCCAGCTTGCCGCGGGTTGTCACACCCAGTGGCATTTTTTTCGCAGCGGCCACTTGTTCAGCGGTGGCCACACCCTGCTGCTCCAGTACATCGAGCACCAGGTTGCGACGTTCAAGCGCACGCTCCGGGTTGCGGCGCGGGTTGTAATAGGACGGCCCCTTGACCATCCCCACCAGCAACGCAACCTGATGCAATTTCAATTCGGACAACGGCTGCCCGAAGAAGAACTGGCTGGCCAGGCCAAAACCGTGCACGGCGCGCTGGCCATCCTGCCCGACGAATACCTCGTTGAGGTAAGCCTCGAGGATTTCCTGCTTGCTGTAATGCAGCTCCAGCAACATCGCCATCATGGCTTCGGTGAGTTTACGGGTCAGGCTGCGCTCGTTGGTCAGGTAGAAGTTCTTGACCAGTTGCTGCGTCAGCGTACTGCCGCCCTGAGTCATCTTGCCGCCGGAAGTGTTGACCCAGATAGCGCGGGCAATCGACTTCGGAGAAACACCCCAGTGGCTATAGAAATCGCGGTCTTCGACAGCGACCAGGGTTTCCAGCAGATACGGCGGTACCTGATCGAGCTTGATCAGGATGCGATCTTCAAGGTTCTTCGGGTAAATACCGCCGATCAGCAACGGTTCGAGACGCACCACCGGCAGCTTGGAGCCATTGAGCGAGGACAGCTCAGCCACATAATCGCCAGAGAAACGCACGCGCACCGGCTGGGCTTTTTCCAGGCCTTCGTAGAACTGGAAGCCACGGGTGTTCAGGTCGACGGTATTACCGCTGACCGCCGCAGCGCCAGGGCCATTGCTCACGGGTTCGCGGCGGTAGCCCAGCGCATCGAGCTCGGTAAGGAAGTCTTCCTTGCTCAGCTTCTGACCAGAGAACAGCTCCAGCGGGCGTGCATACACCTTGGCCGGAATCGTCCAGCGTTTGCCGGAGAATTTTTCCTGCACCACGGCATCGAGGTACACCGCAAGGCCGGCGACCGCCACAAGGCCCACCAGGCCAAGCTTGATCACCCAGCCCAGCCAAGGGCGCGGGCCACGGGAAGGAGGTTTTTTACGGGAACGGGGAGATCGGGTTCGAGTCATGGCGGCGGATTATACGCACTTTATTGATGATCAACATGAGCCGGACAGCGGTTTGCACGACTGGCATCAGCAGCCATAATGCCCCCCATGATTTTCCCCCGACTTTGAAGGATCGCCCGTGAGCCAGACCCTGATCGCTGCCCTGCAAAACCCGGCCTTGTACCCTCATCCGGTTGACGCGTTTCAAGTCATCGAGACCCATATTTCCTGGGTGATACTGACGGGCCCCTATGCATATAAGCTGAAGAAACCGATGAACTTCGGCTTCCTGGACTTCACCAATCTGGACGACCGCGGGCATTTCTGCCGCGAGGAACTGCGCCTCAACCAGCGCCTGACCGAAGATTTGTATCTTGAAGTGTTGCCGATTACCGGCACTGCCGAGGCGCCGCAACTGGGTGGCGATGGCCCGGCCATCGAGTACGCGCTGAAAATGCGCCAGTTCCCGCAAAGCCAGATGCTCAGCACCCTGCAAGCCAACGGCGAACTGACCAGCGCGCACATCGATGAGATGGCCAAGCAGATTGCGCAATTCCACCTCAGCGCCCCCAAAGTCCCGCAAGATCACCCCGCCGGCACGCCGGAAGAGGTGATGGCTCCGGTACGCCAGAACTTTGACCAGATCCGCCCGTTCCTCAGCGACAAGGCCGACCTGACTCAGCTGGAGGCTCTGCAAGCCTGGGCTGAAAGCAGCTTCGAACGCCTCAAGCCTCTGCTTGCGCAGCGCAAGCTCGACGGTTATACCCGTGAATGCCACGGCGATATCCACCTGGGCAACGCCACGCTGATCGATGGCCGCGTGGTGATCTTCGACTGCATTGAGTTCAACGAGCCTTTCCGCTTTACCGACGTGTACGCCGACACCGCTTTTTTGGCGATGGACCTGGAAGATCGCGGCCTGAAATGCCTGGCACGGCGCTTCATAAGCCAGTACCTGGAGCTGACCGGCGACTACCAGGGCCTGGAGCTTCTGAACTTCTATAAAGCCTACCGTGCATTGGTACGCGCCAAGGTTGCGCTGTTCAGCATGCCCAGCGAAGCCAACCCGGTGCAACGCGCTACCACCCTGCGCCAGTATCGCAACTACGCCAACCTGGCGGAAAGCTACAGCACTATCCCTTCGCGCTTCCTGGCAATCACCCACGGCGTTTCAGCCGTGGGCAAGAGCCACGTGGCCATGCGCCTGGTCGAAGCCCTGGGCGCGGTACGCCTGCGTTCGGACGTAGAGCGCAAGCGCCTGTTTGGCGAACAACAGGTAGAGAACACCCTGCAGGCCGGTATCTACAATCAGGACGCCAGCGCTGCCACCTACGCACGCCTGAACGAGATTGCCGACACCGTGCTGCGCGCCGGCTACCCGGTGGTGCTGGACGCCACGTTCTTGAAACGCGCGCAGCGTGACGCCGCCGCCCAGGTTGCCGAAGCCACTGGCGCGCCGTTCCTGATCCTCGACTGCAACGCCCCGCAAGCCGTTATCACCAGTTGGCTGGCACAACGCCAGGCGGATAAAAACGATCCGTCTGACGCCACACTGGCCGTTATCGAAGAGCAACAAGCCAGTCGTGACCCGCTGACTGCCGAGGAGCTGCTGCTCAGCAAGCGTGTGGAGACCAATGAAAGCGGGACGCTCGACGCGTTGGTCGGGCATATCCGTCAACACCTGCCGGGCCTGTAAGAAATATTTCTTGGTCGCGTCGTCGTCTTCGGCGCGCGACCCAGCGATAGTGGCACTATACTGGCTCCATAACGCCAGCCAGAGTCGCGATCATGAGTCAGCCAAAGCTTCTTGATACCCCGCTCTACGCCCTCCTGCACAAGGACGACATCCGCGGCTTCAACCAGGAGCGCCCTGAAAATGGCCCCATCGACATGCGCGGTGGCGACTTTCGAGGGCTGGACCTGCGCGACCTGAACGCCACCGGTATTGACTTCACCGACGCCTATTTTCGCTCTGCCGACCTGCGCGGCCTGGACTTGCGTGGCTGCTCACTGGAAGGCGCCAGCCTGGCCCATGCGCAGATATCGGGGGCTTATTTCCCGCCCGAACTCACGGCTGACGAAATACTCATGTCGGTCAATTTCGGTACTCGCCTGCGCTACCGCACCAAGTAACCCCACACACCGAGTTCCTGCCACATCCCCTGCCTGCCGGGCACTTTGCGCCTGCCTGCGAGTAAGCGCCGTCACGCCATCCTTATAATCTTTTCAGCCCTTTCTGACCAAAGAACCACGCTTTTCCTACTGAACGCTACACTCATTTTCAGGCTGCCTGGTCACGACACCCACCGCACCATTCGGCCAACGCAAGGAGGCTTGATGAACGATGAGCTGCAACACCTGAAAAACCTTGGCAAGACGTCAGCGCAGTGGCTGCATGCGGTGGGCATCCACAGCGCGTCCGACTTGCGTCGCCTGGGGGCGGTCGACGCTTACCGAGCAGTGCGCACGCGCGGGTTTCGAGCTTCGAAGGTTCTGCTGTATGCCATTGAAGGGGCATTGATGGATGTGCACTGGAACGACATACCCACCGAGCGCAAGGAGGCCTTGAACCGTCAGCTTGAAGCGATCTCAGTGCATCAGAAGAACTAGAGTGGCACTCAAACCCAGTGTTTACAGGCATTACAAACGAGCGTTTGAGAAAAATGGATGAAGCAGAAAAACAGATGTTGACTCTCAAATGAGAATCGTTATGATTATCACAACTGGTCGCGAGATCAGCCGATAACTGAAAGACCATTGGTTCGGACTCTCAGATTATCTCCTCATCAGGCTAATCACGGTTATTTGACCCGGCTCTTGCCGGGTCTTTTTTTGCCCGCGAATTAACCGGCTTCAGCGCGCAATGATCAACGGATGCCCACGCTCCGGATGCGGCTGTACCAATACATCCAGACCGAATACAGCCTTGAGCGGCTCTGGTTGCAGGACGTTAGAGGGCGTATCCAGCGCGTGGGGGCGGCCGTTTTCCAGCAACAGGATCCGGTCGCAGTAACGCGCCGCCAGGTTCAAGTCATGCAGGATGACCAGCACCGCAGCGCCTCTGTCGGCAAAATGTCGAATAGCTTGCAAGGTGGTGTGTTGGTGCAGAGGGTCGAGCATCGATGTGGGCTCATCCAGCAACAACGTCTGCCCTGCCTCACCCGGCCATAACTGCGCCAATACCCGTGCCAGGTGCACACGCTGCCGCTCGCCGCCCGACAAGGCCAGGTAACTGCGCCCACTCAGGTGGCCTACATCAGCAGCCTGCAGCGCGGCGTTGATGATTTCGTCGTCGCGCACTCGCCCGGTCTGATGAGGCAAGCGGCCCATGCCCACCACCTCTTCGACACGAAAGGCAAAGTCCAGGGTGGAGGATTGTGGCAGCACCGCCAGGCGCTGGGCACGTTGCACACCTGTCATGTGCTTGAGCGCCTGCTGATCCAGCCACACCTTGCCCTGATCCGGCTGCAACTCCCCGCACAGCGCTCCAAGCAAGGTACTTTTGCCGGCGCCATTGGGGCCCAGAACGCCCAGCACTTCGCCCGGCAATAGGTCCAAGGTGATATCGGCGAGCACGGTCTTACCACCGCGCCGGATCTGCAACGCTTCTACCCGCAACATCAGGCGCGCCCTCGTAACAATAAATAGAGGAAAAACGGCGCACCGATAAACGCAGTGACAATACCGATCGGCAGTTCCGCCGGCGCTAACGCCAGGCGCGCCACCAGGTCCGCAAACAGCAGCAGGCTCGCACCCGCCAACACCGAGGCCGGTAACAACACCCGATGATCCGGCCCAGCCAGCAGCCGCACCAGATGCGGTACCACCAACCCGACAAAACCAATCATGCCCGCCGCTGCCACTGCGGCGCCAACGCCCAAGGCCGTGCAGAACACCAACTCGCGCTTGAGCCCCTCGACATCAACACCCAGATGCTTGGCCTCGGACTCACCCAGCAACAGCGCGTTCAGCGCCTTGGCCCGGCGCGGCAACCATAGCGCCACGCCCGCACTCACCAGCAACAAGGGCCACAACCGCGAATAACTTGCACCATTGAGGCTGCCCAGGTTCCAGAACGTCAGGGTGCGCAAGGTGGCATCGTCTGCCAGATAGGTAAACAGGCCCACGGTCGAACTGGCCAGGGCCGTCAGCGCAATACCGGCAAGCAACATCGTCGCGACATTGGTCTGGCCATTGCGACGCCCCAGGCGATAGACCAGTGCCGTGACGCCCAGGCCACCGAGGAAGGCGCACAGCGACAACAGGTACGGCCCGAAAGCATCCGGCAGCCCGCCAAATAGCGAGCCACCGACAATCGCCACCGCCGCTCCCAGCGCTGCCCCGCTGGACACGCCGACCAAGCCAGGATCGGCCAGCGGGTTGCGGAACAACCCCTGCATCGCCACGCCCGACAATGCCAGCACACCGCCGACCGCCAGCCCCAACAGGGTCCGCGGCAGGCGAATCTGCCCCAGGATCAACTCGGCCTGCTCCAACCCCTGGGCCTCTATCGGTACGCCCATTAGTTTCAGCGCAGCCCTGAGCGTGTCCACTAACGGCAGGCTGACCGGCCCCAGTGCCAATGAAAGCCAGATCGCCAATACACACAGCAGCGACAGCCCAATAAACAGCGTTTTTGGCTTAACCAGAGTGGTCATGGAGCAGGCTTAGGCTGGGACGGATAAAAACCGGCAGACAGTTTCTCCAGGCTTTGCGGCAATCGGGGCCCAAGGCCACCTACCAGCAAGGTCGGATCCAGCTCAAAGACGCGGCCGTTCTTGGCTGCCGGCGTAGAGGCAAGGATCGGGTTTTCTTTGAACAAGGCTGCGCGCGCCGCGTCACCGGTCAACGCGCGATCGGCAAATACCAACACCTCAGGGCTCAACCCCGCCAGCGACTCGACGGAAAACGGTTTATAGCCGGTGTGCGTGGCCAGATTACGCCCTCCAGCCTGCTGCAACATCCAATCAGCGGCCGTGTCCTTGCCCGCGATCAGCGGCTTGCCACCGGCATGGCCGAGCAGCAACAGCACGCCTGGAGCTTTTTGCGTGGCCTGGGCCTTGACCACCCAATTTTTTTGCTGTGCCAGCGCCTGCTCATACCCGGCAAACAGGGCATCAGCCTGGGCCTCACTGCCGAGCAGTTTCCCCAAGTGTTCGAGGTTGCCTTTGAGCGTGGGCAAATCCGGCTGGGCCGAGAACATATCCACCTGCACCCCGGCACTGCGAATCTGTGCCAGCACCGGCGGTGGTCCCATTTCCTCCGTGCCTACAAGGATTTGCGGGCGCAGGCTGAGAATGCCTTCGGCTGACAACTGTCGCTGATAACCAATGCTTGGCAAGGCCTTGAGCGAGGCGGGATGCTGACTGGTGGTATCCACTCCCACCAACTTCGATTCACCGCCCAGAGCCGTCACCCACTCCGACAGCGCCCCGCCAGCACTGACCCAGCGTTGCGGCAGTTCAGAGGCGTGCACCCCAGGGTTGACCAGCAGTGAAGCAACAAGCGCAATAGCGCTGGTACTCAGGCGCATAACAGGGTTTCCTTCCTAGGGCAGGGCCACTCAAGCACTCATTGATGTGACAGATAACCCCTGCCAGGCATCGTATTGAGCACCCAGTCAGCTGACGGGCGAAGCAGGCATTTGATAATTGTTTGCATTTGAACGTCAAGGCACTTAAGGATTGAAATGAAGTTTCTCTGCGCCTCAGGCGACCTCACCCCCAACAGCAGCCGCGGTTTTGATATCGATGGCCACAGGCTGTTGGCGGTGCGTCGGGACGGCACTGCGTACTTCTATCTCAACCGCTGCCCCCATCGTGGGATCCCGCTGGAATGGCAACCTGATCGCTTCCTCGACGACAGCGCCAGCCTGATCCAATGCGCCACCCATGGCGCATTGTTCCTGATTGAAAGCGGCGAGTGCATCGCCGGGCCCTGCGCAGGCCAACACCTCACTGCCCTGCCCGGTCGCGAAGACGAACAGGGATTGTGGGTCGATCTCTAGTCGCCCAGCAGCACCTTCAACCGACGCTCGACGTAAATCTCCTGCGGCGTGACCCGTACGCCGTAGGCGAGCACCTCCACACCTGCAGCCTTGGCCTCACGTAGCGCCGCCGCATAACCGGCGTCGATTTCCACAGCCGGGCGCACCGCGTCGATCCCCGACAGGTTCACGCAATACAACTGCACCGCCCGTATACCGTCGCGCGCCAGGTGGGCCAGCTCACGCAAGTGCTTGGCACCGCGCTGCGTCACCGCATCGGGGAAAGCCGCCACTGAGCTGCCATCAAAGCCCAGGGTGACGCTTTTGACCTCGACAAACGCAGCGCCCTGGGGGTAATCCAGGCGAAAGTCGATGCGGCTTTTCTCCTGGCCATAAGGCACCTCACGCTTCAACGCGGTAAAGCCGTTGAGTTCAGTGATCACACCGGCCAGCAGGGCTTCTTCCACCAATTGATTGGCACGCGCGGTGTTGACGCACGCCAGCCGGCCCTGGGGCGTTTCGGCAATTTCCCACGTGCCCGGCAGCTTGCGCTTGGGATCCGTAGAACGGCTGAACCAGACCTGGCCACCTTCGACCATGCAGTTGAGCATCGAACCGGTGTTAGGGCAGTGAATGGTGAGCAACTCGCCGGTAACGGTTTCGATATCGGTGAGAAAGCGCTTGTAGCGGCGGATCAGCCGCCCTTCTTCAAGAGGAGGATTAAAACGCATCAGCCTTGCCAACTCCGCAAACCACGGGCAATCCGCTCCACCGCTTCTTGCAGCCGATCAAGGTTTTGCGTGTAGGCAAAACGCACATGGTGCCCCGCCTGGTAGCGACCGAAATCCAACCCGGGCGTAAAGGCCACATGTTCGGTTTCGAGGAAATGCCGGCAAAACGCGAAGGCATCGCCGCCGAACGCGCTGATATCGGCATACAGATAAAAAGCACCTTCGGGCTCCACGGCGATACCGAACCCCAGCTCACGCAGGGCCGGCAGCAGGAAGTCACGGCGGCGGCCAAATTCGGCACGGCGCTGCTCCAGAATCTCCAGGGTTTGCGGGGTGAAACAGGCTAACGCGGCATGCTGAGCCATGCTTGGCGCACTGATGTAGAGGTTCTGCGCCAATTTCTCCAGTTCACCCACCGCTTCAGGGGGCGCCACCAGCCAACCGAGGCGCCAGCCGGTCATGCCGAAATACTTCGAAAAACTATTCAGAACAAAGGCGTCATCATCGACTTCCAGCACGCTGGCCGCGTCGGTGCCGTAGGTGAGGCCGTGATAAATCTCGTCGACCACCAAATGACCGTTGCGCGCCTTGATGGCGCCCGACAGCCCAGCCAGCTCGTCCCGGGTGAGGATCGTGCCGGTGGGGTTGGCGGGCGATGCCACCAGTGCGCCGACACTGTCCTGGTCCCAATGCCTGGCCACCAGATCGGCGGTCAACTGGTAGCGTACGTCTGGGCCGACCGGCACCAACTGCGCCGCGCCTTCCACAAGGCGCAGGAAGTGTCGGTTGCAGGGGTAGCCTGGGTCCGCCAGCAGCCAATGTTTACCCGGATCCACCAGCAAACTGCTGGCCAGCAACAATGCGCCGGAGCCACCGGGGGTGATCAGAATGCGTTGCGGGTCGATGCTCAAACCGTAGCGTTGCTGGTAGAAACCACTGATGGCTTCGCGCAATTCGGGCAAGCCGCGGGCGGCGGTGTAGCGGGTCTTACCGTTTGCCAACGCGGCTTGGCCGGCCTGGATGATCGGCTCGGCGGTGGTGAAATCCGGCTCGCCGATTTCCAGGTGGATCACGTCGTGACCGGCGGCCTGCAGCTCATTGGCACGCGCCAGTAACGCCATGACATGAAAGGGTTCGATGGCGCGACTACGCGCACTGTAGGGCTGAGCCATTAGCCTTCCTTAGACGGTGAGGACAAAATCTGGATTCTACCGAACCCTCACGGTAAAACATGCTCTATTGCCTGATTGGGGCTGCAAGTGCACCCTGCGCACGCTCGTAAAACAGCTAAAATCAATATTCGAGGCGATACATACCCAGTCATGGCGGGCTGCTGCGGTTTGCAACCCCTTTGCCCTGGGCCTCGACAACCGGGAGTAGCGCACCCTGAATCTATCTGGTAAGTTCGCCCGCTTGCAGCCGCAGGGCCGGCAGGTGTCGGTGACGTTGCAATCCTGCGCAATGGATTAGAAGAGTGAGAGGCGGTCTATTCATGTCCACCCAAGCAAAGCAACAGCAGACTCAAGGCCTCGGCGGCTTCGAACCCTATGTCGAAAAAAAGGGCGAGGAGTACATGGGCGAGCCCATGCGCGAGCACTTCACCAAGATCCTCAACAAGTGGAAACAGGACTTGATGCAGGAAGTCGACCGTACGGTTGACCATATGAAGGATGAAGCGGCCAACTTCCCTGACCCGGCCGATCGTGCCAGCCAGGAAGAAGAGTTCGCCCTCGAACTGCGCGCCCGCGATCGCGAGCGCAAGTTGATCAAGAAGATCGACAAGACCCTGCAACTGATCAAAGACGAAGAATACGGCTGGTGCGAATCCTGCGGCGTCGAAATCGGTATTCGCCGACTGGAAGCCCGCCCAACCGCAGACCTGTGCGTAGACTGCAAGACCTTGGCTGAAATCAAGGAAAAACAGGTCGGCAAGTAACGTTGCCGAGTTGAACGAATGGAGCGTGCGAACGCTCCATTTTTGTTTCTGGCGTTTATCGGTTATGCAGTAGTATCCGGGCCATGACAGCCTCTACCTATATTGGGCGTTTCGCCCCCACACCCAGCGGCCATTTGCACTTCGGCTCCCTGGTTGCCGCCCTTGCCTCCTACCTCGATGCGCGCGCCCACCAGGGCCGTTGGTTGATGCGCATGGAAGACCTTGACCCTCCGCGTGAAGAGCCCGGCGCCCAGGCGGCGATTCTGCATGCGCTGGAAAGCTACGGCTTTGAATGGGATGGCGAACTGGTTCGCCAGAGCGAGCGGCATGATGCCTACGCCAAAGTACTGAACGATATGTTCAACCACGGCCTGGCCTACGCCTGCACCTGCTCGCGCAAGCAGTTGGAGCCCTACAACGGGGTTTACCCAGGCTTGTGCCGCAATGCCGGCCACGACCAGCAACACGCCGCCATCCGCCTGCGCGTGCCCGAGCTGGAATACCACTTTACCGACCGTGTGCAGGGCGAGTTCCGGCAGCATCTGGGCCGCGATGCCGGCGACTTCATCATCCGTCGCCGCGACGGCCTCTACGCCTACCAACTGGCGGTGGTGCTCGACGACGCCTGGCAAGGGATAACCGATATCGTGCGCGGCGCCGACCTGCTCGACTCCACACCGCGCCAGCTGTACCTGCAAGAGCTGCTTGGCCTGCGCCAGCCACGTTACTTGCATGTACCGCTGATCGTGCAGCCAGACGGCAACAAGCTGGGCAAGTCCTACCGCTCTCCACCGTTGACAGCCGACCAGGCCACGCCTTTGCTGCTCAGAGCACTGCGCGCCCTTGGCCAACAGCCCGACGCGCAACTGCTGTACGCCAGCCCACGAGAACTGCTGGATTGGGGCATTGCGCACTGGGACGCCACCCGCATCCCGCGCACGCTGACCCTGGCCGAAGCGCAATTGAGTTGAAGGCGCTTGCAGGTTGCCAGCCATCCGTTAACATCGCGGCAGATTTTTAATCAGAGGCCAACATGTACATCTATCGTTTGGTCCTGCTGCTGGTCGTCGGGATCTACCTGTTCTCCCCCGCCATCATGGATTGGTGGATCGACGCCACGGGCGCCTGGTATCGCCCTTATCTGCTATGGCTGATCCTGATCGTCGTGACCTTCATCCTGCAGAGCCAAAAAGATGCCGATGAGCTTTAGTCTCACCCAGATGCTGCTGATCAGCGCCGCCTACCTGGCTGCGTTATTCGGCGTGGCCTGGATCAGTGAGCGCGGAATGATTCCGCGGGCGATCATTCGCCATCCGTTGACCTACACCTTGTCCCTGGGCGTCTACGCCAGTGCCTGGGCGTTCTACGGCACGGTGGGGCTGGCCTATCAGTACGGCTACGGCTTTCTCTCCAGTTACCTGGGGGTGTCCGGCGCGTTCCTGCTGGCGCCGGTGCTGCTGTACCCGATCCTGAAAATCACCCGGACGTACCAGCTGTCTTCCCTGGCGGACCTGTTTGCCTTTCGCTTTCGCAGCACCTGGGCGGGCGCGCTGACCACCATCTTCATGTTGATCGGCGTGCTGCCGTTGCTGGCCCTGCAGATCCAGGCGGTGGCCGACTCCATCAGCATCCTGACCCGAGAGCCCGTGCAACATCGGGTTGCCCTGGCGTTTTGCGCGCTGATCACCTTGTTCACCATCTTCTTTGGCTCTCGCCATATCGCCACCCGCGAGAAACACCAGGGCCTGGTGTTTGCGATTGCCTTTGAGTCGGTCATCAAGCTGATCGCCATCGGCGGCGTCGGCCTTTATGCGCTTTACGGCGTGTTCGACGGGCCGCAACAGCTGGAGCTGTGGCTGCTGCAAAACCAGACCGCCCTCGCCGCCTTGCATACCCCCTTGCAGGAGGGACCATGGCGTACGCTGCTGCTGGTGTTCTTCGCCTCGGCGATCGTGATGCCGCACATGTACCACATGACCTTCACCGAGAACCTCAACCCGCGCTCGCTGGTCAGCGCCAGCTGGGGCTTGCCGCTGTTCCTGTTGCTGATGAGCCTGGCGGTGCCGCTGATCCTGTGGGCTGGCCTGAAACTGGGGGCCACCACCAACCCCGAGTATTTCACCCTGGGCATCGGTATTGCTGCCAACAGCCCGGCCCTGGCGCTACTGGCGTATGTCGGGGGGTTATCGGCCGCCAGCGGGTTGATCATCGTCACCACCCTGGCACTCTCCGGCATGGCGCTCAACCACTTGGTACTGCCGCTGTACCAGCCGCCGGCCGAGGGCAATATCTACCGTTGGTTGAAATGGACCCGACGCGCGCTGATCGTCGCGATCATCATGGCCGGTTACGCGTTTTATCTGCTGCTGGGCGCCGGGCAAGACCTGGCCAACCTCGGCATCGTCGCGTTTGTCGCCACCTTGCAATTTCTGCCGGGCGTGTTGTCGGTGCTGTACTGGCCGACCGCCAATCGCCGTGGCTTTATTGCAGGGCTGCTGGCCGGGATCCTGGTGTGGACCGTGACCATGCTGCTACCGCTGGTCGGCAACTTGCAGGGCTTCTATATCCCGTTGCTGAACATGATTTACGTGCTGGACGACACCAGTTGGCACATGGCGGCCATCGCCTCGCTGGCCGCCAACGTACTGATGTTCACCCTGATCTCGCTGTTCACTAACGCCAGCGCCGAAGAAACCAGCGCCGCAGAAGCCTGTGCGGTAGACAACGTGCGCCGCCCGCAACGCCGCGAACTGCATGCGGCATCGCCCCAGGAGTTCGCCACGCAACTGGCCAAGCCCCTGGGCGCCAAGGCCGCACAAAAGGAAGTCGAACAGGCGCTGCGCGACCTCTACCTGCCATTTGACGAGCGCCGCCCCTATGCCCTGCGCCGCCTGCGTGACCGTATCGAAGCCAACCTGTCCGGTTTGATGGGGCCGAGCGTGTCCCAGGACATGGTGGAAACCTTCTTGCCCTACAAGGCCGGTGGCGAAAACTACGTCACCGAAGACATCCACTTCATCGAAAGCCGGCTGGAGGACTACCACTCGCGCCTCACAGGCCTGGCCGCCGAACTCGACGCCCTGCGCCGTTACCACCGCCAGACCCTGCAGGAACTGCCGATGGGCGTGTGTTCCCTGGCCAAGGACCAGGAAATCCTGATGTGGAACAAAGCCATGGAAGAACTCACCGGCATCGCCGCCCAGCGGGTGGTGGGTTCGCGCCTCAATACCCTGGGCGATCCCTGGAAAGAGCTGCTGCAGGGTTTCATCAACCTGCCGGACGAGCACTTGCACAAACAGCACTTGGCCCTCGACGGCCAGACCCGCTGGCTCAACTTGCACAAAGCGGCCATCGACGAACCTCTGGCGCCGGGTAACAGCGGCCTGGTGCTGCTGGTAGAAGATTTGACCGATACACAGATGCTCGAAGACAAGCTGGTGCACTCCGAACGCCTGGCCAGCATTGGGCGCCTGGCGGCCGGCGTGGCTCATGAAATCGGCAACCCGATCACCGGTATCGCCTGCCTGGCGCAAAACCTGCGGGAAGAGCGCGAAGAAGACGGGGAAATCACCGAAATCAGCGGGCAAATCCTTGAACAGACCAAGCGGGTTTCACGCATCGTCCAGTCGCTGATGAGCTTTGCCCACTCCGGCGCCCATCAGAATCAGGACGAAGCGGTGTGCCTGGCCGAAGTCGCGCAGGATGCCATTGGGCTGTTGGCCTTGAACCGGCGCAATTTCGAAGTACAGTTCTTTAACCTGTGCGATCCGGACCATTGGGTCGATGGCGACTCACAACGCCTGGCCCAGGTGCTGATCAACCTGCTGTCCAACGCCCGCGACGCGTCGCCGGCCGGCAGTGCTGTACGCGTCAAGAGCGAGGCTTTCGAGCACACGGTCGACCTGATCGTGGAAGACGAAGGCAGCGGCATTCCACAGAACATCATGGACCGATTGTTCGAACCCTTCTTCACCACCAAGGACCCCGGTGAAGGTACCGGTCTGGGCCTTGCACTGGTCTATTCCATCGTTGAAGAGCATTATGGACAAATCACCATCGACAGCCCGGCTGACACACAAAGCCAACGCGGCACCCGTATCCGGGTGACCTTGCCGCGTCATGTCGAAGCGACGTCCGCTGTGAACTGAGACCGTCGAGAGAATTGAATCAATGCCGCACATTTTGATCGTCGAAGACGAAACCATTATCCGCTCTGCCTTGCGTCGCCTGCTTGAACGTAATCAGTACCAGGTCAGCGAAGCCGGCTCGGTGCAGGAAGCCCAAGAGCGATTCAGCATTCCCACGTTCGACCTGATTGTCAGTGACCTGCGCCTGCCAGGCGCCCCGGGCACCGAGCTGATCAAGCTGGGCCAGGGCACCCCGGTGCTGATCATGACCAGCTACGCCAGCCTGCGCTCGGCGGTGGACTCGATGAAGATGGGCGCGGTGGACTACATCGCCAAGCCTTTCGATCACGACGAGATGCTCCAGGCCGTGGCCCGCATCCTGCGTGACCGTGTGTCGGCCAGCAGTGCGCCTGCCGAGCCACGCCCCACCGGCAAGACCAGCGGCGCCGAAAAACCAGGTGCCAACAACAGCAATGGCGAGATCGGCATCATCGGCTCCTGCCCTCCGATGCAGGACTTGTACAGCAAGATCCGCAAGGTGGCGCCGACTGACTCCAATGTGTTGATCCAGGGCGAGTCGGGCACCGGCAAAGAGCTGGTGGCCCGCGCCCTGCACAACCTGTCCAAGCGCGCCAAGGCGCCGATGATCTCGGTGAACTGCGCGGCGATCCCCGAATCCCTGATCGAGTCCGAGCTGTTCGGCCACGAGAAAGGTGCGTTCACTGGCGCCAGCGCCGGGCGTGCGGGCCTGGTGGAGGCCGCGGACGGCGGCACCTTGTTCCTTGATGAAATTGGCGAGCTGCCCCTGGAAGCACAAGCGCGCTTGCTGCGCGTGCTGCAGGAAGGCGAAATTCGTCGCGTGGGTTCGGTGCAATCGCAGAAGGTCGATGTTCGATTGATCGCGGCGACACACCGAGACCTGAAGAGCCTGGCCAAGATCGGCCAGTTCCGTGAGGACTTGTATTACCGCCTGCATGTCATCGCGCTCAAATTGCCGGCCCTGCGCGAGCGCGGCGCCGACGTCAACGAAATCGCCAACGCGTTCCTGTTGCGTCAAGGCGCACGCATTGACCGCACCGACCTGAAGTTTGCCGCGGACGCCGAGCAGGCGATCCGTCACTACTCGTGGCCAGGGAACGTGCGTGAGCTGGAGAACGCCGTCGAGCGCGCCGTGATTCTGTCGGAGAGCCCGGAGATTTCTGCCGAGTTGCTGGGCATCGACATTGAGCTCAGCGACCTGGATGACGACGACTTCATCGGCCTGGCCCCGCAGCAGGGCGGCGGTAGCAATACCAGCCATGAGCCGACGGAAGATTTGTCACTGGAAGACTACTTCCAGCACTTCGTGCTCGAGCATCAGGACCATATGACCGAGACCGAACTGGCCCGCAAACTGGGTGTAAGTCGCAAGTGTTTGTGGGAACGGCGTCAGCGCCTGGGCATTCCACGGCGCAAGACCGGGGTGGCCAGCGAAAGCTGAGAGCGCAGCCCCACAGGTAACACCTGTTGATGTGAAAAAACTGTTACCGCTGACTTTTCACGTAACAAAAGCCGGGGCTTACGGTAACGAAGCCCCGGCTTTTTTTTGGCCCTCAATCTGGCGAAACCAGCCCAAACCCCCGGTTTTGCTGGACGGCGCAAAAGTTGGCACGCACCCTGCTATATGCTTAGTACAAAAACAATAACAAGCTTTTTACAAGACAATAAAAATAAGACGAATCGACTCACGCATAACAAAAACAACACGGCGGAGGCGCAGCTAACTGATTCTTTTGGAGAGGCGTTGCATTTGGGGCTTGCCCCGCAACCAGGCCGAGAACAACAAAAACTGCCCTAAGGCAGAGCCTGAACTGGTTGGATCGTAGATCAGCAACACAGCGACCAAAGCAATCCGTTTGCTCTTGACTCCCGATTGGGAGTGTCATGAAGGTGAAACTTCGTGGCGAGGGCGATCAACAAAAACAAGAAGCCCGACATCAATAATAAAAATAGAGCACGCAACTACTTCTGGGGGAGCTTCGGCTCCCCTTGTAGTTTCCGGGATTTGACCTGCAAACGCTTATGGCGCAATGCCTTTAGCTTGTTCCTACACCATCCCCTGACTAAATGCTAGAATCCCCGCCCATCATGCGGTCATTCTTCGTTATGGCCGAACATTCCTTCAAACAGTGCATCCCATGCTGAAGAAGTTGTTCCAGTCATTCCGTTCTCCCTTGCGTCGAACGCAACACAAACGCAGCACGCCTGAAGTGCTCAATAGCAGCCAGCATTCGCTGCAGCGCGCTCAATTCAGCCGTTATGCAGTGAACATCGTCGAACGTTTGCAGAACGCCGGCTACCAGGCCTACCTGGTGGGTGGCTGCGTACGCGACATGTTGCTCAACATCACGCCCAAGGATTTCGACGTCGCCACCAGTGCCACGCCTGAACAAGTGCGCGCCGAGTTTCGTAATGCACGAATCATCGGCCGGCGCTTCAAGCTGGTGCATATCCACTTTGGTCGCGAAATCATCGAGGTCGCAACGTTCCGCGCCGGTCACCCGCAAAACGATGAAGAGGAGGACACCAACCAGTCTTCCCGCAACGAGAGCGGGCGCATCCTGCGCGATAACGTCTATGGCACCCTGGAAGAGGACGCGCAACGTCGCGACTTCACCATCAACGCCTTGTATTACGACCCGGTCAGCGAGCGCATCCTCGATTACGCCAACGGCGTACACGACATTCGCAACAACCTGATCCGGCTGATCGGCGACCCGACGCAGCGCTACCAGGAAGATCCGGTGCGCATGCTGCGTGCCGTGCGATTCGCCGCCAAGCTCAACTTTGGCATCGAAAAACACACCGCCGCACCGATTCGCGAACTGGCGCCGATGCTGCGGGAAATCCCCTCGGCACGCCTGTTTGAGGAAGTGCTCAAGCTGTTCCTTTCGGGCTACGCCGCCGACACCTTTGAAATGCTGGTGGACCTGCAGTTGTTCGACCCCCTGTTCCCGGCCAGCGCCGAGGCCTTGGAGTACAACCCGACGTACACCCACACCTTGATCAGCGAAGCCTTGATCAACACCGACCTGCGCATCAAGCAAAACAAACCGGTGACCCCGGCGTTCCTGTTTGCCGCCTTGTTGTGGCCGGCCCTGCCCAAACGCGTACTGCGCCTGCAGGACCGTGGCATGCCGCCGATCCCGGCCATGCAGGAAGCGGCTCACGAGCTGATCGCCGAACAGTGCCAACGCATCGCCATCCCCAAACGTTTCACCATGCCGATCCGCGAAATCTGGGACATGCAGGAGCGCCTGCCACGCCGCAGCGGCAAGCGCGCCGATCTGTTGCTGGACAACCCGCGCTTCCGTGCCGGCTACGACTTCCTGCTGCTACGCGAAAGCGCGGGCGAGCAGACCGATGGCCTGGGCGAATGGTGGACCGATTATCAGGACGCCAATGACAGCCAGCGCCGCGAAATGATTCGTGAACTGGGCAGCAAAGGTGATAGCGCCGGCGAAGGCCCGAAAAAGCGTCGCCGCAGCGGCACCAAGCGTAAACGCAGCAGTGCCGATGCCTCGGGCGCTGCGGGCGAATAAACGTGGAACGTATCTACATCGGCATGGGCAGCAACCTGGCTGCCCCGGAGCAACAATTGCGCAGCGCGATCGAGGCGCTGGCGCAATTGCCTGGCACTCAGCTCGCCGGTGTGTCCGCCTTCTATCAAAGCGATTCACTGCTGCCCGGCCAGCCGCCCTACACCAACGCCGTTGCGGCGCTGGACAGTCACCTGGCGCCATTGGACCTGCTCGACGCGCTGCAAGCCATCGAAAACGATCAGGGCCGCGAACGCCTGGAACGCTGGGGCCCGCGCACCTTGGACCTGGATATCCTGCTGTTCGGTGATCGCCTGATCGATGAGCCGCGCCTCAAGGTGCCGCACTACCAGATGCATCTGCGCGCGTTTGTGCTGTATCCGTTGGCTGAGTTGGCGCCAGCCGACCTGCAGCTGCCTGACGGCCAGCGTTTAAGCCACCTGCTCACCGCCTGCCCGTTCGTCGGCCTGGAACGCCTACCTCAAGAATGACCCGGTCAATGTGGGAGCTGGCTTGCCTGCGATGCAAGCGACACGGTGTATCAGCCACACCGAGGTGATGCCATCGCAGGCAAGCCAGCTCCCACATTGGATATTCAGTGCGCCCCAAGCCTGTGCCCATCTTGCTGAATCGCGTCAGTAACAGCGGTAACACCGCCATCGTAACAATGCGGTAACACATCCAATTGACTTCCCGTGTCCTCCTCACGACTATAGGCGTCCCGCTGCCGCCAACCCGGCGCGACAGGGCGCAATCCAGGCCTTATAAGCACTGCTTTCAAGACAGTGCGCCTGTATAAACGAAGACTCACGCGCGTTACTCGCTGTTTCCAAGCGCCTGAACGAGGACCCTTTCATGCCAGACATTACCCTGACCACCTTGCAGAGCCTCAAGCTCACAGGTGAAAAAATCACCATGCTGACCTGCTATGACGCCACCTTCGCCCACGCCAGCTGCCAGGCTGGCGTCGAAGTGCTGCTGGTGGGCGACTCCCTGGGCATGGTTCTTCAAGGGAATGACAGCACGCTGCCCGTGACCACCGATGAGCTCGCCTACCACACCGCCAGCGTCAAGCGTGGCAATGATGGCGCCTTGATCATCGCGGACCTGCCGTTCATGGGTTACGCCACCCTTGAGCAAACCTTCCTGAACGCCGGCAAGCTGATGCAGGCGGGCGCGCATATGATCAAAGTCGAAGGTGCCGTGTGGCTGGCCGAGTCGATCCGGTTGCTGGCCGAGCGCGGCGTGCCAGTGTGCGCGCACATGGGCCTGACACCGCAGTCGGTCAATATCCTCGGTGGTTACAAGGTCCAGGGCCGCAATGAAGCCCAGGCCCGCCAGATGCGCGCCGATGCTATTGCACTGGAACAAGCGGGTGCTGCGATGATTCTGCTGGAGTGCGTGCCGAGCGAACTGGCCGCCGAAATCACCCAGGCCGTCAAAGTGCCCGTGATCGGGATTGGCGCAGGTTCCGCCACTGACGGCCAAGTGCTGGTATTGCACGACATGCTCGGCCTGTCGATCACCGGCCACGTACCGAAGTTCGTGAAGAACTTCATGGCCGGCCAGGACAGCATCCACGCGGCCCTGAGCGCCTACGTCAGCGAAGTCAAGAATGTAACTTTCCCAGGTATTGAACACGGGTTCTCGGCATGAACACCGTTAAAACCGTCCGCGAACTGCGGGCTGCCGTAACCCACGCCCGCAGCGCCGGCAAACGCATCGGCTTTGTGCCCACCATGGGTAACCTGCACAGCGGCCACGCCACCCTGGTGACCAAGGCCGCGCAGCAAGCGGATTTCGTAGTGGCGAGCATTTTCGTCAACCCGCTGCAATTCGGCGCGGGCGAAGACCTGGACAAATACCCGCGCACGTTGGCCGCCGACCAGGAAAAACTTCTGCAGGCGGGCTGCAACCTGCTGTTTGCGCCGACGGTCGAGGAAATGTACCCCGATGGCATGAACGGCCAGACCCGAGTCAGCGTGCCACAGCTGTCCGAAGGCTTGTGCGGCGCCAGCCGCCCAGGGCACTTCGAAGGCGTGGCCACGGTGGTCAGCAAGCTGTTCAACATGGTCCAGCCGGACATGGCCGTATTCGGCCAGAAGGACTACCAGCAGTTGGCGGTGATCCGCGCCATGGTCCGCGACCTGAACATGCCGATCCAGATCATCGGCGAGCCTACCGTGCGCGCCGAGGACGGCCTCGCGCTGTCATCACGCAACGGTTACCTCACCGAGGAGCAACGTGCGGTCGCACCAGTGCTGTACCGCGCGCTCAGCCAGATCGCCACGGCCATCCAAGGCGGCGATCATGATTTTGCCAGGCTTCGCGCCGAGCACATTCAGCAGATTGAAGCCGCTGGGCTGCGCATGGACTACCTGGAAGTGCGCCAAGGCGTACATCTGCGCCCGGCCACGGCTGAAGATCGTGATGTGGTGATTCTGGTCGCCGCCTATCTGGGGGCAACACGCCTCATCGATAACCTGCACCTGAACCTCGCCTGACCCCCGCTTTACCTCAACCTGTTGCCCCGACGGCTGTGCCGGTATAAAAAAGTACCGGCCACAGCGCAGACAAAGCCAAGACATATCCACACGCTAGGTTTAATGTAACTGCCCTGCGCTATGGTTAGCGCTGTCTGGAACCCAATCCTTGTTATAAGACTGGATGTTCCGGGCTTTGAAGTGTCCTAAAGGCAGTCCCCGTAATAAAAGGAAACCCGCAGCGATGGCGTACTACCGCACCCCTCATGACGTTACCGCGCTGCCCGCCTGGCAAGCGCTTGTTCAACATCGCCAAGCCATGCAGGATTTCAGCATGCGCGAGGCGTTCAATGCCGATCCTCAGCGTTTTTCCCAGTTCACCTTGAGCAGCTGCGGACTTTTCCTCGATTACTCGAAAAACCTGATCACCAGCGAAACGCGCGACCTGTTGGTGGGCCTGGCCAAGGAAGTCAATCTCAAGGCGGCGATCGACGCGCAGTACGCTGGCGAACCGGTCAACTCCTCCGAGGGCCGCCCTGCCCTGCACACCGCCCTGCGCCGCCCGGTGGGCGATAAGCTGTCGGTCAACGGCGTGAACATCATGCCGGACGTGCACAAGGTGCTGAATCAGATCACTGACCTGGTCGGCCGTATCCACGACGGCCTGTGGCGTGGCTACACCGAGAAGCCGATCACCGACGTGGTGAACATCGGCATCGGTGGCTCGTTCCTCGGCCCGGAATTGGTCTCGGAGGCCTTGCTGTCCTACGCCCATAAAGGTGTGCGTTGCCACTACCTGGCGAACATCGACGGCAGCGAGTTCCACGAACTGACCATGAAGCTGCGCGCCGAGACCACGCTGTTTATCGTCTCGTCCAAATCCTTCAACACCCTGGAAACCCTGAAAAACGCCCAGGCCGCCCGCGCCTGGTACCTGGCCCAGGGAGGCTCGGAAGCCGAACTGTATCGCCACTTCATCGCCGTCTCGAGCAACAATGCCGCAGCCGTGGCCTTCGGTATCCGCGAAGAAAACATCTTCCCCATGTGGGACTGGGTCGGTGGGCGCTACTCGCTGTGGTCTGCCATCGGCTTGCCAATTGCCCTGGCTATCGGCATGTCCAACTTCAAGGAACTGCTGTCGGGTGCCTACACCATGGACCAGCACTTTTTGAACGCGCCGTTCGAAGCCAACATGCCCGTGCTGCTGGGCTTGCTGGGGGTGTGGTACGGCAACTTCTGGGGTGCGCAGAGCCATGCGATCCTGCCGTACGACCATTACCTGCGTAACATCACCAAGCATTTGCAACAGTTGGACATGGAATCCAATGGCAAGAGCGTGCGCCAGGACGGTACGCCAGTGTCCACCGATACCGGCCCGGTGATCTGGGGCGGCGTAGGCTGCAACGGCCAGCACGCTTACCACCAGTTGCTGCACCAAGGGACTCAATTGATCCCGGCCGACTTCATCGTGCCGATCGTCAGTTTCAACCCTGTGTCCGACCACCATCAGTGGCTGTACGCCAACTGCCTGTCCCAGAGCCAGGCGCTGATGCTCGGTAAGACCCGCAGCGAGGCCGAAGCCGAGCTGCGTGAGAAGGGCTTGCCGGAAGCCGAAGTACAGAAGCTGGCACCGCACAAGGTGATCCCGGGCAACCGTCCGAGCAACACCCTGGTGGTCGAGCGCATCAGCCCACGCCGCCTGGGTGCGCTGGTGGCGATGTATGAGCACAAGGTGTTCGTGCAGAGCGTGGTGTGGGGCATCAATGCCTTCGACCAATGGGGCGTTGAACTGGGCAAGGAGCTGGGCAAAGGCGTGTACAACCGCCTGACCGGCGCCGAAGAAACCTTGGCCGAAGATGCTTCGACCCAGGGCCTGATCAACTACTTCCGTGGTCGCCACCGCGGCTGAAGCCGTTCATTCAAGGCCAACGTCCGTTTGGACGTTGGCCTTGAACCCTCCCGCCCCAGGGTGCATCTTTATGACTTGTCGCAAAAACAAGAATAAGGAGCGCTCATGTTCGATATCAGCACCTTTCCCACCGCCGATGCCGTCCGCCGGGCTGCGCAGCTCAGTCAAGAGGACTACCAGCGCCTCTATCGCCAATCCATCGACCAGCCAGACACCTTCTGGGCCGAACAGGCCAAGGGCTTTCTCGACTGGATAAAACCCTGGCACAGCGTCCAGCAGTCAGACATCCACACCGGTGCCGCCCAATGGTTTGCCGGTGGCCAGTTGAACGTCAGCTACAACTGCATCGACCGCCATCTGGCGCAACGCGCCGATCAGCCGGCTTTCATCTGGGAAGGCGATGATCCGTCAACATCCTGCACGATTACTTACCGTCAACTGCACCAAAACGTCAGCCGCCTGGCCAATGTGTTGAAAAGCCGTGGCGTGAACAAAGGTGATCGCGTGTGCATCTATATGCCGATGATCCCCGAGGCGGCGTACGCCATGCTGGCCTGCACGCGAATTGGCGCAGTGCACTCGGTGGTGTTTGGTGGTTTCTCTCCTGACGCCCTGCGCGACCGCATCCTCGACGCCGATTGCCGCACCGTGATCACCGCCGACGAAGGCATACGCGGTGGCAAGCCCGTGGCGCTGAAACAGAACGTCGACAAGGCCCTGGCCAGTTGCCCGAATGTCAGCACGGTACTGGTGGTGGAGCGCACCGGGGCGGGCGTGAATTGGCACGAGGGCCGCGACCTCAAATACCAAGCCGCCCTGGACGCCGCCAGCGACAACTGCCCACCCGAGCCGATGGACGCCGAAGACCCGCTGTTTATCCTGTATACCTCCGGCAGCACCGGCAAACCCAAAGGCGTGTTGCACACCACCGCTGGCTACCTGCTGCAAGCGGCGATGACCTTCAAGTACGTGCTCGATTACCAAGAAGGCGAAGTGTTCTGGTGCACCGCCGACGTGGGCTGGGTCACCGGCCACAGCTATATCGTTTATGGCCCGCTGGCCAATGGCGCCACCTCGCTGATGTTCGAAGGCGTGCCGAGTTATCCGGACAGTTCGCGCTTCTGGCAGGTCATCGATAAACACCAGGTGAATATCTTCTACACAGCGCCCACCGCCCTGCGCGCCCTGATGCGCGAAGGCCACGGCCCGCTGCAGAGTACATCGCGCGCCAGCCTGCGCCTGCTGGGCAGCGTAGGTGAGCCGATCAACCCGGAAGCCTGGGACTGGTATTTCAACGCCGTCGGCGAACAGCGCTGCCCGATTGTTGATACCTGGTGGCAGACCGAAACCGGCGGCATCATGCTCAGCCCGCTGGTCAGCGCCCAGCGCATCAAACCGGGCTGCGCGACACAGCCCATGTTCGGCGTACAACCGGTGTTGCTTGATGAACAAGGCAAGGAAATCAGCGGCGCCGGCAGCGGTGTACTCGCCATCAAATCAAGCTGGCCGGGGCAGATTCGCAGCGTCTACGGCGACCCGCAGCGCATGATCGACACCTACTTCAAGCCCTACCCCGGCTACTACTTCACCGGGGATGGCGCACGGCGCGATGAAGACGGCGACTACTGGATCACCGGGCGGATCGACGATGTGATCAACGTGTCCGGCCATCGCATCGGCACCGCCGAGGTGGAAAGTGCGCTGGTGCTGCATGATCAGGTCGCCGAAGCCGCGGTGGTGGGCTACCCCCACGACGTCAAAGGCCAAGGCATCTACGCCTTTGTCACCCCCATGAATGGCGTCGAACCCAGCGACGCGTTGAAAAAGCACCTGCTGGAGTTGGTCAGCAAGGAGATTGGCAGCTTCGCCAAACCAGAGTTGATCCAATGGGCCCCTGCCCTGCCGAAAACCCGCTCCGGCAAGATCATGCGACGCATCTTGCGCAAGATCGCCTGTAACGAACTGGACAGCCTGGGCGACACCTCGACCCTGGCCGACCCCAGCGTGGTGGACGGTTTGATCGACAAACGCCTCAACCGGTAGGGCCAGGATAATCCCCGGCCTGTGCAGGCCGGGGTTAGCTGTTAAACTTCGCGCCCCCTTTTTCTTATTCATCTGCAAGCAAGGCGCGCTCCATGACTCCCTTGAATCAGGCGCTGCGCGCCGCCCTCGATCACCGCCAAGACCTGATCAACACGCTGCACGCCCAGGGTACGGACTGCTATCGGCTGTTTCACGGCAGCCAGGAAGGCGCCGGCGGCTTGACCATCGACCGCTACGGCCCGCAATTGCTGGTACAAAGCTTCCACCAGTCCCTGGAAACCGCAGACTTGCTGGACTTGCACCAACTGATCAACCAATACATGGGCCTGGAATTGTTGCTGGTGTACAACGACCGTGCCCGCGGCAACTCGCGCATCGACCGCGAAGACACGGTGTACCGCGCCGAGCCTGGCGCATTGGAAGACCTGGTCGGCCACGAGTGGGGCCTCAATTACCGTGTGCGTGGGCGCCACGCCGGGCAAGACCCACTGCTGTTCCTCGACCTGCGCAACACCCGGGGCTGGGTCAAGGACCACAGCGCCGGCAAAAGCGTGCTGAACCTGTTCGCCTACACCTGTGGGGTAGGTTTGAGCGCAGCGGCGGGGGGCGCACGGGAAGTGTGCAACCTGGATTTTGCCGAGGGCAACCTGGCGGTGGGGCGTGAAAACGGCCAGCTCAACCCGCAGTTGCCTAGCATGGAGTTTGTACAGTCCGATTACTTCCCGGCGATTCGCCAACTGGCGGGCCTGCCGATCACCCAGCGTCGCGGGCAGAAGCTGCCGAGCTATCCGCGCCTGGAACAGCGCCAGTACGACCTGGTACTGCTCGATCCTCCCGCCTGGGCCAAGAGCGCTTTCGGCACCGTCGATTTGTTGCGCGACTATCAAAGCCTGCTCAAACCCGCACTGCTGGCCACCGCCGATAATGGCGTACTGATTTGCTGCAACAACCTGGCAAAAGTCAGCATGGAGGACTGGCGTGAGCAGGTGCTGCGCTGCGCGGAAAAAGCCGGGCGCCCGGTACGCGAGTGGCAAGTGATGACACCTGGGGCCGACTTTCCTTCCAGGGACCAACAGCCCCCGTTGAAGACCCTGATCCTGCATTTGTAGGAAGTTTCCCAGCGCCCACGGTTCTTCGGAACCGAATTCCCGTGCCATACTCCAAGGCACTCTCGTTCGACATAGATGGCGTTCACCCATGCCCAAAGGATTGATCCGCGCCGTAGGCGCCTTGTTGACCGCCCTTGCTTTGTACAGCTTGCTGGGCTTTCTGATATTACCCGGCATCGCCCTTCGCATTGCCAACCAACAGTTGGCCAATTACGCCACGGTGCCGTCGCGAATCGAGCGCATCGAGCTCAACCCCTTCAGCCTGGAACTGACGCTGTGGGGCCTGAAGATCGGTGAGCCAGGCAAAGAGCAAGTAGGTTTCGAACGCCTCTACGCCAACCTGCAGATCGACAGCCTCTGGACCCGCGCCCTGCACCTGGCTGATGTGCAACTGGACAAGCCCAAGACCGAACTGCTGTTCGACAAGTCCGGCCAACTGAACCTGGCGCAGTTGTTCAAACTGCCGCCGAGCGAGCCAACCCCGGCCGATCCTGATGCCAAGCCGTTCCCACTGCGTATCGACAGCATCAAGCTGGCCGGTGGTAACCTGCATTTCCAGGACCTGCGCCCCAGCGAGCCCATCGAATTCCTCTACGACGAACTCGACTTCGAGCTGAAAAACCTTAGCACTTTGCCCGACGACAATGCCGACATGACCCTGGTCGCCGCCGGCCCCGAAGGTGGCCAGATCGACTGGAAAGGCAACTTCAGCCTGGTACCGATCACCTCCGAAGGCACCTTGAAGGTGACCGACGGCAAGATGAAAGCCTGGTGGCCGTATGTACGTGACGCCCTGCCACTGGTGCTGGAAGACGGGGTGCTCAACTTCAGCACTGACTACAAATTCAGCCTGGCCAAAGAAACCGAGCTGAACCTGACCAACACCGCCGCCAGCATCGCCCCCTTTGCTATAAAGGCCCCCGATGGCCGGCCACTGGCACGCCTGGAACGCCTGGACGTCAGCGAAACCACGGTAGACCTGGCCAAGCAGCAGGTCATTATCGGCAAGATCCGCAGCAACAAGCTGGAAACCTGGGCCGCCCGTGAGGCCGATGGTCAATTGGACTGGCAGAAGCTGTTCGCCAGCCAACCGAGCAAACCGGCCAAGGCACCGGAACCAACCGCTGCCGACGCGCCGTCGGCACAACCGGCGGCCCCGAGCAAACCGTGGCAAGTGCTGCTCAAGGACGTGCAACTGCGTAACTATCAGGTGCACCTGGCCGACCGCCAGGCTAAACCGGCTGTGGCGCTGGAACTGGGCCCGTTGAATGTCGACGTACAGAACTTCGACAGCCTCAACCAGAGCCCCTTCGCCTTGAAGGTCGACACCGGCCTGGGTAAGCAAGGCAAAATCCAGGCAACCGGCGAGGTTAACCTCAACCCGGTCAGTGCCAAGCTGAAAGTGAACACCCAGGACATCGACCTGCGGGTCGCCCAGGCCTATATCAGCCCGTTTATTCGCCTGGAATTGCGCAGCGGCATGCTCGGCAGCAACCTGGACGTAAACCTCAAAAGCACCGAGCCACTGGCCCTCCAGGTCACCGGCCGCGCCCAGGTTGACCAGTTGCATACCCTGGACACCCTGAAGACCCGCGACTTCCTCAAGTGGCAGCGCCTGGTGCTAGAGGGCGTGAACTACCAGCACGGCCAAAGCCTGTCGATCGACAAGGTCAACCTGTTGCAGCCGTATGCGCGCTTCATGATCAACGAAGATCGCACCACCAACATCGACGACCTGCTGATTCCGCAGCCGGCCGACAGTGGCAGCAAGTCGGCCGCCAAACCTGCCGCCAGTAACGACAAACCCCTGGGCATTCATATCGGGCAGATCGCGATCAACGACGGTTCGGCCAACTTTGCTGACTTTAGCCTCACGCCCAACTTTGCCACCGCGATTCAACAGCTCAACGGCCAGATTGGCACCATCGACAGTCGCCAGGCCAAACCGGCCAGCGTCGACATCAAGGGCAAGGTGGACCGATACGCACCAGTGACGATCAAAGGCAGCGTGAACCCGTTTGACCCGATGGCCGCGCTGGACATCGCCACCAGCTTCAAGCGTGTCGAGCTGACCAACCTGACACCTTACTCAGGTAAATTCGCAGGCTTCCGCATCCGCAAGGGTCGCCTGAATCTCGATCTGCACTACGTGATCACCAAAGGCCAGTTGAAGGCTGAAAACAAAGTGGTGGTCGAGCAACTGCAGTTGGGTGAAAAAGTCGACAGCTCCGATGCCGTGGACTTACCGATTCGCCTGGCTGTCGCCCTGCTCAAGGACTCCGACGGCAAGATCTCCATCGAACTGCCAGTAAGCGGCGACCTGAACAACCCGCAATTCAGCGTGATGCCGATTGTGTGGCAGACCCTGCGCAACCTCGTGGTACGCGCGGCAACCGCGCCCTTCAAGTTCATTGGCGGGCTGGTCACCGGTGGTGGCTCTGAAGACCTGGGCAATGTGTCGTTCGCCGCAGGCTCCAGTGAGCTGAACAAAGACGCCGAAGGCGCTCTGAACACCCTGGCCAAGGCGCTGAAAGAACGCCCTGCCCTGCGCCTGGAAATTGAAGGCACCGCCGCTGCCAGCAGCGACGGGCCGTTCCTGGCCACACAGCGACTGGAGCGTGAATACCAATATAACTACTACAAGATCCTCCAGCGCCGTGGCGACAAGGTCCCGGCCCAAGCCTCCCTGCTTGAAGTGCCAGAGAAGGAAAAAGCACCATTGCTGGAAGGCATCTACCGCACCCGCCTCAAACAGCAACCGCCGGCCGAATGGAAAGACCTGGGCAGCGATGAGCGCTCGGCGAAGCTCAAGGACGGTGTGATCAAGTTCTGGAGTGGCAGTGACGTGCTACTGCGCCAGTTGGGGCAGGACCGAGCCAGCACGATCAAGGATTACCTGGTAGACAAGGGCCAGTTGGAAGATGACCGCGTGTACTTCATCGATGCGCAGCTGGGGCAGGCCGAGAAGGATGGCCGGGTGATCACTCCAATGCATCTGGATGCTGAGTAACTTCTAAGCACTACCCATCCTAATGTGGGAGCTGGCTTGCCTGCGATAGCATCACCTCGGTGCAACTGAATGACCGAGGTGCCAGCATCGCAGGCAAGCCAGCTCCCACATTTTTTGACCTGATCATTCTGTTTCAGCCTGAAATAGAACAGGCCCCGACACAAGTGCCGGGGCCTGTAATGACCACATCCGTGTGGTCGGTCGCATGAACTCCAGAGGTGCGTCAGGTGGATATCTAACTCACCCTAAGCCGCCGCTATTCAGTCCAGACGAAACGTCAACGTTACTCTGCTTTCAGGCCATCGGCCGAGACAGCTTTAACGCCTTTGATCTTCTTGGTAATCGCTACAGCTGTTTCTTTCTGCGAAGCGGTCACAGCGGTAGGGGACGACAGGGATACAACACCTTTGTTGGTTTCAACCTTGATGTCGGTGCCAGGAATGCCTTTTTCAGTGACCAGGTCAGCCTTCACTTTGGTAGTGATCCAGGTATCGCTGGTGGTCTCTTTAGCGTCGTGGGCAGCGCCTTTGGTTTTGTCGATGCCGTCAGCTTTGGTAGCACCGCCAGCCAGCAGGCCGTCAGCAGAAACCGCAGTCACACCTTTGATTTTCTTGGTGATGGCTACAGCAGTAGCTTTCTGCGAATCCGAGACTGCTACGTCGGAGGACAGGGAAACCACACCTTTGTTGGTCTCAACCTTGATGTCCGAACCTGGAATGCCTTTTTCGGTCAGCAGGTCAGCTTTGACTTTAGTGGTGATCCAAGTATCCGAAACGCTTTCCTTAGCCTTGGTCGCTTCACCGGCCGCCAAAGTCATAGGGGCTTGGGAAGTCTGAGCAAAGGCTACGTTAGCACCCATGGCCAGGGTCAGAGCGGTAGCAGTAGCGAGAGCGAACTTCTTCATACGAGTAACTCCTGTTTTATTAAAAGTCTGCAGGCGTAAACCTTCATGCTGCAGCGCTACCAGGGATATTGCAGACAGTGTGCCAACTCGCTGAACAGATTAAATCCCTTATTAAACAATGACTTATGAAAAGCATAAATTTTCGAAATCGTGCAACTTGCATGAAGCTCATCGTGCCTGCATGCAAGTTGCGGCTTTTGGGCGGCGCTAAACAGCTGATTCTGCTTCATTTTCTCGCGCCCATAAAAAAGGACTCCGAGGAGTCCTTTTTTCAGCGTGAAGCCTGCGGGTGATTAAACGCCCGAAGCCTTGGCTGCTGCTACGTCCTTGATGGACAGCTTGATACGGCCGCGGTTGTCCACGTCCAGTACCAGCACTTCCACTTCCTGGCCTTCTTTCAGAATGTCGGTCACTTTCTCAACGCGAGCATCGCTCAGCATGGAGATGTGAACCAGACCGTCTTTGCCCGGGAGGATGTTGACGAACGCGCCGAAGTCGACGATGCGCTCAACCTTGCCGACGTAGATCTTGCCGATCTCGGCCTCAGCAGTGATACCCAGTACGCGCTGGCGTGCTGCTTCAGCCGCTTCCTTGGTTTCGCCGAAGATCTTGATCGAACCGTCGTCTTCGATGTCGATCGAAGCCTTGGTTTCTTCACAGATCGCACGGATGGTCGCGCCGCCTTTACCGATGACATCACGGATTTTGTCGGTGTCGATTTTCATCGCGATCATGGTCGGAGCATTTTCCGACAGTTCGGTGCGGGACTGACCAATGATCTGGTTCATCTGGCCGAGGATGTTCAGGCGCGCTTCCAGGGCTTGGCCCAGGGCGATTTCCATGATCTCTTCGGTGATGCCTTTGATCTTGATGTCCATCTGCAGCGCGGTCACACCTTTGGCGGTACCAGCTACTTTGAAGTCCATGTCGCCCAGGTGGTCTTCGTCACCCAGGATGTCGGTCAGGATGGCGAACTTCTCGCCTTCTTTAACCAGGCCCATGGCGATACCGGCAACCGGTGCCTTCATTGGCACACCGGCGTCCATCAGCGCCAGGGAAGCACCGCAGACCGAAGCCATGGAGCTGGAACCGTTGGACTCGGTGATTTCCGATACAACACGGATGGTGTACGGGAACACGTCAGCGGCAGGCAGCATGGCCTGAACCGAACGACGGGCCAGACGGCCGTGACCGATTTCACGACGACCTGCACCGCCCATACGACCACACTCGCCCACCGAGAACGGAGGGAAGTTGTAGTGCAGCATGAAGGGGTCTTTTTTCTCGCCTTCCAGGGTGTCCAGCAGTTGTGCGTCACGGGCAGTACCCAGGGTCGCAACCACCAGGGCCTGGGTTTCGCCACGGGTGAACAGCGCCGAACCGTGAGTCTTCGGCAGTACGCCGACTTCGATGTTCAGCGGACGCACGGTGCGGGTGTCGCGACCGTCGATACGTGGCTTGCCGTTAACGATGTTTTCGCGAACGGTGCGGTATTCGATCTCACCGAAAGCAGCTTTGACTTCGCTGGAGGAAGGCTGGCCTTCTTCGCCGGACAGCTTGGCGACGACCTGGTCCTTCAGCTCACCCAGGCGAGCGTAGCGGTCGGCCTTGACGGTGATGGTGTAGGCGTCGGAGATGGCAGCGCCGAACTCGGAGCGGATAGCGCCCAGCAGTTCGGTGGCTTCCGGGGCAGCAGCCCAGGTCCAGGTCGGCTTGGCAGCTTCGGCAGCCAGTTCTTTAACCGCGTTGATCACAACCTGGAACTCGTCGTGAGCAAACAGTACGGCACCCAGCATCTGGTCTTCGGTCAGCTCTTTGGCTTCCGATTCAACCATCAATACGGCTTCGGACGTACCGGCAACGACCATGTCCAGGCTCGAGGCTTTCTGTTGCTCGTAAGTCGGGTTCAGCAGGTAGCCGGTGCTTTCGTGGAACGCAACGCGGGCAGCGCCGATCGGGCCATCGAAAGGAATACCGGAGATGGCCAGGGCAGCCGAGGTACCGATCATCGCAGCGATGTCCGGATCGGTCTTCTTGCTGGTGGAAACGACGGTGCAGACAACCTGCACTTCGTTCATGAAGCCTTCTGGGAACAGCGGACGGATCGGACGGTCGATCAGTCGGGAAGTCAGGGTTTCTTTCTCGGAAGGACGGCCTTCGCGCTTGAAGAAACCGCCAGGGATCTTACCGGCAGCGTAAGTCTTTTCCTGGTAGTGAACGGACAGAGGGAAGAAGCCCTTGCTCGGGTCAGCGGTCTTGGCGCCAACAACGGTCACCAGTACGGTCACGTCGTCGTCAACGGTAACCAGCACTGCGCCGGAGGCTTGACGGGCGATACGGCCTGTCTCGAGGGTAACGGTCGACTGACCGAACTGGAATTTTTTGATAACCGGGTTCACGGTGTCCTACCTTCTTTGTGGCTCTTGGGGGAACTTGTCTTCTTGCGAAATTCTTGGGCAATGCCGGGAATCGGCCCGACGCTCGTCCAGGGTAAAACGTGTATCCAGATAAAACTTGAGGCTGGGAGCCTACCACGGGCCAACGGGAATCCCGATGACACGCGGCAGACAACCAACCTCTAGCGCAATCGCTTATTAGCGACGCAGACCCAGGCGACCGATCAGAGTCTGATAACGACCCAGATCCTTGCCTTTTAGGTAGTCCAGCAGCTTACGGCGCTGGTTTACCATGCGGATCAGACCACGACGGGAGTGGTGGTCTTTACCGTTGGCCTTGAAGTGACCTTGCAGTTTGTTGATGTTGTGGGTCAGCAGTGCAACTTGCACTTCTGGCGAACCAGTGTCACCAACAGCTTGCTGATAGTCAGCTACGATTTGTGCTTTTTCTTGAACGTCGAGAGCCATGAGGCAATCCTTTTTTCAGGAAACCACCCAAAGGGCAGTTTCAACAGGCCAGGGACAAATCCCTGTATCTAAAAATGAGTGTTGACCATGCCTGTTAACAGCCACACTCGTTCGGTCATTCTGACCGAATCAGCCGACGCGGCGCGATGCGCCCGTCTTCGCTCACTTCACCGATACCGATAAAGCGACCGTTATGATCCTGTACTCGCACCATGCCGAACTTCGGGGCATCCGGGGCGCGTACCGGCTGGCCGTTGAGCCAGTAGAACGCGCTGTGCTCCGAGAAGTGCAGCAGCGGCCAATCGAGCAAACCGCTGTCCGATGGCATGAGGAAGCGATCAACCGCTTCATTGCCGCCCTCGGCGTGTACCGCTTCCAACTCTTCCAGCGTGACCGTCTGGGCCAGGCTGAAAGGCCCGGCCTGGGTGCGTCGCAGTTCTGCAACGTACGCGCCGCAACCGAGCTTTTCACCAATATCTTCCACCAGGGTACGGATATAGGTGCCTTTGCTGCAGTCCACGGCCAAACGGGCAGTGTCGCCTTCACAAGCGAGCAATTCCAAGCGCGCAATAGTAACAGAACGCGGTTCGCGCTCCACTACTTCGCCCGCACGTGCCAGCTTGTAAAGTGGCTGGCCATCGCGCTTGAGTGCCGAGTACATCGGCGGTATCTGACTGATTTGCCCACGAAAAGCGGGTAAAGCAGCTTCAATATCCGCACGACCAACGGTCACGTCGCGAACCTGCAAAACATCACCTTCGGCATCCGCCGTGGTGGTGGTCTTACCCAGTTGCATCAGGGTTTCGTAACCCTTGTCGGAATCAAGCAGGTATTGCGAAAACTTGGTGGCCTCGCCAAAGCACAACGGCAATACACCGGTGGCCAATGGATCAAGGCTGCCGGTATGCCCGGCCTTCTCGGCGTTGAGCAGCCAGCGAACCTTCTGCAACGCGGCATTGGAGGTAAAGCCAATGGGTTTGTCGAGCAGAATGATGCCACTGACGTTGCGACGAATACGTTTGACCTGAGCCACCGCTTACTCCTTGGCGTCTTCAGGTGTGGACGGATGCTGGCTGTCTTCAGCCACGGCGCGTTCGATCAGGGCCGACAGGTGCGCGCCACGCACGACGCTTTCGTCGTAGTGGAAGTGCAACTGTGGAACGCTGCGCAGCTTCATTTCACGGGCCAACTGCATACGCAGGAAACCTGCGGCGGAGTTGAGCACCTTGATGCTTTGCGCGATTTCTTCGCTGTTGTCCTGCCCCATTACGGTGATGAAGATCTTGGCGTGACCCACGTCACGGCTCACTTCAACAGCGGTAATGGTGACCAGGCCAACGCGTGGGTCTTTGACTTCGCGGCGGATCAGTTGGGCCAGCTCACGCTGCATCTGATCGCCGATACGCTGGGTACGGCTGTATTCTTTTGCCATGTCTTGTTACCTGTTACTGCCACACGGTGAAACCCGTGGGGTCTGAAAGCGGCAAACGCCCGGCCTGACAAAAGCCAGACCGGGCGTTGCGTTTAGAGTCCTGACGCTACACGGGGCATCTGCATGCCCACACGCTGCGCGGCTCCTGAAGTGCGCGAGTTAGAGGCTGCGAGCAACCTGAACCTTCTCGAAGACTTCGATCTTGTCGCCAACCTTGACGTCGTTGTAGCTCTTGACGCCGATACCGCATTCCATGCCGGCACGTACTTCGGCAGCGTCATCCTTGAAGCGGCGCAGGGATTCCAGCTCGCCTTCGAAGATAACGATGTCTTCACGCAGTACACGGATTGGACGGTTACGGTACACAGTGCCTTCAACCACCATACAGCCGGCAATCGCGCCGAATTTCGGCGAGCGGAACACGTCACGCACCTCGGCGATACCCAGGATGTTCTCCCGGACGTCACTGCCAAGCATGCCTGTAAGGGCCTTCTTGACGTCTTCGATGATGTCGTAGATGACGTTGTAGTAACGCATGTCCAGGCCTTCCTGCTCGACGATCTTGCGAGCGCCAGCATCGGCACGCACGTTGAAGCCGAACAGTACAGCGTTGGAAGCCAGTGCCAGGTTGGCGTCGGATTCGGTGATACCACCGACACCGCCACCGACAACGCGCACTTGCACTTCGTCGTTACCCAGGCCGTTCAAGGCGCCGTTCAACGCTTCGAGGGAACCGCGGACGTCGGATTTGAGGACGATGTTAAGCGTCTTCTTCTCTTCCTGGCCCATGTTCTCGAAGATGTTTTCCAGCTTGCCGGCGTGAGCACGGGCCAGCTTGACCTCGCGGAACTTGCCTTGACGGAACAGAGCCACTTCACGGGCTTTCTTCTCATCAGCCACTACGCTCATCTCGTCGCCAGCGTCCGGCGTACCGTCCAGGCCGAGAATCTCGACCGGGATAGCAGGACCTGCTTCCTTGATTGGCTTGCCGTTCTCGTCGAGCATGGCACGTACACGGCCGTAGTTCGAACCGACCAGTACCATGTCGCCTTGGCGCAGGGTACCGTCTTGGACCAGCACGGTGGCAACTGGGCCACGGCCCTTGTCGAGACGGGACTCCACCACGACGCCACGGCCAGGAGCCGATGGAGTAGCGGTCAGTTCCAGGACTTCGGCTTGCAACAGGACCGCTTCGAGCAGTTCGTCAACGCCGGTACCCATTTTCGCCGAGACCGATACGAATGGCGTCTCGCCACCCCATTCCTCGGACGTCACGCCGTGAACCGACAGTTCGCTACGGATGCGATCGAGATCGGCGCCCGGCTTGTCGATTTTGTTCACGGCAACGACCAGAGGAACACCGGCAGCCTTGGCGTGCTGGACGGCTTCAATGGTCTGCGGCATTACGCCGTCGTCCGCTGCAACCACCAGGATCACGATGTCGGTCGCCTTGGCACCACGGGCACGCATTGCGGTAAACGCGGCGTGACCTGGGGTGTCGAGGAAGGTGACCATGCCGCGTTCGGTTTCAACGTGGTATGCACCGATGTGCTGGGTAATACCACCGGCTTCGCCTGCGGCCACCTTGGCACGACGGATGTAGTCGAGCAGGGAAGTCTTACCGTGGTCAACGTGGCCCATTACGGTCACGACCGGCGCACGGGAAACCGCTTCACCTTCAAACTTCAGGGACTCGGCCAGGGAATCTTCCAGGGCGGTGTCGCTGACCAGGGTCACTTTGTGGCCCAGCTCTTCAGCAACCAACTGGGCAGTTTCCTGGTCCAGTACCTGGTTGATGGTGGCCGGAGTGCCCAGCTTGAACATGAACTTGATGATTTCAGCAGCCTTGACCGACATCTGCTGGGCCAGATCGCCCACAGTGATGGTCTCGCCGATCTTCACTTCACGCACGACAGGGCCGGTTGGGCTCTGGAAACCGTGGGCGTTGCGCTTCTTCAGCTTGGCCTTGCCGCGACCACCACGACGGAAGCCATCGCTTTCTTCGTCGGTGGTACGTGGGGCAACGCGTGGCGCAGGCGCTTTCTCTTTGACCGAGGCGCGGTGCGGAGCGTTTTTACGCTCGCCATCGCCACCACCACCGCGACGATTGTTGTCGTCAGCACGTGGTTTGTCCGGACGACGAGGCTCGTCGCGCTTGCGGGCGTCTGCTGCAGGAGCAGGTGCGGCGGCAGCCGGGGCAGCCTCACGCACAGCTTCAACAGGGGCGGCGACCGCGTCAGTGGCAGCAGGTTGCGCAGCAGCAGGCTGGCGACGCGCTTCTTCTTCGGCGCGACGCTTGGCTTCTTCTTCAGCCTTCTGACGTGCAGCATTTTCTACTGCGCGACGTTCTTCCAGCTCGCGTTTGCGCTCGGCTTCGATTTCTTCCGGGCTGCGCTGTACGAAGACTTTCTTCTTGCGTACTTCAACGCTGATGCTCTTGCTACCTGCAACCCGCAGGGTGCTGGTGGTTTTGCGCTGCAATGTAATCTTGCGCGGTTCTTCCACTTTCGCCTTGTGGCTGCTCTTCAAGTGAGTCAGCAAAGACTGCTTCTCACTATCGCTCACACCTTCATCGGCGGCGGTGTGCGGCAGACCTGCCTCACGCATCTGCTGCAACAGGCGCTCTACCGGTGTTTTGACCTCATCGGCCAGTTGTTTCACCGTGACTTGCGTCATGCACTTCTCTCCTCAGGCCGCGCCTAATTACTCGAACCAATGGGCTCGGGCGGCCATGATCAACTTGCCGGCACGATCTTCGTCAATGCCGTCGATGTCGAGCAGATCGTCAATAGACTGCTCGGCCAGGTCTTCGCGGGTAATTACGCCGCGCACCGCCAGTTCCATCGCCAAATCCTTGTCCATACCCTCAAGCGAGAGCAGGTCTTCGGCCGGATGGGCGTCTGCCAGCTTTTCCTCAGTAGCGATGGCTTTAGTCAACAAACGATCCTTGGCCCGAGCGCGGAGCTCGTTGACGATATCCTCGTCAAAGCCGTCGATGTTGAGCATTTCTTCCAACGGTACGTAGGCAATCTCTTCCAGGCTGGTGAAGCCTTCATCTACCAGCACCTGTGCCAGTTCTTCATCGACTTCCAACTCTTCGATGAAGTTGCGCAGGATGTCACCGGTTTCAGCTTGCTGCTTAGCCTGGATGTCCGATTCGGTCATCACGTTCAGGGTCCAGCCGGTCAGTTGGCTGGCCAGACGCACGTTCTGACCACCACGACCAATGGCCTGAGCCAGATTGTCTGCGCCAACGGCGATGTCCATTGCATGGGCATCTTCGTCAACGATAATTGCCGCCACTTCAGCTGGCGACATGGCGTTGATCACGAACTGCGCCGGGTTATCGTCCCACAGGACGATGTCCACACGCTCACCGCCCAATTCGCCCGACACTGCCTGGACGCGCGAACCGCGCATACCGATGCAAGCGCCTTGCGGGTCGATGCGTTTGTCCTTGGAGCGGACCGCGATCTTGGCACGCGAACCCGGGTCACGGGACGCAGCCATCACTTCGATCAGGCCTTCGGCGATTTCCGGCACTTCGATACGGAACAGCTCGATCAGCATTTCCGGCGCGGTACGCGACAGGATTAACTGCGGGCCGCGGTTCTCGGTGCGGATTTCCTTGAGCAGCGCACGCAGACGCACGCCGACACGGAAGGTTTCGCGAGAGATGATGTCTTCGCGGGCCAGCAACGCTTCGGCGTTGTTGCCCAGGTCGACGATCACGTTGTCGCGGGTAACTTTTTTCACGGTGCCAGAGATGATTTCACCCAGGCGTTCGCGATAGGCGTCAACGACTTGAGCGCGCTCGGCTTCGCGAACCTTCTGCACAATGACCTGCTTGGCGGTCTGTGCAGCAATACGGCCGAATTCGATCGACTCGATCTTTTCTTCGACAACATCGCCAACCTGAGCGCCCGGATGCGTTTGCGCAACCTTGCTTGGCCAGGTTTCGATGGCCGGATCATCAAGATCGTCCTCTTCGACCACCGTCCAGCGACGGAAAGTCTCATAGGCACCGGTGTGGCGGTTGATTTCCACACGCAGATCTACTTCGTCTTCAAAACGTTTCTTGGTAGCAGTGGCCAGGGCCAGCTCCAACGCTTCAAAAATCACGCTTGCCGGTACACCCTTTTCATTGGATACCGACTCAACAACCAGCAGTACTTCTTTGCTCATCGTACGCCTCGCCTTTCGCAAGCCATTGGATCCGCGGGATCCGCGTCTCAGTCAAAACTGGGAATAATGTTGGCCTTGTCGATCATATCGATCGGCAACAGGAACTCGTGGTCTTCTACCTGCACCACGACATCCTGCTCTTCTACACCGCGCAGAAGGCCCTGAAAGTTGCGTCGCCCTTCAAAGGGGGAGCGCAGCTTGATCTTCACTTGTTCACCGGCATATTTAGCAAACTGCTCGATAGTGAACAGTGGGCGTTCCATGCCTGGCGAGGAAACTTCAAGGGTGTATTCAACGGAGATTGGATCTTCAACATCCAGCACACCGCTGATCTGACGGCTGACAATGGCACAATCGTCCACCAGCACGCCGCCCTCTTTATCGATATAAACGCGCAACATTGAGTGGCGACCTTGAGCCGAAAACTCAATACCCCAGCATTCATAGCCTAGGGCCACGACCACCGGGGCCAACAAGGCCTGCAACTCTTCTAGCTTGCTCGACACCTGAACCCCCTCGTGCATGTATGTGCATGCTGTGCAAAATAAAAAAATGGGCGAAACGCCCATCCTTGAAACGCCGTCGAACAGCGGCGTTGAAAGTGTCCAGCTAACAAAAAGCCCCTTAAAAGGGGCTCCGCTAAAACTGGTTGCGGGGGCCGGATTTGAACCGACGACCTTCGGGTTATGAGCCCGACGAGCTACCAGACTGCTCCACCCCGCGACAAAGCTGGGGCGGAAGTATACGACCGATCCCTTACAGGGTCAATGTAACCTTCCACCTACAAGAAAGCCCGCAACAGCGGGCTCTCCTGATAATTGGTACCGAGAAGGGGACTCGAACCCCTACACCCTATGGGCACAACCACCTCAAGGTTGCGTGTCTACCAATTCCACCACCTCGGCAATACAGCGTTTACAACCCTTCTTACTTCTGCTCTTGAGCTGGAGGTACGTCAGTCGCTGGAGTAGCCGACTTTTGCTCTTGAAGCACCGGGACATCATCAGAAGCCGGTTTTGCTTTTGGAACTTCCAACACTGCTGGGTTTGGCAAACCTACTTGAGTCAGCACATGAGCTTTCTCTTTAGCAAAGTAACCTAACCCTAAGCTGGTTATGAAGAAACCTGCGGCAAGTATAGCAGTAAACTTACTAAGAAAGGTAGAGGAACCTTGGCTTCCGAACACAGTATTTGAAGCACCTGCACCGAAAGACGCACCAGCATCCGCACCTTTACCCTGTTGCAACAAAACCAGAGCAACTACGCTCAGGGCAGCCAACAGATGAAAAACGACTACGACTGTTTCCAGCATTTTTTCAGTTTCCCGCGGCGCGACAGATCGCACCGAACTCATCTGCATTCAGGGAAGCTCCACCAATGAGCCCCCCATCGATATCCGGCATGCCGAACAGTTCGACCGCATTGGCCGCCTTCACGCTGCCGCCGTATAGAAGCCGCACACCTTGTGCGACTTCAGAATTCTCTGCCGCCAACTGCGCGCGGATGGCTGCGTGCACATCCTGCGCCTGTTGCGGTGTAGCAGTCAGCCCGGTGCCAATGGCCCAGACCGGCTCGTAAGCAATAACTGCCTTTGCAAATGCACCAACACCCAGCTCCTCGATGATGCTGCCCAGCTGACGCGAGACAACTTCAAGAGTCTTGCCCGATTCGCGCTGCTCAAGGGTCTCCCCTATGCACAACACCGGAATCAAGCCACAAGCCTGTGCTGCGGCGAACTTGCGGTTGAGCGTCCCATCCCGCTCGCCCATCATCTGGCGACGCTCGGAGTGCCCGACAAGCACATAGGAACAACCCGCATCAACCAGCTGACTCGGCGAAATCTCGCCGGTCAACGCACCTTGCATCGGCTCTACCGCAGAGTTCTGCGCGCCGACCTGAATCGACTTGCCCTTCAAGCCATCAACCACTTGGTTGATATGCAAGCAAGGCGGGAACACCGCGACGTCAACACCGCTAGGCAAGGCCAAGTGACGAAGGCCGTTGATCAGCTCAGCGACACTGGCGCGGGTACCGTGCATCTTCCAGTTACCAGCTACCATAGTGCGACGCATGCTGTACCCCGTCGGTCAAAGTGGGCGCAGATGTTACCCAACCACATCATCACTGGCAAGCCGAATTCAGGCGCAAACTTCAGTTACCAGTTTTGCCAGGTCTTCGGCATGGCCGCGAACCTGTGTTTCGTCCTCGCCTTCGACCATCACACGCACCAGCGGCTCTGTGCCGGACTTGCGCAGCAACACACGCCCGCGCCCCGCCATTGCCTGGGTCACGCGCTCGCAAGCCTCTTTGACAGCAGGGTGCTCGATGGGGTTTTCGCCACCGGCAAAACGCACATTGAGCAGCACTTGCGGGCACTTGCGCAGGGCTTGACGCGCCTGGGCCAGGCTCTCCTCGCGGCGACGCAGGGCCAACAGCACCTGTAGCGCGGCGATGATCGCGTCACCCGTGGTGGTGTGCTGGAAGCAGACCACGTGCCCGGAGTTCTCGCCGCCGACCAACCAGTTACGCTCCAGCAGCTCGGCGATCACGTAGCGGTCACCGACATTGGCGCGAATAAAGGGAATCCCCAGTTCTGCCAACGCCAATTCCAGCCCGAGATTACTCATCAGAGTGCCGACCACGCCACCTTGCAGCTTGTTACGCTCATGCAGGTCACGGGCAATGATGAACAACAGGTCATCACCATCCACGATCGTGCCAGTGTGATCCACCATCAGCACGCGGTCGCCATCGCCATCAAAAGCGATGCCCAGGTCCGCATGCTCAGCCAGCACAGCAGCCTGCAGTTGCTCCATGTGGGTGGAACCGCAGTTGTCGTTGATGTTCAAGCCGTTGGGCTGAGCCGACAGCACGGTAACCTGTGCGCCCAGTTCCTTGAAGACGCTCGGCGCCACCTTGTAGGTCGCCCCATGGGCGCAATCGACAACAATTTTCAAGCCTGCAAAATTGGTGCTGCTCGGGACGCTGCTTTTACAGAATTCGATATAGCGGCCTGACGCGTCGTTAATGCGCGACACCTTGCCCAGCTTGCTGGACTCGACCACCGTCATCGGCGCATCCAGCAGCTCTTCGATCATCAACTCGATCTCGTCAGGCAGCTTGGTGCCCTGCCCCGAGAAAAACTTGATGCCATTGTCATCATGAGGATTGTGGGAGGCGCTGATCACAATACCGGCTTCAGCGTGGAAGGTACGCGTCAGGTAAGCGATTGCCGGCGTGGGCATAGGCCCCAACAGCATCACATCGGCCCCGGCGGCGGACAATCCGGCCTCCAGCGCAGACTCAAACATGTAGCCCGAAATACGGGTGTCCTTGCCCACCAAGATGCGACACGCGCCCATGCTGCGGAACGCCATGCCTGCCGCCCAACCCAGCTTGAGCATGAAATCAGGGGTGATCGGGAATTCGCCGACCCGACCACGAATGCCGTCGGTGCCAAAATATTTTTTAGTCATAAGTACTCCATCATTCTTATTCGGCTGATTCTACAGCAGCGAGCATGCGCACCACATCGACCGTTTCGGCGACATCATGCACACGCAAAATACGTGCGCCCTTGGTCACGGCAAGCGCCGCAAGCGCCAGGCCGCCATACAGGCGTTCGCCGACGGGGCGATTCAAGGCGAGCCCTATCATGCTCTTGCGCGAAACGCCGACCAACAGCGGGCGACCAAGGGCGTGCAGCGCTTCCATGTGTTTGAACAGGCTTAGATTGTGCTGCAGGGTCTTGGCAAAGCCAAACCCCGGATCGAGGATGATCTGCTCAGGCGCAATACCCACAGCCACACACTTGGCAACCCTCTCAGCAAGAAACCCACCCACCTCGCCAACCAGGTCGTCGTAATGCGGATTGTCCTGCATGTTGCCGGGCTCACCCAACATATGCATCAGGCAGACGGGCAAGCCGGTCGCAGCGGCCGCATCAAGGGCGCCGTCGCGCTGAAGCGAGCGCACGTCGTTGATCAACCCAGCCCCCAGACGCGCGGTTTCGCGCATCACTGCCGGGGTGGAGGTGTCTACCGAGATGATGACATCCAGCTCGCGGGCTATGCGCTCAACCACCGGTGCCACCCGCTCCAGCTCCTCCAATGGAGAAACAACGCGGGCGCCGGGGCGGGTCGATTCCCCACCCACATCAATCAGCGTCGCACCGGCAGCCACCATCGCCTCGGCATGGCGCAACGCGGCGTCCAACTGACTGAAGCGGCCACCATCGGAAAAGGAGTCAGGGGTTACATTGAGGATGCCCATGACATGCGTCCGGGCCAAATCAAGAACCCGGTTGCCGCAAGGCAACCGGGTAGAGGACAAAGCAGAAGTCATTTCAAACCTTAGTGATCAGCTGCCGGGCCGCCGATAGGCGTTTCAGGGCGCTCATTCTGCACCACAGGCGGAGTGCCCGAAGTACCCGAACCACCTGCCCAGTCGCGCGGCTCACGCGGCGTGCGGCCCGACATGATGTCGTCGATCTGGTCGGCATCGATGGTTTCGTACTTCATCAACGCATCAGCCATGGCGTCCAGCTTGTCACGGTTGTCAGTGAGGATCTGCTTGGCCGTGCCGTAGCACTGGTCAATGATGCTGCGAACCTCGGAGTCGATCAGCTTGGCTGTCTCACCCGAGAAGCTGGCGCTTTGCCCACCGCCGCCACGGCCCAGGAACACTTCGCCTTCTTCTTCGGCGTACATCAATGGGCCGAGTTTTTCCGACAAGCCCCACTTGGTCACCATGTTTCGCGCAATCTGGCTGGCACGCATGATGTCGTTGGAGGCGCCAGTGGTCACACCGTCGAAGCCAAGGGTCATTTCTTCAGCAATACGGCCACCATACAGCGAGCAGATCTGGCTGATCAGCGCACGCTTGGAGAGGCTGTAGCGATCTTCTTCCGGCAGGAACATGGTCACACCCAGTGCCCGACCACGAGGAATGATCGACACTTTGTAGACGGGGTCATGCTCAGGCACAACGCGACCTACAATGGCGTGACCTGCCTCGTGATAAGCGGTGTTCTGCTTCTCTTTCTCGGACATGACCATGGATTTGCGCTCGGCGCCCATCATGATCTTGTCTTTCGCCAATTCGAACTCTTTCATCTCAACGATGCGCTTGCCAGTACGGGCAGCGAACAGCGAAGCCTCGTTGACCAGGTTCGCCAGATCAGCACCGGAGAAACCGGGAGTACCACGGGCGATCACAGCCGGAGCCACGTCGTCACCCATTGGCACCTTGCGCATGTGTACTTTCAGAATCTGCTCACGACCACGAATGTCCGGCAGGCCGACCACAACCTGGCGGTCGAAACGGCCCGGACGCAGCAACGCAGGGTCGAGAACGTCGGGACGGTTGGTTGCGGCGATGACGATAATGCCGTCATTCATCTCGAAACCATCCATCTCTACCAGCAATTGGTTGAGGGTCTGCTCACGCTCATCGTGACCACCACCCATGCCCGCGCCACGATGGCGACCAACGGCATCGATTTCGTCGATGAAGATGATGCATGGCGCGTGCTTCTTGGCCTGCTCGAACATATCGCGAACACGGCTGGCGCCGACGCCGACAAACATCTCGACGAAGTCAGAACCGGAAATCGTGAAGAAAGGCACCTTGGCTTCGCCGGCAATCGCCTTGGCCAGCAAGGTTTTACCGGTACCCGGAGGCCCCACCATCAGCACACCGCGAGGAATACGGCCACCCAGGCGCTGGAACTTGCCCGGATCACGCAGGAACTCGACCAACTCACCGACTTCTTCCTTGGCTTCGTCGCAACCTGCGACGTCAGCCAGGGTGGTCTTCACCTGGTCTTCGGAGAGCAGGCGCGCCTTGCTTTTGCCGAAGCTCATCGGCCCGCCCTTGCCTCCCGCACCGCCTTGCATCTGGCGCATGAAGAACATGAACACGGCGATAATCACCAGGATCGGGAAGCTGGCCACCAGGAGCTGGGTCCAGATGCTTTGCTGTTCAGGCTGCTTGCCTTCCACAACGACCTTGTTATCCACCAGGTCACCGATGAGACCGTTGTCCTGAATGGCAGGACGAATGGTCTTGAAGCTGTCGCCATCGTTGCGCTTACCGGTAATCACGTAGCCATCAACCGCTACGCGCTCGACCTTGCCATCCTTAACTTGCTGGATGAAGTCGGAATAGTTGAGGGTCTGCGGCTCGTTAGGGCTGGAGAAGTTGTTCATCACCGTCACCAGGACAGCCGCGATGATCAACCACAGGATCAGATTCTTTGCCATATCGTTCAATTAACTACCCTCTGAAGCAAGCTCCGCTACTGGCGCGCGCTTCGCATGATATTCACCGGCCTAACTTACTACATTACCTACAACTCTGGCAGGCGCCGTCTGTAACCCTTTGTGAAACTTTGACTACGCAATATTCGTAAAGCTTCGTGACGAAAGCGATATAAAAAAACCTATCGCCCTCCTCGAATTTCTCAAAAACGCTCTTCGCTCGCAGCGCCTTCGACACCGCGGAAGCCACGGCACAGCAGATACTGCTCCCTGGACCGGTCACGGGATGAGTCCGGCTTGCGTGTCTGTACCTTGTCGAACAACTTGCGAATGTTCTTGTGGTACTCGTCGAAACCTTCGCCCTGGAAGACCTTCACCAGGAAATCGCCACCCGGACGCAACACCCGACCTGCCAGATCCAGCGCCAGTTCACACAGGAACATGGCACGCGGCATATCAACAGCCGGTAATCCACTCATATTGGGGGCCATGTCGGAAATCACAAGGTCTACCTGCGAATTTCCCACAGCCTCCAGGATCTCGGCCAATACTTTGTCCTCGGTAAAATCGCCGTGAACAAAGGTCACGTCCGGGATGCTGTCCATCTCGAGGATGTCCGAAGCGATCAATCGACCTTGCCCACCAATCAGACGACTGGTCACCTGGGACCAGCCACCGGGGGCCGCGCCGAGATCGATAACGCTCATGCCTGGACGAATCAATTTGTCCTTGTCCTGGATCTCCAGCAACTTGTAGCTGGCCCGGGAACGGTAGCCGTCCTTTTGCGCCTTTTTGACGTAAGGATCATTGAAATGTTCTTGTAGCCACTTAAGGCTGGTTTTGGAACGGGCCACGGGCCACCTCGAAAAAATAAAACGGGTCGTGATTAACTGGGCGGTCCCGGACTCGCTCGGGTAAACTGGCCGCCGCTTTTTACAAGATCAGACGCAGGGGTCAGATTATGCCGCTCACTCAAGAGCAGAAGAAACAGTACAAATCCATTGGCCACCATCTGAAACCAGTTCTGATTGTGGCAGACAACGGTTTGACTGAGGGTGTGCTAGCCGAATTCGAGCGCGCACTGAACGATCACGAACTGATCAAGATCAAGGTCAACATCCTTGATCGCGAAGCGCGCCTGGCCGCCGTTGCAGAACTGTGCAAGGTCGGCAAAGCGGACCTTGTTCAGGTCATCGGCAAGATGGCGCTGCTGTATCGCAAGAACTTCAGCGTCAACAAGCAACTGTCGAACGTTCATCGCTTCAAATGATGAAAAGGGTCAAGGGCGTGCTTCGCGCGCCCCGCCACTCCATCCCGGCGCAGGCTGCATAACCAGCACCAGGCCAGAGAACCCTAGCACAAGATAGCTGAACAACTGCCAGCGCAACGCTTGCGGCAGCCACACATGCACCACGCAAAACATTGCGCATGCATACAGCGCCATCAACAGCAGTTGCCCGCGGATATCCCGCCACAAACTCTTCAGGCCTTCGGCCTTGATCAGCACCAACACCTGAAGCGTCACGCACGCCGCCGCAAAACCCACCAGCAGCGCACTCAGCAATCCGTCGATCTCATCGATCAGCAGCGGCGCCAGGCCAATCAGGCCCAACGCCGGCAACATACCAATATGTAACAGCCATAGGCCGCCCACCCAAAGCATCTGAGAGAGCTGCCAAAGCATGGCGCCCGCACGCAGCGGGCGCCGTCTTTCAGATGTGACGAACTTCGACAATCTCGTACTCAATGACGCCGCTCGGCGTTTTCACGGCAACCACGTCGCCTTCTTCCTTGGCAATCAAGGCGCGAGCAATCGGCGAGCCGACAGAGATCTTGCCTTGCTTGAAGTCAGCCTCATCCTCACCCACGATTTGGTAAGTCACGCTTTCGTCGGTCTCGACGTTGGCGATTTCCACGGTCGTGCCGAAAATTACCTTGCCGGTATGCGGGATGGTGGTGACATCGATGATCACCGCATTCTGCATACGGCCTTCGATGTCACGAATCCGCGCCTCGACCATACCCTGCTGCTCGCGAGCAGCGTGGTATTCGGCGTTTTCCTTCAAGTCACCCAGCTCGCGGGCCGTACCGATGTCCTGGCTCAGCTTTGGACGTACGACCTTGGTCAGATGGGCGTGCTCCTCTTCCAGGGCGCGCGCGCCCTGAACGGTCATCGGGTATTTGGTTATGCTCATGCCTTCAATCCTGCGTGTAGATCCTGCAAGCGACGCACGGTCTTTTCCGGACCGAACTTCAGCGCTTCACAGATAGCTTCGCCAGCAGCAATGGTAGTGGTGCAGTAAATCTTGTGCTGCAAGGCATTACGACGAATGGAATAGGAGTCCGCGATCGACTGGCGACCTTCGGTGGTGTTGATGATCAGGGTGACTTCGTCATTCTTGATCATGTCGACCACATGCGGACGGCCTTCCGTCACCTTGTTCACGCGACGTACTTTCAGGCCGGCAGCTTCGATCAGCTTGGCGGTCCCGGCGGTAGCCACGACTTCAAAGCCCAAGTTGATCAGATCGCGGGCGACCCCTGCAACCAGTGGTTTGTCATCATCACGTACGCTGATAAACGCAGTACCGCCGGTCGGCAGCACTTCGCTGGCACCCATCTGGGCCTTGGCGAACGCTTCACCGAAGGTATCGCCCACACCCATCACCTCACCGGTGGACTTCATCTCTGGGCCCAGGATTGGGTCCACGCCAGGGAATTTAGCGAACGGGAACACCGCCTCTTTCACACTGTAGAAGTTCGGAATGATTTCCTTGGTAAAGCCGATTTCCTTCAGGGTCTTACCAGCCATCACACGCGCAGCGATCATGGCCAGGGACACACCGATGCACTTGGACACGAACGGTACGGTACGCGAGGCACGCGGGTTGACTTCGATGACGTAGATGTCTTCGCCTTGCAGCGCCAACTGTACGTTCATCAGGCCGACCACACCCAGTTCCAGGGCCATCTTCTTGACCTGTTCGCGCATCTCGTCCTGGATGTGCGCCGGCAGCGAGTACGGCGGCAGGGAGCACGCGGAGTCACCGGAGTGAACGCCGGCCTGCTCGATGTGCTGCATGATCGCGCCGATCACGACGTCAGTACCGTCGCAGACCGCGTCCACGTCCATTTCGATGGCGCAGTTGAGGAAGTGGTCCAGCAGCACCGGGCTGTCGTTGGAGACTTTCACCGCATCACGCAGGTAGCGCTTGAGTTCTTCTTCTTCGTAGACGATTTCCATCGCCCGGCCGCCCAGTACGTAGGACGGACGCACCACCAGCGGGTAGCCGATCTTGCTGGCCGCGCGAATGGCTTCGTCTTCGCTGCGCACGGTGGCGTTCGGCGGCTGACGCAGGTTCAGGCGCTCAACCATCTGCTGGAAACGCTCACGGTCTTCGGCACGGTCAATTGCATCCGGGCTGGTACCGATGATCGGCACGCCAGCGGCTTCGAGGGCACGCGCCAGCTTCAGCGGGGTCTGGCCGCCGTACTGGACGATCACGCCTTTAGGCTTCTCGACCCGGCAGATTTCCAATACGTCTTCCAGCGTTACCGGCTCGAAGTACAGACGGTCGGACGTGTCGTAGTCAGTGGAAACCGTTTCCGGGTTGCAGTTGACCATGATGGTCTCGTATCCGTCTTCGCGCAGGGCGAGGGCGGCGTGTACGCAGCAGTAGTCGAACTCAATGCCCTGGCCGATACGGTTCGGACCGCCACCCAGGATGATGATCTTGTCGCGGCCCGTCGGCGCGGCTTCGCACTCTTCCTCATAGGTGGAGTACATGTAGGCCGTGTCGGTGGCGAATTCTGCGGCGCAGGTGTCAACGCGCTTGTAGACCGGGAAGATATCCAGCTTGTGGCGATGAGTACGCAGGTTCTTCTCGGTCACACCCAGCAGCTTGGCCAGACGCTGGTCGGAGAAGCCTTTGCGCTTGAGGCGGAACATCAGGTCGCGGTCGATAGACGACAGACCCAGCGTCTTGACCTTCTCTTCTTCCTTGATCAGATCTTCGATCTGCACCAGGAACCACGGGTCGATCATGTTCATGCCGAAGATATCTTCGACGCTCAGGCCGGCACGGAAGGCGTCAGCCACGTACCAGATACGCTCGGCGCCCGGCACGGTCAGCTCGCGCTTGAGGATGCTCATGCTTTCCGGGTTGCTCAGGTCGAGCTTCTCGTCCAGGCCGCAAACACCGACTTCCAGGCCGCGCAGCGCTTTCTGCAGGGACTCCTGGAACGTGCGGCCGATGGCCATGACTTCACCGACCGACTTCATCTGGGTGGTCAGGCGCGCATCCGCCTTGGCGAATTTCTCGAAAGCAAAGCGAGGCAGCTTGGTCACGACGTAGTCGATAGACGGTTCGAAAGACGCCGGCATAGCGCCGCCGGTGATTTCGTTTTGCAGCTCGTCCAAGGTGTAGCCGATAGCCAGCTTGGCAGCGATACGCGCAATCGGGAAACCGGTCGCTTTCGAGGCCAGCGCCGAAGAACGCGATACACGTGGGTTCATCTCGATCACGACCATGCGGCCGGTGTCCGGGCAGATGCCGAACTGGACGTTGGAACCGCCGGTTTCAACGCCGATCTCGCGCAATACCGCCAAGGAGGCGTTACGCAGGATCTGGTATTCCTTGTCGGTCAGGGTCTGTGCTGGTGCCACGGTGATCGAGTCACCGGTGTGCACGCCCATCGGGTCGAAGTTTTCGATGGAGCAGACGATGATGCAGTTGTCCTTCTTATCGCGGACAACCTCCATCTCATATTCTTTCCAGCCGATCAGCGATTCGTCGATCAGCAGCTCTTTGGTCGGCGACAGGTCCAGGCCACGCGCGCAGATTTCTTCGAACTCTTCACGGTTGTAAGCAATACCACCGCCGGTGCCGCCCATGGTGAAGGACGGACGGATGATGCACGGGAAGCCCAGGGTCTCGAGGACCGCATTGGCCTCTTCCATGCTGTGGGCGATACCGGAACGCGGGCACGCCAGGCCGATGGACTTCATGGCCTTGTCGAAACGCGAACGGTCTTCAGCCTTGTCGATGGTGTCGGCATTGGCACCGATCATCTCTACGCCGAACTTTTCCAGGACGCCTTCGCGCTCCAGGTCCAAGGCGCAGTTCAGAGCGGTCTGGCCACCCATGGTTGGCAGCAGCGCGTCCGGACGCTCTTTTTCGATGATCTTGGCAACGGTCTGCCACTTGATCGGCTCGATGTAGGTGGCGTCGGCCATGGCCGGGTCGGTCATGATGGTGGCCGGGTTGGAGTTCACCAGGATGACGCGGTAGCCCTCCTCGCGCAGGGCTTTACAGGCCTGCGCGCCGGAGTAGTCGAATTCGCAGGCCTGGCCGATCACGATCGGGCCAGCGCCGAGAATCAGGATGCTTTTTATGTCTGTACGTTTTGGCATGGGTTTGTCACTCAAATCCGCAGGTCAGTCGGCAAGCCGTCTTGAACAATCTTTGAAGAGCCTGCGGGGGCCACCGCAATCCGGGGCCGCCCGCAGGCCACTCAGTCAGCGTCGCTTGGCCATCTCATTGATGAAACGGTCGAACAGCGGCGCTACGTCGTTCGGGCCCGGGCTGGCTTCAGGGTGGCCCTGGAAGCTGAACGCGCTCTTGTCGGTGCGCTCGATGCCTTGCAGGGAGCCGTCGAACAGCGACTTGTGAATGGCGCGCACATTGCTCGGCAGGGAGGCTTCATCCACCGCAAAACCGTGGTTCTGGCTGGTGATCATCACAACGCCGGTGTCCAGGTCTTGTACCGGGTGGTTGGCACCGTGGTGGCCGTGGCCCATTTTCAGGGTCTTGGCGCCGGAGGCCAAAGCCAGCAACTGGTGGCCAAGGCAGATGCCGAACACCGGAATCTCGGTCTCCAGCACGTCCTTGATGGCCTGGATAGCGTAGTCGCATGGCTCAGGGTCACCCGGGCCGTTGGACAGGAACACACCGTCCGGCTGCATCGCGAGCACATCGCTGGCAGGGGTTTGCGCGGGCACCACGGTCACACGGCAACCGCGCTCGACCAGCATGCGCAGGATGTTGTACTTGACGCCGTAGTCATAGGCGACCACGTGGTAAGGCAGATCGGCAGCCTCGATAGTCGCGTGGCTGTCGGTCTTCAGATCCCACACAGTGGAACGCCACTCGTACTTCTCTTTAACGCTGACGACTTTCGCCAGGTCCATGCCCTTCAGGCCGGGGAAACCTTGCGCCGCGGCAATCGCCGCCTCTTCGGAGATATTGTCACCGACCATGATGCAGCCGTTCTGCGAGCCTTTTTCACGCAGGATGCGCGTGAGGCGGCGCGTATCGATACCGGCGATCGCCACAACGTTGTTGGCTTTCAGGTAATCGGACAGCGACATCGTGTTACGCCAGTTGCTCGCAACCAGTGGCAGGTCACGAATCACCAGGCCCGCCGACCAGACACGATCAGACTCGACATCTTCCGGCGTAGTGCCGGTGTTGCCGATGTGCGGATAGGTCAGGGTAACGATCTGTTGGGCGTAGGAAGGATCGGTAAGGATTTCCTGATAGCCGGTCATGGCAGTGTTAAACACCACCTCTCCAACGGTCTGACCGTCGGCTCCAATGGCTTCGCCGCGAAAAATGCTGCCATCAGCAAGGGCGAGTATGGCTGGCTTAGTCAAGAAGACCTCCCGTAAATAAAGCCTGAAAGGGCGATCGCAGGTTGTAAAAAAGCGGAGTGACGTATGGACACGTCACCCCGCTTCTTCACTGAATTATTCTGCGCGCTTTTAGTGGACACACTAAAGCTGTAGCTTACAGAAAAAGGCTTTTTTGGTCCACCGCTAATGAGCCTTAAAGGCAGGGGAATGCGACAGGACGTCGCCTAGCGGGTAAAAACGGGGCCACAGGATAATCCTGAGCCCCCGTTTTAGCTACTGGTTAGTGCAAATCCAGCACGTCACGCATGTCGTACAGGCCCGGCTCGCGGCCGTCCAACCAAAGCGCAGCACGCACCGCGCCCTTGGCGAAAGTCATGCGGCTGGAGGCTTTGTGCGTGATCTCCAGGCGCTCGCCTTCGGTGGCGAACAGCACGGTGTGATCGCCAACCACATCACCACCGCGCACGGTTGCAAAACCGATGGTGTCGCGTGCGCGCTCCCCTGTGTGGCCTTCACGCCCGTATACCGCCACTTTCGACAAATCGCGGCCCAGCGCATCGGCAATAGCTTCACCCATGCGCAACGCAGTGCCCGACGGGGCGTCGATCTTGTGACGGTGATGAGTCTCGATAATCTCGATATCAGCCTCATCACCCAGCACGCGCGCCGCCAGGTCCAGCAATTTCAGCGACAGGTTTACGCCCACGCTGAAATTGGCAGCGAAGACGATCGGAATATCCTTGCCCGCCTCCACCAGCAACTGTTTCTGCTCGGCGCTCAAACCGGTGGTACCGATCACCATAGCCTTGCCCGCCTTACGGCAGAAGGCCAGATTTTTCAGCATCACTTCCGGCAGGGTGAAGTCGATCAGCACGTCGAACTCGTCAGCCACCTGCTCAAGGTTGCCAGACAACGAAACACCGATGCGGCCCAATGAGGCCAACTCACCTGCGTCCGCGCCGATCAACGTACTGCCTGGGCGAACAATCGCCGCCGTCAGCCCGGAGGCCGGCGAGCGTTGCTGCACCGCCTCGACCAGCGTCTTACCCATGCGCCCGGCAGCGCCCATTACGGCTATACGTCGCATATTCAGATCCTTACAGGTCGCCGAAGAAGCGTTTTACACCGTCGAAGAAGCCCGTAGTCTTCGGCGAGTGGGAGTCATCGCCTTCCAGCGAGCTGCGGAACTCTTCCAGCAGTTCACGCTGACGACGATTCAGGTTCACCGGGGTTTCCACCGCCACACGGCACATCAGGTCGCCAGCACCGCCACCGCGCACGGGCGCAACGCCCTTGCCACGAATGCGGAACTGCTTGCCGGTTTGAGTCCCCTCGGGAATCTTGAGCTTCACCCGACCATCCAGCGTCGGAATCTCCAGCTCGCCACCCAGGGCCGCATCAACAAAGCTGATCGGCACTTCGCAGAACAAGTGCTTGCCGTCACGCTGGAAGATCGAGTGCTCGCGCACATTGATCACCACGTACAGGTCGCCCGTAGGGCCACCCTGGGCACCCGCCTCGCCTTCGCCCGACAGTCGAATACGATCACCGGTATCCACACCCGCCGGCACTTTCACCGACAGCGTCTTGTACTCTTCGACGCGGCCTTCGCCGTGGCAGGAGTCGCACGGATCGGAAATGATCTTGCCCTGGCCATGGCAACGCGGGCAGGTTTGCTGCACCGAGAAGAAGCCCTGCTGCATGCGTACCTGCCCGATACCGCCGCAGGTCGGGCACGTGATCGGCGAGGAGCCTTTCTTCGCACCCGAGCCGTCGCACGGCTTGCAGTTGACCAGCGTCGGCACACGGATATTGACACTGGTGCCGCGCACGGCTTCTTCCAGGTTCAGTTCCAGGGTGTAACGCAGGTCGCTGCCGCGCTGAGGGCCGCCACGCTGACCGCCACGGCCACCGCCGAAGAAGTCGCTGAATACGTCGCCGAAAATATCGGAGAAGTTCTGGCCACCAAAACCGGCACCGCCGCCGCCCATGCTCGGGTCGACGCCAGCATGGCCATACTGGTCGTAGGCCGCACGCTTATTGGGATCACACAGGCATTCGTAGGCCTCGTTGGCCTCTTTGAACATCTCTTCGGATTCTTTGTTATCCGGATTACGGTCCGGGTGGTGCTTCATCGCCAGGCGACGGTAGGCTTTTTTCAGCTCCGCCTCGCTGGCGCCACGCTCCACACCCAATACTTCGTAATAGTCACGCTTTGCCATAAGTCTTTGCACTCTTAAGGACGTTCGACCTGGCCCTCCTGAACCCTGCCAAACTCGTTGAGCCCCAATACAGGCCCGGACCCAACTCACGTCAATTCAACGATCCTGGTCATTACTGTTTTCAGCCAGGGAGCCGGCCAAAAACGCGGTGACTGTCATTCGGAAAGCAGGAGCATTCCCGTTCACACCGCCAGCATCCGAGCGTTGTCGCATGCTGTAAAAATTCGCATACCCCAGACACGCCAACGCGGGAGCAAGCTCCCGCGCGGCGACATCCTACCAGTCACCGCTTGTGCGCGGTCAACCGGGCGACAACTTACTTGTTGTCTTTAACTTCTTCGAACTCAGCATCGACAACATCGTCGTGCTTGGCTTCAGGCTCGGCTTGTTGCGCAGCGCCGTCAGCCGGCTGGCCTTGCTCGGCGTACATTTTCTGAGCAACTGGCGCGGAGACTTTCGACAGCTCCTCAACCTTGGCTTCGATGGCAGCCTTGTCGTCGCCTTTAATGGCGGCTTCCAGGGCAACCACTGCCGCTTCGATTGCGGTTTTCTCTTCGTCGGTCACTTTGTCGCCAGCATCAGCGATCATTTTGCGCGTCGAGTGAACCAGCGCGTCACCCTGGTTACGGGCGCCTGCCAACTCTTCGAACTTCTTGTCGGCTTCAGCATTGGTTTCAGCATCACGGATCATCTGTTGAATTTCTTCATCAGACAGGCCGGAGTTGGCCTTGATGGTGATCTTCTGCTCTTTGCCGGTGGCCTTGTCTTTCGCGCCGACGTGCAGGATGCCGTTGGCGTCGATGTCGAAGGTCACTTCGATTTGTGGCACGCCACGTGGTGCTGGTGGAATCTCAGCCAGGTCGAACTTGCCCAGGGACTTGTTCTGTGCGGCTTGCTTACGCTCGCCCTGCAGCACGTGGATAGTCACGGCGCCCTGGTTGTCATCGGCAGTCGAGAACACCTGAGATTTCTTGGTAGGAATCGTGGTGTTTTTCTCGATCAGCGCAGTCATCACGCCACCCATGGTTTCGATACCCAGGGTCAGCGGGCTTACGTCCAGCAGCAGCACGTCTTTCACATCACCGGCCAGTACCGCACCCTGGATGGCAGCACCCATGGCAACGGCTTCGTCCGGGTTCACGTCTTTACGGGCTTCTTTGCCGAAGAACTCGGTAACCAGCTTCTGAACCAGTGGCATACGGGTCTGACCGCCTACCAGGATCACGTCGTTGATCGAGCCAACGTCGATACCGGAGTCTTTCAGCGCGATGCGGCAAGGTTCGATGGTGCGCTGAACCAGGTCTTCAACCAGCGCTTCGAGCTTGGAACGCGAGATCTTCACGTTCAAGTGCTTAGGACCGGTAGCGTCTGCAGTGATGTACGGCAAGTTCACGTCAGTCGACTGAGCGGAAGACAGCTCGATCTTGGCTTTTTCAGCGGCTTCTTTCAGGCGCTGCATGGCCAGCGGGTCACCCTTGAGGTTCATGCCGCTTTCTTTCTTGAATTCGTCAACGAGGTAGTCGATCAGACGAATGTCAAAGTCTTCACCACCCAGGAAGGTGTCACCGTTGGTGGCCAACACTTCGAACTGGTGCTCGCCGTCAACTTCTGCGATCTCGATCACGGAGACGTCGAACGTACCGCCACCCAGGTCGTAAACGATCACGGTGTGGTCGCCCTTGGCCTTGTCCATACCGTAAGCCAGCGCGGCTGCGGTTGGTTCGTTGATGATACGTTTTACATCCAGGCCCGCGATGCGGCCGGCGTCTTTGGTAGCCTGGCGCTGGCTGTCGTTGAAGTAGGCCGGAACGGTGATCACCGCTTCAGTCACCGCTTCACCGAGGTAATCTTCGGCGGTCTTTTTCATCTTTTTCAAGATTTCAGCCGAGATTTGCGGCGGCGACATTTTCTGGCCGTTCACTTCAACCCAGGCGTCACCGTTGTCGGCCTTGGCGATTTTGTAAGGCACCATCTTGATGTCTTTCTGTACGACTTCTTCGTCGAACTTACGACCAATCAGACGCTTTACCGCGTACAGGGTGTTGTGCGGGTTGGTCACCGCCTGACGCTTGGCCGATTGACCGACGAGGATTTCACCGTCGTTGGCGTAAGCGATGATCGACGGAGTGGTACGTGCGCCTTCGGCGTTTTCAATAACTTTTGCAACGCCGTTTTCCAGCACGGAGACGCAGGAGTTGGTGGTCCCCAGGTCGATACCGATAATTTTGCCCATGATTTACTCTCCCGAAACTTGAATTTGGTTGCCGCAGCAGTTTTGGCTAACTGCGGTAGCACTTAAACGCTTGACTTATAAATGGGGGCCTTGCGGCGAATTTCAAGCCTGCTCATCAATAGAAGGTGCAACGGGTGCAGGAGCCTTGCTCACCACCACCATTGCCGGACGCATCAGGCGACCGTTGAGCTGGTAACCCTTCTGGAACACCTTGATCACGCTATTAGGTTCCAGGTCATGGCTTTCTTGCATGGCCATGGCTTGGTGATGTTCAGCATTGAACGGCTCGCCGGCTTGCGGATCGATAGCTTCCAACTGATAACGCTTCAGGGTGTCCTGGAACATTTTCAGGGTCAGCTCGATGCCTTCGCGCATTGGGCGGATGTTTTCATCGTCCGGGTTGGACAACTCAAGACCACGCTCCAGGCTGTCGATGATCGGCAGCAGGTCACCGGCGAATTTTTCCAGCGCGAACTTGTGAGCCTTCTCTACATCCTGCTCGGCACGGCGGCGGACGTTCTGCAGATCGGCGGCAACACGCAACGATTGATCCTGCGCAGCGGCCAATTGCTCTTCGAGCACTTGCACACGAGTCGCCAGTTCATCACCGGCAGCCGAATTGGCGTCTGGAGTTTGCGTATCCTGCGTCTGTTCGTCAGCCATAGATTTCTCCTTTCAAAATCATGCGCGAACTCAACTCGCGCTTCTGCTCCGGTATATGGGGCCACAATTTTCAGGTTCAAGGGCGCAGGCGTTACCAAAAGCCTTTCGATTGACCTGGATCATTTCCTTCACGCTCATTCCACATCGCGCTAAAAAAATTAACGACTCAAGCAAATCGAGCTAAGTGCCAGGATTGTCAGGCCCGAACAAAACACTGTATAAATAACCAGACCTAAAGCCTGGGAGCGGCCGTCATGCTCGTGCACCTGTCTGTACATAACTACGCCATCGTTGAACATCTGGATCTTGAACTGGATCGCGGGATGAGCGTAATCACAGGCGAAACCGGCGCCGGCAAGTCGATCATGCTCGACGCCCTCGGCCTGACGCTTGGCGACCGCGCCGACAGTGGCGTGGTACGCCCTGGCTCCGACAAGGCCGACATCCTGGCCACCTTCGACCTGGCGGACATCCCCGAAGCCGAGGCATGGCTGGCCGAGCGCGACCTTAATAATGAAGGCCCCTGCATTCTGCGCCGGGTGATCACCGCCGAGGGGCGCTCGCGCGGCTATATCAACGGCACGCCTTGCCCACTGGGCGACTTGAAAGCCCTGGGCGAATTGCTGATCGATATCCACAGTCAGCACGAACACCAATCCCTGTTGAAAACCGATACCCACCGTCGCCTGCTCGATGAGTACGCCGGCGCCACCGATCTTTCCCGGCAAGTTCAACTGGCCGCCCAACGCTGGCGCCAGACACGCCAGGAACTGGAACGCCTCTCCAACTCCGGCGACGAACAACGCGCCCGCCACCAGTTGCTCAGCTATCAACTGGAAGAGCTCGAGAGTCTGGGCCTGGGTGAGACAGAGCTGGAGCAACTTGAGCAGGAACACAAGAACCTGACCAACGCCGAGACCCTGCTGGGTATCTGCCGCCAGGTCGTCGAGCAATGTAGTGAGAGCGACTCCGGCAATGTCCTTAATGCACTGACCGCCAGCCTCAACCGCCTGTCCAGCGTGAACAATGCTTCCGGCTCACTGAGCGAAGCGACCACCCTGTTGACCAGCGCGCAGATCCAGGTTGAAGAGGCCGTGGGCGAACTCAATCGTTTCCTGGACCATTTCGACGCCGACCCAGCTCGCCTGCAGGAAATAGAAGAACGCCTGGACACTATTTATACCCTGGCTCGCAAGCATCGAATCCAGCCGACAGAAGTCGCAACCATGCAGCAGAAACTGCTGGATGAAATCGAAACACTCAACGCGAACGACGAATCCATCGAACGACTGGGCGAGGAGCTCGCTTCGTTTGCCCGTCATTATCAGGAAAAGGCCCGGGAGCTGAGCGCACTGCGCCAGCAGGCAGCTACTAGCCTGGCAAGCGCCGTTGAGCTGGAAATCCAACGCCTGGGCATGCCAGGCGGGCGCTTCACCATTGAGCTGCATCCCAACGCCAGTCAAGAATTGCAGCCCCATGGGCTGGAGCACGTCGAACTGCTGGTGAGTGCCAACCCCGGCCAACCGCTCAAGGCCCTGGCCAAAGTGGCCTCCGGCGGCGAACTCTCGCGGATCAGCCTGGCGATCCAAGTGATTACCGCCCAGACCTCACGGGTACCCACCCTGGTATTCGATGAAGTGGATGTGGGCATTGGCGGGCCGACCGCAGAGATTGTTGGCCAATTGCTGCGTCGCTTGGGGGATCGCGGCCAGGTGCTTACGGTGACGCACTTGCCGCAAGTGGCAGCCCAAGGGCATCAGCACCTGTTTGTGCATAAGGTGCGCGGCAGTGACGCGACACACACCGCCGTCTCCAAGCTGAACAAGTCGGAACGGGTGGAGGAAGTGGCGCGGATGCTCGGCGGTATCGACTTGACCAAGGAGTCCTTGGCTCACGCGAAAAAAATGGTGGTGGCCGCGAAGGCCTGAAGCGATATTTTCCACTCTATAGAAAGCACGAAGGCGACCCGAGGGTCGCCTTCAATCGTTTCGCAAAGCAAAACTGCGTCGATTTTTACTTTTTCTTACGGATGTACAACACGAGATTATGGTCGACCAAATCGAACCCATGCTCTTCAGCAATCTTGTGCTGCAGCGCTTCGATTTCAGGGCTGGTGAACTCGATAACCTCATTGGTATCCAGATCAACCATGTGGTCATGGTGACCACCGTCAGCCAATTCAAACACCGCATGACCGCCGTCGAAATTATGACGAACCACCAGCCCTGCGGCTTCAAACTGGGTCAGTACACGGTAGACCGTGGCCAGGCCGACGTCCTCGTTAGACTCCATCAGCGCCTTGTAAACATCTTCGGCACTCATGTGGCGCTGCTCAGCAGAATCGAGCATTTGTAGAATCTTGACTCGTGGCAGAGTCACTTTGAGACCGGCTTTGCGTAGTTCGCTATTTTCAACCATGGTTAGCTTTCTCGCGGATGCTGCTTCGCAGCTTCTCTTAATACGGGTATGATCGGCGTTTACGTTGTCCCAGCCAAGATAGTGGAAGTCGCCCACCGATGCAAAACACCAAGCTCTTGCTAACCAGTTTCACCTTTGTGGGACTGCTCGCACTCGCCGGTTGTTCATTCCCCGGGGTTTACAAAATCGACATCCAGCAGGGCAATGTCGTCACGCAGGACATGATAGACCAGTTACGCCCGGGAATGACCCGACGGCAAGTACGGTTTATCATGGGTAATCCCCTGCTGACCGACACTTTCCATGCCGATCGCTGGGATTATCTCTACAGCCTGCAGCCTGGTGGCGGTGAACGCCAGCAGGAGCGCGTCAGTGTCATCTTCAATGGCAATGACCAGCTCGTGAGCCTGTCCGGCGACTTCATGCCCGGCGTAAGCCGCGATGAAGCCTTGCTGGGCAAGGACAGCGGCACCAACGTGACCGCACCTACGCAGGAAGCTGAAAAACCAAAATCCGAGGTACCGGCCAAGCCTGGTTCGTTGCTGGACACCATCCAGAAAGACATCGACAACGTGGAAACCGTGCCCGTCCCGACGCCTGAGCCTCTGGACACAAGCCCGCAATAATTTTGCGCTCGATAAAAAGCCCGGCATGCCGGGCTTTTTGTTGCCTGCCATTTACATAGGCATCTCTACATAACCTTGGTGCGACGCTAAACCTGTGGGAGCTGGCTTGCCTGCGAAAGCGATCTGACAGTCAACCAGGATCCTGGATCAGATCGAGAACATACCCGTTATCGGGACCGCCCCTTCCACATTTGGATCGTGGGTATCAGGTAGATATGCGCCGGCTATCAGGGCGTCATCGCAGGCAAGCCAGCTCCCACAGTTGGATCGCGGCGCTCCAGATAGCTAGGCTGCCATTTGGCAAGCTCAAGAACTCGCTTGCCTGGCCAATGCCGCCTTGGCCGCGCGTAGCCTGCGCACCTCTTTAGGGTCGGCCAGCAAAGGCCGGTAGATCTCAATACGGTCGCCCGCTTGTACGCAACGCGCCCCGGCATCCACGACAACCTTGCCAAATATACCCAGCGGGCAATCAACCAGATCAACGTCAGGAAAATGCGCCGCTATTCCCGACGCCCGCACCGCCTCGCGCAAACTAGTGCCTTCAGCCACCTTTACCCCCAGCAACACCTGGCGATCCTCAGCGGCGAACACCACCTCAATCTCAACCATGCAGTTGCTTGGCGCGCTGACAGAACGCGTCCACCAGGGTATTGGCTGCCTGATTGAACAAAGGCCCCAACGTCGCACGAACAATCGGCCCGGCATAATCAAACGAAAGATCCAGGCTGATCTTGCAGGCCTTGTCCGTCAGCGCCTTGAACACCCACACACCGTGCAGTTGGGTGAACGGCCCTTCCTGCAGGTTCATTTCGATGGACTGGCCCGGCACCAGCACATTACGCGTCACAAAATGCTGGCTGAGGCCGCCCTTGGCCACCCCCACACTGGCAACCATGTGCTCGTCACTGCTCTCCAGAACCTCGGCCGTCGAGCACCAAGGCAGAAACTCCGGGTAACGCGCCACGTCGTTGACCAGGTCATAGAGCGCCTGCGCCGGGTAGGGCAACAGGGCCGAACGTTGAATATGCGTCGTCATGTGAGCGTTACTTCCACTGCTTAAGGCAAACATCGCGAAAGAACAGCCCAATCCGCGAGAGAAAAAAACCAAAGAACTGCCCGCATTGTCCGGGATTCGTCCAACTCGCTCAAGCACACAGGTTGACCGTAGCCGACACGCTCGCAACTCCCTATAATGCCGCCCCTATGGCTAAACAAAAGAAACACCCCACAGGGACCATCGCGCAAAATAAAAAAGCGCGACACGATTACTTCATCGAACATCGGTTCGAGGCTGGTCTGGTCCTGGCCGGCTGGGAAGTAAAAAGTCTGCGTGCCAGCAAACTGCAGCTGGTCGACAGTTATGTGCTGCTCAAGGATGGCGAGGCATGGCTGCTTGGCAGTCATATCACTCCGCTGACCACCGCGAGCACCCACGTGATTGCCGACCCGGTGCGTACGCGCAAGTTGTTGCTCAATGCCCGCGAGCTCGAAAAACTCGCCGCAGCCGTGCAGCAAAAAGGCTACGCGTGTGTCTGCTTGTCCTGGTACTGGAGCAAGCACCTGGTCAAATGCGAGATCGCATTGGGCAAGGGCAAGAAGGAATACGACAAGCGCGACACCGAACGCGAGCGCGATTCCAATCGCGAGCTGCATCGCGCCGTGCGCAACAAAGGCAAGGAAGAGTAATCCTTGTGACGGTGTAGCCCAGGCGGGCTACATCCCTTTGCGCCGCTCCGCCCGAGCCACGCGTTGAACCTCCTGACGCACCTCCTCCAACACCTCCTGCACATACAGCAGATGCCGTGTCGAGACTTCGCGCGCCTGCTCGGCCCGCCCCTCGATGATGGCCAGGTACAAGTCCCGATGCTGATTGATCAGCATGTCGCGGGTCTCAGTACGCTGCTGGTACATGCCACCAATATTCGTCACCACGTTACGCTTGAGCAGGTCGAACAGCCCGCGAATGGTGTGCAGCAACACGGCGTTATGACTGGCTTCGGCAATCGCCAAGTGAAACCTTGCATCCGCAGCACCCTCCTCCACTCGGCTCACTTCGTCGGCGCGCGCATAGCAATCCTGCAACGCCTCAAACGCTGCGGTCAGCCGTTCACGGTCAACCTCCGTGGCGCGTAACGCCGCGTAATAAGCACACGAAGCCTCAAGGGTCTGGCGAAACTCCAGCAGATCGCGCTGCGCTTCGGGATTGCTTTCCAACAAGTGCAACAGCGGATCGCTGAAGGTCGAACCCAGGGAGTCCACCACATAGTTGCCACCTCCCTGGCGGCTGACCAGCAACCCCTTGGCCGCCAGTTTCTGAATCGCCTCACGCAACGACGGGCGCGACACACCAAAGCGCTCGGCTAACGCGCGCTCGGCCGGCAAGCGTTCGCCCGACTTCAGCGTGCCCTCGAGAATCATCCCCTCAAGCTGCTCGACAATATCGTCAGACAAACGGCGCTGACGCACCTGATCAAACCCCATAACTCACTCTCCGCCATCCCGACCACTCGCAGGGGCCCCTATTCTGGCCTATCGACGTGCCGGCAGCACCTATCAGAACGCCTTCAATTTCGCCGATCAGAACACTCCGCCTCCCGACCTACGACCAAAGTTTCGCAGGCGGCAAATTGACACACCCCCGCCCAGGCTTTTAATCTAGCCCACAGCGATTGTAAATTGGTATTACCAATTACCCAAGCTCACCAAACAACAACAATCAGGGGCCACCCCATATGCAAACCTGGCAACAGCTTTACAGCCCACTCGGCAGCCTCGGCCTGTCCGCACTGGCCGCCGTCATTCCCATCGTATTCTTCTTCCTGGCGCTGGCCGTGTTCCGCCTCAAAGGCCATGTGGCCGGCAGCATCACCCTGGCCCTGTCGATACTGGTCGCTATTTTCGCCTTCCAGATGCCGGTAGACATGGCGCTGGCTGCGGCCGGTTACGGTTTTGCCTACGGCCTGTGGCCCATCGCCTGGATCATCGTCGCGGCGGTATTCCTGTACAAATTGACGGTCAAGAGCGGCCAGTTCGAGATCATCCGCAGCTCCGTTTTGTCGATCACCGACGACCAGCGCTTGCAGGTGTTGTTGATCGGTTTTTGCTTTGGTGCCTTCCTGGAAGGTGCGGCCGGTTTTGGCGCGCCCGTGGCGATCACCGCCGCGCTGCTGGTAGGCCTGGGTTTCAACCCGCTGTACGCCGCCGGCCTGTGCCTGATCGCCAATACCGCGCCTGTGGCCTTCGGCGCATTGGGCATTCCGATCATCGTCGCCGGCCAGGTCACCGGTATTGACGCGTTCAAGATTGGCGCCATGACCGGCCGCCAACTGCCGCTGCTGTCGCTGTTCGTGCCGTTCTGGCTGGTGTTCATGATGGACGGCCTGCGCGGCGTTCGCGAAACCTGGCCGGCAGCCTTGGTGGCGGGCTTGAGCTTTGCCGTCACCCAATATTTCACCTCGAACTTCATTGGCCCAGAGCTGCCGGACATCACCTCGGCACTCGCCAGCCTGATTGCCCTGACGCTGTTCCTGAAAGTCTGGCAACCCAAGCGCACCGCAGGCGCACAAATTGCCGGCGCCACCTCCAGCGTAGCGGTCACTTCCAGCGCCGGCGGCTTCGGCTTGCCACGCAACACCGTGGTTTCGCCCTACAGCCTGGGGCAAATTTTCAAGGCGTGGTCGCCGTTCCTGACCCTCACCGTACTGGTGACCATCTGGACTCTCAAACCCTTCAAGGCCCTGTTCGCCGCGGGCGGCTCGATGTACGGCTGGGTGTTCAATTTCGCGATCCCGCACCTGGATCAACTGGTGGTTAAAGTCGCGCCCATCGTGACCAACCCCACCGCCATCCCGGCCGTTTTCAAGCTGGACCCGATTTCGGCCACCGGTACTGCAATCTTCTTCTCGGCACTGGTCTCCATGCTGGTGTTGAAAATCGACGTCAAAACTGGTCTTACCACTTTAAAAGAGACCTTCTTTGAGCTGCGCTGGCCGATCCTGTCCATCGGCATGGTGCTGGCATTCGCCTTCGTCACCAACTACTCCGGCATGTCCTCGACCATGGCCCTTGTTCTGGCCGGCACCGGTGCTGCCTTCCCGTTCTTCTCGCCTTTCCTTGGTTGGCTGGGAGTTTTCCTGACAGGCTCCGATACCTCATCCAACGCCCTGTTCAGCTCACTGCAAGCCACTACCGCGCACCAGATCGGCGTCAACGACACCCTGCTGGTAGCCGCGAACACCAGCGGTGGCGTGACCGGCAAAATGATCTCGCCGCAATCAATCGCCGTGGCCTGCGCCGCCACCGGCCTGGTGGGCAAGGAATCCGACCTGTTCCGCTTTACCCTCAAGCACAGCCTGTTTTTTGCCACCATCGTCGGGCTGATCACCTTGGCGCAGGCGTACTGGTTCACCGGTATGCTGGTGCACTGAGACCTGCACGTAATAGGGTAAGAATCGACGCCGGGGCACCCTTCCGGCGTCTGCTATTTCTGGAGGACCGATGAGCCTGCCTGCTGCTTTCCTGAGCGACGTCGCACAACTGATCCCGCAAGATCGTCGCTTCGACGATCCACTTTCCACCCTCGCCTTCGGCACCGACGCCAGCTTCTACCGACTGATCCCACAGCTGGTGATCCGCGTGGAGTCAGAAGACGAAGTGGTAACCCTGCTGCAACTGGCCCAGCGCGACCGCGTACCGGTGACCTTCCGTGCCGCAGGCACCAGCCTCTCGGGCCAGGCCATCAGCGACTCGGTGCTGATCGTGCTGGGTGATAACTGGAACCACCGCGAAATTCGCGGGCAAGGCACCCAGATCCGCCTGCAACCGGGTGTGATCGGCGCCCAGGCCAACGCCTGGCTCGCACCGTTCGGGCGCAAGATCGGCCCGGACCCTGCGTCCATCAATGCTTGCAAGATCGGCGGTATCGTCGCCAACAACGCCAGTGGCATGTGCTGCGGCACGGCGCAAAACACCTACCACACCCTGGCGGGCATCCGTCTGGTGCTGGCCGATGGCAGCCGCCTGGACACCGAAGATGCCGCCAGCGTGCAAGCCTTCCGCCAGTCACATAGTGCACTGCTTGAACGCCTGGCCCTGTTGGGTCGCGAAACACGGGCAAATACTGAGCTGGCGGCAAAGATCCGCCACAAATACCGCCTGAAAAATACCACCGGCCTGTCACTCAACGCCCTGGTGGATTTCGATGACCCGCTGGATATCCTCAGCCACCTGCTGGTCGGCTCCGAGGGCACCCTGGGGTTTATCAGTGCGGTCACCTACGACACCGTGATCGATCACCCCAACAAAGCCTCGGCGCTGATCGTCTTCCCGGACGTCGAAACCTGCTGCAACGCAGTCACCGTGCTGAAAACCCAGCCAGTCTCCGCCGTTGAACTGCTGGACCGACGCAGCATGCGCTCGGTGCAGGACAAACCGGGCATGCCTGCTTTCGTACAGCACCTATCGGAAAACGCCTGCGCACTGCTGATCGAATCCCGCGCCGCTTCGCCATCGCTGCTGCACGAACAACTGACGCGCATCATGGCGTCCCTGGCGGCGTTTCCCGTGGAGAAACAAGTCGACTTCACCGAAGACCCATTGGAAAACGCCCGCCTGTGGGCGATCCGCAAAGACACCTTCCCCGCCGTAGGCGCCGTACGCAAAACCGGCACCACCGTGATCATCGAAGACGTGACCTTCCCGGTCGAACAACTGGCGATTGGCGTGAACCGCTTGATCGCACTGTTCGACAAACATCACTACGACGAAGCCATCCTTTTCGGACATGCCCTGGAAGGCAATCTGCACTTTGTGTTCACCCAAGGCTTCAACAGCAGCGAAGAAGTCGCACGCTATCAAGCGTTCATGGACGACGTCGCGCAACTGGTGGCCGTGCAGTTCGGTGGCTCGCTGAAGGCCGAACACGGCACCGGCCGCAATATGGCGCCGTTCGTTGAACTGGAATGGGGCAGCGACGCTTATCAACTGATGTGGCAGCTCAAGCGCCTGCTCGACCCCAACGGCATCCTCAACCCGGACGTGGTACTCAGCGAAGACCCGCAGATCCACCTCACACACCTCAAGCCGTTGCCCGCCGCCGATGAGCTTGTGGATAAGTGCATCGAGTGCGGGTTCTGCGAGCCGGTGTGCCCGTCAAAAGGCCTGACCCTGAGCCCGCGCCAGCGCATCGTGATCTGGCGCGATATCCAGGCGAAAAAACGCGCAGGCGTCGACACCTCCGAACTGGAAGCGGCCTACCACTACCAGGGCATCGACACCTGCGCCGCCACCGGCTTATGCGCGCAACGTTGCCCTGTAGGCATCAATACCGGCGACCTGGTGAAAAAGCTGCGCAGCCGCGAGGCCGACCGTACGAAAACCGCCGACTGGCTCGCCAGCCATTTCGCCACCGCGCTGCAAGGTGCGCGCTTTACCCTGCACGTCGCCAATGGCGCACGCATGCTGCTGGGTGCTCCACGGCTGACTAGGCTCTCGAGCACGCTGACCAAGCTGTCCAAAGGGCAAATACCGCAGTGGACCAACGCCATGCCACAGCCCGAAAAAGCCATCCGCTTCAGCCCCGCAGTGACGGACGCTCGCCCGCGCGTGGTTTACCTGGCCGCCTGCGTCTCCCGCGCCATGGGCCCGGCAGCCGGCGATAAAGAGCAAATGTCGCTGTACGACAAAACCCGCCAACTGCTGAAAAAAGCCGGCTACCAGGTAGTGTTCCCCGACAACCAGGACAGCCTCTGCTGCGGCCAACCCTTCGCGTCCAAAGGCTACGCCGAGCAGGCCGAACACAAGCGCCAGGAACTGATCGGCGCCCTGCTCCACGCCAGCCGCGGCGGCCTCGACCCCATCTACTGCGACACCAGCCCCTGCACCCTGCGCCTGGTGCAAGAATTGGGAGAAACGCGCCTGGACCTCTACGACCCCGTGCGCTTTATCCGCACCCACCTGATGGACCGCCTCGACTTCACACCCCAGGAAGCGCCCATCGCCGTGCACGTCACCTGCAGCACCCAACACCTGGGCGAGAGCCAGGCCCTGATCGAACTGGCGCGACGCTGCGCAAAAACCGTGGTGATCCCCGAAGGCATTCATTGCTGCGGCTTTGCCGGCGACAAAGGCTTCACCACCCCGGAACTCAATGCCCACTCCCTGCGCTCACTCAAGGACGCCGTGCAATATTGCAGCGAAGGCATCTCCACCAGCCGCACCTGCGAGATCGGCCTGAGCCAGCATGGCGGCATCGACTACCACGGCCTGGTCTACCTGGTAGACCGCGTCACCCGCGCCCGCGCCCACTGACCCGGCAAAAAAACCGAACCCTCGCGCGCCGGCGCAGTCATCTGCATAGGCCTCGACAAACGAGGCCCATCAGTGATGTCGCTGGCAGCGGTTGCACGCCAGCAGCGTCGAGCCCTTTTGCGCAAGGAGACACCCTATGAAGCGTTCCGCTCTTGCTGGCTTGTTCATGACCGCTGCGATGCTCGCCTCCCCTGCTTTCGCCGCCAGTGACAAAGACCTGTGCCAGATCAACCTGGACAAAATCAACAACGGCAAAGCCCTGCTCGCCACCGACACCAGCGGTAAAAGTGGCGAAATAGACACCGCCGTCTCCCAGGCCAAGGCCGCCCACGCCGCAGGTGATGAGAAGAAGTGCATCGAAATCACCTCCAAGGCCCTGCAAGACCTGCAGAACAGCGAGAAAGGCGGCCAGTAAGCGAGAGGGCCAACCTTCGGGTTGGCCTTCGCTGACGTTTTGGCGTACACTGCACAGGCTTGTCACTCACTAAGAAACAACGAGTTACAAGCACGGGGCCGTTTAGGATTCGACGCCGGTCGCGAAACTTTAGGTGCATGCCGAGTTGGTAACAGAACTCGTAAATCCACTGTTGCAACTTCTTATAGTTGCCAATGACGAAAACTACGGCCAGGAATTCGCTCTCGCTGCGTAAGCAGCCTTAGCCCTGAGCTTCTGGTACCTTCGGGTCCAGCAATCACCAGGGGATGTCTGTAAACCCAAAGTGATTGTCATATAGAACAGAATCGCCGTGCAGTACGTTGTGGACGAAGCGGCTAAAACTTACACAACTCGCCCAAAGCACCCTGCCCTTCGGGTCGCTGAGGGTTAACTTAATAGAAACGGCTACGCATGTAGTACCGACAGCGGAGTACTGGCGGACGGGGGTTCAAATCCCCCCGGCTCCACCACTTCATCATCTAAAGACGTCCACGGACGTCTTTTTTTGTGCCTGAAACCCAGTAAATACGGGGCTTTCACCGCCATTGGCTTCCACAGAAGCTTTTAGAGTTCCAGGCGTTTTGGTATCCCAGTTGGTATCCCGAGCCCACTGGTGCTATTTTTGGGATACCAAAACGGTGTCAGAGGTAGCTCTCATGCCTACTAATGCAGCCCGCCTATCAGACCGCCAACTCAAGGCAGTCAAGGCAACAGGAAAAGACTTCGTTCTCACTGACGGCGACGGCCTTCAACTCAGGGTCAGAGCCAGTGGCTCGATGATCTGGAACTTCAATTACCGCGCGCCGGTAACCAAAAGCCGCCTCAACATGGCGCTCGGCCCTTACCCAGCCCTCTCGTTGGCAAATGCCAGAAAGAAAGCAGCTGAGGCACGCGAACTGCTGGCGCAAGGCATCGACCCCAAAGCGCACCGCGATGAGCTAAGGCAGGCCAAGCTGGCAAAAACCGAGCACATATTCGAGAAGGTGGCCACCGCTTGGTTCGAGTTGAAAAAACACTCCGTCACAACGGCCTACGCCGAAGACATCTGGCGCTCACTCACGCTGCATGTTTTCCCCAGCCTCAAAGCCACACCCCTCGCAGACATCACCGCCCCCATGATCATCAAGCTCCTACGCCCGATCGAGGCCAAAGGCAGCCTGGAGACGGTCAAGCGACTTTCCCAACGTCTCAACGAAATCATGGCCTACGGCGTCAACTGCGGACTGATCTTCGCGAACCCGCTCAGCGGCATACGGGCAGCCTTCAAAAAGCCGCAAAAAGAAAACATGCCGGCACTTCCCCCCGAAGAACTACCCGACCTCATGGTGGCGATTGCCAACGCTAGCATTAAACGCATCACCCGCTGCCTCATCGAATGGCAACTGCACACCATGACCCGCCCTGCCGAGGCTGCCGGAACGGCCTGGGCAGAAATTGATTTCGAGAAACGCATCTGGACCATCCCAAAGGAGCGCATGAAAAAACGCCGAGCGCACCCCATCCCCCTGAGCGACCAGACGCTCGCGTTGCTAGAGACACTCAAACCCTATAGCGGCCACCGGGAACATGTGTTTCCGGCAGACCGAAATCCGCGTACTCACGCCAACAGCCAAACCGCGAACATGGCGTTAAAACGTATGGGTTTTCAGGATCGGCTGGTCAGCCACGGCCTGCGATCAATGGCTAGTACCATCCTCAACGAACATGGATGGGACCCGGAGTTGATTGAAGTCGCACTCGCCCATGTCGACAAAGACGAAGTCCGAAGCGCGTACAACCGAGCGGACTACATCGAGCGAAGACGCCCGATGATGACTTGGTGGAGCGACTACATTCAAAAAGCCGCCACCGGCAATTTGTCGGTGACGGCCATTCATGAAAACAAAAACGGGAACGTCATCCCGTTTCGTTAATCAGTTCCTACTGGCGACAGCGGCGACACTGGCGACAACCCACTTATTTAGCGGTCCTGCGCATGGCGACAAAGCGGCGACCGTCGCCACCATCTGCATCGCCCACAAGCTTTTAAGGCCCAGCCCCTGAGGGCAGGAAGGCTTTGCCTTCCCGCCCTCAGGGGCTCACTTTAAAAACCGACGAACGGCCCACTGTCCATTCAAAGCCACCGTCTTCCATACACATCCATCGCCTAAAAACCCCACCCCATACACGGTTGACCACCCTCCGAGCACGCGCTACACCAGAGCCGTAGAGCGCTGTCATCGACAGCATTGCCCAGGTAGCCAGGGATCTTTAAGGCTACGCCCTACAGTGGTGGTCCCAGCCATGCGCGCTCGCTTCCAATTAGGCGCGCAGTCACGCCCAACGTGATCGAAGCCAACTTATCCACAGTGCAAATGCGGCAGCCCACGCCCGTCTCTTTCTCCAGGAAAGAGACGGGCGCCGAAACCACTGCCGCAGCCCTTGCCGGGCAACACATTGCAGCGTTTGTCAATGTGACAATCGGCGTGACAAACCCCGATGTCACACGCAGCAGCAATGCAGATGATGGTGCCGCAGCCCACGGAATGGACTGCACCTGACTGACAGTCAGGCACGCCCTGGTCATCGCATTACTGCCTGCAACAGACTCAGGATCTCGCGGCGCTGGTCTCGTCAGCCAACGCAGCCTCCACCCGCCCACCGTTATCGGTGCTCAGGAGGCAAGATCATGAGATGCCCAAGCTCCCGGTCGTAAAGAGCCGCCCGTCCCGCGTAAGTGGACACCCTCACAGGCTGCAGGGGCCTTGATCCCTGATAACACTCAACAACCGTGGCGGGGAGAGTGAGGGGGAAATTCGAAGCACCAGGAGAATGACGATGCAATTGTGCGAAGCGTTTGACCTGCCACAGCCGCTGCTGGAATACCGGCCCGAGCCGCTGGCGTATCCGGTCGAAGCGTTGGGACAGATATTAGGACCAGCCGTCGAACGCATGGCAGAGGTGATCGGCGTGCCCTGCGCCATGGCTGCGCAATCGGTGTTGGCCACTGCCGCCCTGGTGGCCCAGTCGCACGCCAATGTGCATCTCGATGGCCGTGTTTATCCGTTGTCCCTGTACATGCTGACGGTGGCATCGTCGGGTGATCGGAAAAGCGCAGTGGATCATCTGGCGCTGGCGGCTGCGCGTGAGTGGGAGCGGCGGCAGTGGGCGTTGTATTTGGAACAACTGAAATCCAATCGCGCCGCCATTCGAGGAAAGCACGAAGCTCGTGAGTTATCCGACCCCATACCGCCCAGGTTGATCATCGCCGAGCCCACCATTGAGGCGCTGATCAAAAACCTATGCCAGGGCTTGCCCAGCATGGGGTTATTCAACGATGAGGGCGGCCAGTTTCTGGGCAGCAGCACCATGAGCAAAGAGAACCAACTCAAGGCCATCACCACCCTGTCAGCACTCTGGGACGGCAGCCCCATCGACCGGGCGCGCTCCATGCCTGGCGAAAGCCTGCGAGCTTATGATCGTCGCCTCAGTCTGCATCTGATGCTGCAACCTTACCTGGCCACCCAGCTACTCACAGACCGGATGATCAACGGCCAAGGCATCCTTGGCCGTTGCCTGATCAGTTGGCCCGAACGCCTAGTGGGGCGACGCTTGTACAAGGCGGTCGACCTTACGCGAGATGCCAGGATCCAGCGCTACCAAGCGCGCATTACCGCTCTGCTGGATAAGCCGCTGTCGCTACACAACGACGGCTCACTTAACCCTGACAGGCTGGAACTGACACCCAGCGCTCGCGGTGCCTGGATCGATATTCACGACACCATCGAATGCCAATCTGGTGAGTTTGGCGAGCTGGCCGGCATTCAATCTGTCGCCGGGAAAGCAGCCGCCAATGTACTGCGTATCGCCGGGGTATTGGCGGTGATTGAAGACGCGCCCGTAGTGGACGAACCCCATATCCAGCGCGCCTCGACGCTGATGGATTACTACCTGGCCGAAATCCAGCGCCTGACGGAGCAAGAACCCATCAACAAGTTACGCGAGGAGGCGGATCGACTGCTGCGCTGGCTGACGCAAAAAGGCTGGACCCAATTTACCGTCCGCGACCTCAATCGCAATGGCCCCCGCTTTGCCCGCAAAAGCAGTCATCACACCATTACGCTGCTGGTCGAATTGATCTCACATAGCTGGCTGGACTCTTCTGACGGAAAGACCTTCGAGGTGCGCCATGTTCCGCCTCAATGACGCGGTGCGCCGTTACCAGGCGCAGCATCAGACACGACCTGCATTGCGGAGTGTCGCCACTTCCGTCGCCGCCTTGTCGCCATGCTTCAGAGCAGCAACTACAAGGGTTGTCGCCACTGGCGCCGTTGTCGCCACACCCGCCTTAGGGCCTGTCAACATCGGCCAACTGATCCACCAACTGCGCGAAGAGGGAGCAATGCTGCGGCATCAGCAAAACGCCCTGATTATTCGTCCCGCACATTGGCAACAAGTGAACAAGATCAGCGCCCACTGGAAAGCGGTGCTGCGCTTTCTGCAAGACAATGAAAACGGTGAAGCCGATGGCATTGGTCGGCCGACGTGACGGGCGCAACTTTGGCTACGGCCGTCAGCTCAGCTATGCCGGCCCACAAGCGCTGAAAGATCTGTTTGCCGGCGGCCACTTCGCTACGGTCAAAGCACACAGTGATCGCTGGCAGGCTTTCGTGAAGTGGTGTCGGTCAGCGGACGGCCCCGGTTACAACGACGCCCGCCAGATAGATCGCAGTACCTTGCACAGCTACGCCACACACCTGCGTCAGCAAATCCAACAAGGTGAAATCTGCATCGCCACCGCGCAGAACCGCCTGAGTAGCGTAAACCGTACCCTCGCAGCACTACGCGGCGACCAGTACGTGAAAATCGCCAGCCCGAGCAAGGCACTCGGCATGCAGCGATCAAGCGTACGCACCCGCGCACCGAATGGCCAAGATCACCAACAACTGAGTCGAGTGATTGAAGCGCTTCGCGAACAGCAACACCACCGCGTCGCTGCGATTGTCTGCTTGGCCCGCGCAACCGGCATGCGCTTGCGCGAAACGATCTTGGCTGACCTGCCACGTTTGCAACGTGAGGCTAAACACTTAGGCCGCATCAATATTCAGGATGGGACCAAAGGCGGCCGGGCTGGAGCTTCAGCAGCGCGCTGGATCATCGCAAATAACGAGGTTAAGGCAGCCTTGCAGATGGCTCGTCACGCCTCGCCACCCCACAGCCGCAATTTGCTGGCCGAAGGTGAAAGCTACGCCAAGTTCCAGCAACAGACGGTGAGGCCAGCCCGTGAATTGCTTCAGAAGCTGGGACTGAAGGGGGTTCATGAATTTCGAGCGGCTTATGCGTGCGAGCGCTACATACAGCTCACGGGCCACGCGGCCCCCGTCAATGGTGGCCGATGCTATCGCATCGACCACGCTCTGGACCAAAGCGCGCGACGGCAAATTAGTCTTGAGCTTGGGCACAATCGAATCGAGGTGGTTTCGGCTTACATTGGGGGTAGAGCGTGAGCAAGCCTTTCGATATGGCACTTTTCCTGGGTGGAGTACTGAACGGTTCGACAGCCACGCAGCAAAGACACATTCGACAAGCTCGTATCATGCAGGCAGCTATCCAACAGAGGTGGCAGCGCGATAACCCTTGGGGCTGGCACTTCAAGCATGTGCGTTGGTTTTTGGTACACCAGCTGAAGGACCGCTCAGAAGCCACCCGTTACTACTACAGGCTCACCGCACAACTTATCTCGAAAAGATTAGGCCGGAGCTGGCTTTGCCTTGATATCTAAGCGCCGACCGTCCCGGCCACATAAGTGGCCCTCCACGTTGACATTTCCCTTGACAAATGGTTATCTCGATAAAGACCATGGTACTTAGTGCCGTTAAGAGCCGTCTAGGTGCATGGGGCCGGTGAAACAGGCCCCATGCACCTAGACGGCACCCTAACCCATGCATTTCGTCGGCTAATCCCTTGCAACCACAGCCCTTCGCCTATAAATGCGCCAACTGAATGTGCTAACCTCAAATCCAAGTCTATTTCCACCCTTATGGGTACTTTCGCCATGATCAGCGGCCACCAGCATTCAAAAGACCTTAGCTTTGCGGAAATGATGAGCCTTAAAAGCAGCTCACGTGACCGCCAGGTTGATGCTGTCTATGCTGCAGACCCTGAGATGCTTGAAATGGCTGCTGCCCGTGCCAAAGCCGCCCTTCGTGGCAACTCTGCTTCAATCGCTCGCCCACTACGATTCTCTGCGCTAAGCAACTGATGCCCGAAGCGGCAAACGAAGACGCTCCGTTCGCCTTACTTGAACGTTCAGAGCTCTTCGCATTTCTGCTCGATCTAATTCAGCGCGTCTACCGCCCCTCAATTCAATCAGCTGTCACCGATTACGGCCTTGTGATCGTTGGCGGGCAATCGCTTACGCTTTGGGCCCGGCAATACCTCATCGACGAAATGACAGGCGAGGATGTCGGATTCGTCACTAGCGATGATTTGGACTTTATCGGTAAACCCAACTCTATTGATTATTGCGCCCGCGTGATGGGAGTCCCTTTTCGCAAGGCTAAGATGGACGACAACACTATAAACATTGCCGCCGCGTATATTGACTGGGTTGACGGTAAAGAGGTCATTGTCGATATCCTGGAAATGGACAGCGTCGGGGGCGCGCCTCAAAAAGAGATTTTCAAGTATTTATCTGTCCTGGATATCGAAGGTGTGCAGATCGCCGTCATCGACCCCATCACATGTCTGAAGTCTCGTTTATTCAATTTATTCTCTTACTGGCAGGATCGGCCACATCGGGAATCCGTGCGGGTGACGATTGCACTTCGCGCGTCGAACCATTATCTGCGCGACCTGCTGGTAAATGATGGGTATCGAGTCATATCAGAGCATATCCGCCGGATCAAGGCCTTAGCCCTGACACCGCTCGGCAAGCGTGTTTATGTCGAATATGGAATCGACGTGCTGGATGCCATCCCCTACGATCCGGCGCTATTCCCAACCGCCTACATGGATCGGGAACGACCGAACATGCTTCGCCAAATAGGTGATGCACGCCGACGGAAGTTAATTCAGTACCAACGATTCGCTTGTGGTCCTATTCACCTGAGCCATCTTCATCCCGCGGTAGAGAACGATCCAAGATAAGAGAATCTGGATAACGCAAAACACTCACGCGGTCATCTCATCGACTCTGCAACCAAGGATGGTGACGGAGACAAGGCCACAGCTATAATAGCTACCGATAGAGTATTAAATATTTTCAATATTTTGTACGTCGTAATACTCTCCAGAGAAACGGGAAAACAACCGATGATTGAGAAGAGCCAAAAAAATGTACTTACAACTTTCGGCGCTTGGCACTATTTTCCCGTTCAAATCAAAATCAATTAGCAGTTGCATTTCCACAGCATTATTACGAATATTTTGTATATAAACATCATTATTGTAGTGGGCCTTTTGCTTAATTGCGGAGGCTCTTCTTAACTGAATCTTATTGTTTCCCACATAGGCATCAATCTCATCCATACTGGAAAACAATGATGAAAATTTCGGCTCCAGCTTTAACAACCCAAAATCTTCTTTATGAGCCTCTTTATAGCTTAATATTGACTCCGTCTTATTTTTTTGCTTAGCAATTACATCGCCGTCAAAAATGAAAAAATCTATACTCTTAGAAATATTAAAAGTTGGCGTATTATCGATATCCAGAGCATTGTCTTTGAATACCGCCCTATATGCGCCAGCCAGCTTCTTTAACTTCCAAGAGTCATCGGTCGATTTTACTGCATAGAGAGAATTTTGATCATCAAGAGTAAGCCTTATTGCATAAAAATGGGCATTCTGTATATCTTTAAGTTTTTTCACCTTCTTTTCATCGCGAGCCACGCACTCTTGTATCAATTGTCCTGCATGTGTTTCATCTGCTGGAATCGACAAGACACTAGTTTCGTTATTTTCGGCGAGCAGCGAGTATTCTCGAATTTCTTCGACACTTTGGACTGCAGCATTGACATTTTCTTTTATTTTAGCATCCAAAAGTTCAGAAGTCTCAACCCAGCGCCCTGTGTAAACTATTTTACCCGCGCGAGTAGATCTCTTGAAAACCCACAGAGTAACAGTTGAATTGAGGACATCAAACGCTTTCAATGCTAAAAGATCGGCCATAATGTTAGTCTCGTTGTTTTAGAATTTTGACTTTATCAATACTGCTATAACGAAGAACATCACCAGTTAACGGTTGAAACTTAGCCAAACAACCTTCTGCATTCGATATAGAGTCGCCTTCATATCGATACTTTATTTCGTAATGTCCCCAACCAAACGCAACCAGCGCAGGATTTAAAATCACTTGCCCCGACTTGTAAGTCAGCCAAAATATCCAAGCCAGAAATATAAAAAAACCCAGAAATTTACCCGTCTCTTGATAATCCAAACTCATAAATGAAACCACATAAGGCAAAACGTAGTTCATTAGATCTGCTGGAACATGCTTGCACTCTTCCACAATGATTTTCCGCTTTGGTGTGGCGAGCCAAATTGTTCCTAATGATATTGAGAGCGAAATGAGACAGAGGGTAAAAAAACCAAGTGCTAATAAGGGATGCTTTAACGGCAGCTCACATTGACTGGCGAAATTTTTCCAGTCTGAGCACAGACTTTGAGCAGTCGAACCCATTGTAAAATCTTGGACGAGTAAGATCATGCTCAGGGGAAGGTAAGATCCTAAGTAGATCAATAATGCGACTAAAATCCTTGTCTGCATTTTGTAAATAGTCCTGAATCTGGTGATCTTTATTTAAAGGATTCTGGTGGCGGTCAGCCCCACAAAAACGCCACACAGCTCACTAAACTAGACAGAGCCAAGCTAGCATATTGCCATCTACAGGTCTAACCCTCCTGCGTTCTTTATCGGTTGGCGTTCAAGTTGCTGGCGGCTTCCTATCCGACAGCGGCGCGATCCTGGGTCACCAACAGACGCTCGTAGTAGAGCATGCCGATCTATCGATCCAGCACACGAGTACTCCAGTTTTGCGTGGCGGCCTCAGTCATATATCACCGGCGGCGCTACCAACCTTGAGCAAGGTGCGGTAATAGATCTAGCTCAATTCGGTACGCAATCCGTTCCAAATTGGTAAGGCCATCGTGACCTAATCCCTGAGCAAGAGCGCGGTTGAAGTAGCGTTTCAGGACATCGCAGCGGGTCACACTGCAAGCCCGTACTTCGTCCAGCCTATTGGTTATTGTCGTCTTTCTTTGCTGCCTGTGCGGAGGTTGGAGCTTTCGGCTGCGTAATATGTCAGGAATGACGCTGTGACTGTTACCGCTGACCGAAAACTGACCCGGTAAAGGCTGGTTGCCGACAAGGGCTATAACGCAGAGGCATTTCGTCAGCACTCTGACCGTTATCGAATGCAGCCAGTCATCCCGCTGCGCAAGATGATACGTAAGCCAAAGCCCGCGGCACCCCGCCGGCTCAACAAGCCCCAATACACGAGACGAGACATCATTGAGCGGATGTTCTGCTGGCTGAAAGACAACCACCTGATTGGTAACCGCTACGACAACCTCGCGGACAGCTTTTCTGCGATGCTCTCGCTGGACTGTTCGCTGCGGTGTTTACGACAGCTGGTTTCGTACAGAGTCCAGACCTCACCGAATGTTCGTATTCATGGGTCTCCTTTAATGGATTTGACAAGTAAAAAACACCACGGTGGCCGAGTCTGTAACGCTCATGGATAATGGTGGGTTTACGGCCGTTCAGCTACACGTCGCGCCCCTTTGACACCAGGACAATAGCCCCTTCCCCATGAACCATTACGCACATACCAAACTTGTCTCATTCATTTGGTCTATCGCGGATGACTGCCTTCGCGACGTTTACGTCCGGGGCAAATACCGTGACGTCATCCTGCCGATGGTTGTTCTGCGTCGCCTCGATACTCTCCTCGAGCCCACCAAGGCCGAAGTCCTGGAGGAGGTCCGCTTTCAGAAAGGCGAAATGAAGGCGACTGAGCTGGACGATGCACCGCTAAAGGCGGCCTCTGGCTACGTATTCTTCAACACGAGCAAATGGACACTGAAGCTGCTGCATGCAACCGCCACTAACAACCAACAGATACTGCTGGCCAACGTGGAAGACTACTTGAACGGGTTCAGCGACAACGTCAAAGAGATCATCTCGCGCTTCAAGCTACTGGAGCAGATGCGGCACATGGCAAACAAGCAGGTCTTACTGGACGTGCTAGAAAAGTTTATCTCGCCCTACATCAACCTCACGCCACATCAGGTCGAAGACCCTGACGGTAACACCCTGCCAGCCCTCAGCAACCTCGGCATGGGCTATGTCTTCGAAGAGCTGATCCGCAAGTTCAATGAAGATAACAACGAGGAGGCGGGCGAGCACTTTACTCCGCGTGAAGTGATCCACCTTATGACCCACCTGGTCTTCGACCCGATCAAGGATCGGCTGCCCCCCGTTATGACCATCTATGACCCCGCCTGTGGTAGCGGCGGCATGCTAACGGAGTCGCAGAACTACGTCATTGACCCCGATGGTTTGATCAAAGCTACCGGCGACGTCTATCTGTACGGTAAGGAAATCAACGACGAGACCTATGCCATCTGCAAATCCGACATGATGATTAAGGGCAACAACCCCGAAAACATCAAGGTCGGCTCCACCCTGTCCACCGATGAGTTCGCCGCCCAGCGCTTTGATTTCATGTTATCCAACCCGCCCTACGGCAAAAGCTGGAACAGTGAACTCAAATACATCAAGGACGGCAACGACGTCATCGACCCGCGCTTCAAGGTCGAGCTGAATAATTACTGGGGCACCAGGGAAACCAAAGACGCAACCCCCCGCTCCAATGACGGCCAACTGCTATTCCTGATGGATATGGTGGGCAAGATGAAGTCCACCAAGGACAGTTCCATAGGCTCGCGTATCGCCTCGGTCCACAACGGCTCCAGCCTGTTTGCAGGCGATGCTGGCAGCGGCGAGTCCAACATCCGCCGCCACATCATCGAAAACGACCTGCTCGACACCATCATCCAGTTGCCGAACAACTTGTTCTACAACACCGGCATCACCACCTATATCTGGCTGCTGACCAACGCCAAGCCCGCAGCACGACAGGGCAAGGTGCAACTGATCGACGCCAACCCGCTATTTCGTAAGCTACGCAAAAACCTTGGTGACAAGAACTGCGAATTCGCTCCTGAACATGTCGAAGAAATCACAAGCGCCTATCTTGCTTTCCAATCGGTCGAACGGAAGCTGGATGCCAACGGCGACCCCACCGGCATTGCCGTGCAGATCTACGACAACACCGATTTCGGCTATCACAAGGTCACTATCGAGCGCCCCGACCGCCGCCGCGCCCAGTTCAGCGCTGAACGGCTTGCTCCCCTGCGCTTCGATAAATCCCTGCGCGAACCGATGGAGTATCTGTGGGAAGCACACGGTGAGGCGGTCTATGAGCCGGGCTTCCTGAATGCGCATGCTAAGCCGGTCATGGAGTGGTGCGAAGAGCAGGGCATCACCCTGAACGCCAAGGCCCGCGCCAAGTTAATTGATACCGCCAACTGGAAGCGTCTGCGCGAATTGCTCGATCACGGACACCAGTTGATGCAGGCCATCGGTACGGATGAAACTGCCGACTACAACGAGTTTTGTGATCGCATTAGCAAGGTGCTGAAGACCCGAAAGATCAAGCTGTCAGCGACCGAGAAGAACGCCATCTTGAATGCGGTGAGCTGGTATGCCGAGGACGCAGAAAAGGTGATAGACAAATCTCTTCGCTTTACCGACCTGGAGCTCGCATCGGTAGCTGCGCAGCTAGGCTGCGACGTATCAGCGCTAGGCGATTTTGGCTTTTATGCACAGGCCGATGGCACCTGGCTGACCTACGCCTCAAACACCGACCTCCGCGACAGCGAGTCTGTGCCGCTGAAGGACAGCATTCACGGCTACTTCCTGGCCGAGGTGAGGCCCTATGTCGAAGAGGCCTGGATCAACCTCGACTCGGTCAAAATCGGATACGAGATCAGCTTCAACAAATACTTCCACTATCACAAGCCGCTGCGGAGTTTGGGCGAAGTTACGGCGGATATTCTGACGCTGGAGCAGCAGGCTGACGGACTGATCTCGGATATTTTGGGTGTCCCGATGGCGGCGTTGTCGGAGGTGGGATGATGGATAGGTTTGGGTTCGAGCAGTACGAAAGCTACGCAGAAAGTAATGTTAGATGGATTGGTAAATTACCATCGCATTGGAAAGTTGAGCGAAGCAAATGGCTTTTTTCTGACCGCAAAGAGCGCGCAAGACGGGGCGAGCCACAACTTGCAGCTACTCAAAAATACGGCGTGATTCCTCAATCGCAATTCATGGAGATTGAGGGACGCCGAGTGACCCAAGTCTTTCTTGATTTTGACATTCTAAAACATGTTGAATCTGGCGACTTCGTGATGAGCATGCGTAGCTTCCAGGGCGGAATTGAGTACTCTGAACACACGGGGTGCGTTAGTTCAGCATATGTCGCTTTGCGACCTGGACCGCGCGTAGAGCCAGCCTTTTTTCGCTATCTACTTAAAAGCACCAGATATATTGAGGCCCTACAAAGCACATCCAATCTAGTGCGTGATGGGCAGGCGCTTCGCTTTGACAACTTCTCGGCGGTCGACCTATTCATCGTTCCCATTGAGGAGCAGCGTTCGATCGCGACATTCTTGGACGAGAAGTGCGCCAAGATCGATGTAGCTGTGAAGATCAAGGAAGACCAGATCACGCTGCTACGCGAGCGGCGTCAGATCATCATTCAGGAAGCCGTAAACCGCGGCCTGAATTCCGCCACTCCATTGAAAGACAGCGGCATCGACTGGATTGGCCAAATCCCAGCGCATTGGGAGGTGCGGCGCAGCAAGTTTGTCTTCACGCAACGCAAAGAGTTGGCGCGAAAGGATGACATTCAGCTTTCTGCCACCCAATCCTATGGGGTTATTCCTCAAGAGAAGTTTGAGGAGCTGGTTGGTCGCAGGGTCGTGAAAATCCAGACGAACCTCGAAAAACGCAAGCACGTAGAGTTGGACGACTTCGTGATCAGCATGCGCAGCTTCCAAGGCGGCCTGGAGCGAGCTTGGGCGGCGGGCTGCATCAGGTCCTCCTACATTATTTTGCGACCGCACGAGGAGATTTGCCCGACCTTCTTCGGCTACCTTTTCAAAAGCCCTCGATATATTAAAGCCCTGCAAACAACTGCAAGCTTCATTCGCGACGGGCAAGACTTGACCTTCGAAAATTTCGCGATGGTCGACCTTTTCCTTCCACCCATCAATGAACAGCGTGAGATTGCGGACGAAATCAAAAGAAAATGCGAGAAGGTTGAGAATGGTATTGCCATCAAAGAACGCCAGATCGCCGCGCTCAAGGAATACAAAGCCAGCCTAATCAACGCGGCCGTCACCGGCAAGATCAAGGTTATTTAAGGGATAGTATATGGTCAGCAATACTAGGGAAGTTGCACTCGAGCAGGCGATTCAGAAATATCTGACCGGCTGGACGACCGAAGAGCTGGCAGGCAAGCCCGTGCCGGTTGGCGGCGGCCCCTATAGCATCGGCCTGCCCGGTGACTTCAACGCCCAGTATGCGCTAGACACTGCCATGTTCTGGCAGTTTTTGGAGTCGACACAGGGCAAGGAGCTGGCCAAGCTGCAATCGCGCAACCCATCAGATTGGCAAGCTAAGATCCTTGAGCGCTTTGATCGGATGATCAAAAGGCACGGCCTGCTGCATCTGCTGAAAAAGGGTCTATCGGTCGATGACGCGTTCTTCTCACTGATGTACCCCGCTCCGCTGGCCAGCTCTGCCCCCCGCATCCACGAAAACTTCGCTGCCAATATTTGGAGCATCACTCGACAGGTCCGCTATTCGCAGAGTAACCCTCTGGAAGAAATCGACATGGTACTGTTCCTGAACGGCATACCCTTGGTCACGGTCGAGTTAAAGAACGCCTGGACTGGGCAAACTGCCCGCTTTCATGGCCAGAAGCAGTACCACGAAAAACGCGACGCCACCCAGCCTCTGCTGCAATTTGGCCGCGCACTTGTGCATATGGCGGTGGACACCGACGAGGTGTTCATGACCACCAAGCTTACCGGGGCCTCGACTTTCTTTCTGCCGTTCAACAAGGGCCACAACAATGGCGAGGGCAACCCGCCGAACCCCAGCGGCCACAAGACCGCCTATCTGTGGGAAGAGGTGTTCCTGCCCGCCAGCCTTGCGGGCATCATCCAGCATTTCGTTCTGCTGGAGGGCAAAGCCACCGATCCGCTGGCGAAGAAATCGCTGATCTTCCCGCGCTATCAGCAGTTGGACGTGGTGCGCCGCTTGCTGGACCACGCGTCCACCAACGGTGTCGGCCACAGCTATCTGATCCAGCATTCGGCGGGATCAGGCAAATCGAACTCGATCACCTGGGCGGCCTATCAGCTGATCGACGCGTACCCCAATAGCGTCGGCCTCCCTGGCGCCAAGGGCCTAGACCAGCCCTTGTTTGACTCGGTTATTGTGGTGACGGACCGGCGCTTGCTCGATAAGCAGCTGCGCGACAACATCAAGGACTTCTCTGAGGTCAAGAACATCGTCGCCCCAGCGCTGCGTTCAGCCGACCTAAAATCCGCGCTGGAGAACGGCAAGAAGATCATCATCACGACAATTCAGAAGTTCCCCTTCATCATTGATGGCATTGCGGACCTAAGCGAAAAACGATTCGCCGTGATCATCGACGAGGCGCACAGCGGTCAAAGCGGCCAGGCCCATGACACCATGAACCGCGCGATGGGTGCCGGGGACACCGACCTGGACGAGGATGATCCGCAAGACCGAATCCTGGCGGCGATGCAGTCCCGCAAAATGCGCGGTAACGCGTCCTATCTGGCCTTTACCGCAACGCCTAAGGCGACCACGCTTGAGAAGTTTGGCGAACAGCAATCCGACAGGAGCTTCAAGCCATTCCATCTTTACAGCATGAAGCAGGCCATTGAAGAGGGTTTCATCCTCAATGTGCTGGCTAACTACACGACCTATAAAAGCTATTACGAAATCCAGAAGTCCGTGGAGGGAAACCCGCTTTTTGACACCCAGAAGGCTCAGAAGAAGCTGCGGGCCTATGTCGAACGCAGCCAGCACACGATCAACACCAAGGCCGAGATTATGCTGGACCATTTCATCCCACAGGTCGTGAATGCCAAGAAGCTTCGCGGCAAGGCCAAGGGGATGATCATTACCCAGAATATCGAATCCGCAATCCGTTATTACAAGGCTGTAAACAAGCTGCTCGACGCACAAGGAACCCCGTTTAAGGCGTTGATCGCTTTTTCGGGAGAGAAGACCGTCGATGGGTTGAAGCACACCGAAGCCGAAATGAACGGCTTTCCTGAAAGTGAGACGCGGGAAAAGTTCGACACTGACGACTATCGGCTGCTGATCGTGGCCAACAAGTATCTGACCGGGTTTGACCAGCCCAAGCTGGCTGCGATGTATGTGGACAAGAAGCTGCAGTTCGTCCTAGCCGTCCAAGCCCTGTCTCGCCTGAACCGTTCGGCCCCAAAGTTGGGCAAGCGAACGGAAGATCTGTTCATCCTCGACTTCTTCAACAGCGTCGATGACATCAAGACGGCCTTCGATCCCTTCTACACCGTGACAACGCTGTCCGAGGCGACCGACGTCAACGTGTTGCACGAGCTGAAGGACGCACTGGACCAAGTTGGAGTATACGAGTGGCAGGAGGTCGAAGACTTCGTCACACGTTATTTTGCCGGTGAAGATGCCCAGGCCCTCAGCCCGATCATCGATGTTGCAGCCAATCGCTTCAACACTGAGTTGGAGTTGCTGGACCCCGAGAAGATCGACTTCAAGATCAAGGCCAAGCAGTTCGTGAAGATCTACGGTCAGATGGCGTCGATCATCCCGTTTGAAGTGCTGGTGTGGGAAAAGCTGTTCTGGCTGCTGAAGTTTCTGATTCCCAAGCTCATGATCGAAGATCCCAATCAGGATATGCTCGACGAACTGCTTGAGGCCGTTGACCTGTCATCGTATGGCTTGGAGCGCACGAAGCTGAACCAGGAAATCGGCCTCGACGATTCCGACACGGAACTGACGCCGCAAAACCCGAACCCACGCGGCAACCGCGACGGCGATCCGGAAACTGATCCGCTGGATGAAATCATTCGCAGCTTCAACGAGCGGTGGTTTCATGGCTGGAGCGCGACGCCTGAGGAGCAACGTGTCAAGTTCGTCAACATCGTCAACAGCATCCGCGCACACCCGGACTACACAGCCAAGTACGAGGACAATGCTGACCCTTACAATCGCGGCCTCGCATTGGAAAAGATGCTCCAGGACGTGATGCTGAAAAGGCGAAAGGACGAGCTGGAGCTCTATAAGCTGTTTGCCTCTGATCCGGCGTTCAAAGCGGCATGGAGCCAGAACATCGAGCAGGTGCTCAAAAAGAACTTGGACAATCAGGCCAGCGCATAAAGCGAAAAAACTGGGGGAGTCTACCGGCTGCACAAGCACGCAGACGGCGACTATAGCCTCGACCCAGCCACCGCTGTAGTCAGAGGTAAGACCCATGATTCGGAGAAGACGCGGGTGTCGGAGATCATCAAGGCGCTGAGAGACAGCTTCGTTGTATGCGTACGGCCAAGTCATCTACCCAGCCCTGCAAAGCCAAGACATGGTGTGCACTTACATTTAAGTGGGCACCAGTTCTAGCCTTTTAAGCGGGTATTTCATGCAGCCAACACGCCGTTCCTATTCCAAATCCTTCAAAGCTCAGGTCATTCAAGAGTGTGCCCAGCCCGGTGCTTCGATTGCCAGCATCGCACTCAGCCATAACCTCAACGCAAACCTCGTCCACAAATGGATTCGCCTGCAAGCGCAGAAAAGCACAGCGCTGCAACCTGCATTTATTCCGTTACCCGTGCCGCTGGCAGGGGCGAAATCCCACACATCATCATCGAATATTTGCGTTGAAATACAGCACCCGCGTGGCACCGTCACAGTGAACTGGCCCACTGAAAATGCTGCTGCCTGCGCGACCTTTCTTCGAGACCTTCTGCGATGATTCGCATCGACTCCATCTGGCTCGCCACCGAGCCGATGGACATGCGCGCTGGTACCGAAACGGCATTAGCCAAGGTGATTGCGGTGTTCGGTGCGGCGCAGCCGCACTGTGCTTATCTTTTCGCCAACCGCCGCGCCAATCGCATGAAAGTGCTGGTGCATGACGGCTTCGGCATATGGCTGGCGGCGCGCCGGTTGAGCCAGGGCAAGTTCCACTGGCCAAGCATTCGTCATGGCTCTGAAATGCAGTTGGACACCGAGCAACTCCAAGCCTTGGTATTGGGCCTGCCATGGCAACGAGCAGGTTCCGGCGGCTCGATCACACTGCTTTAACGGCTGCCATTAGCCTATCGGTCTATCGCCGCGAAGCGCCTGCTCTGGCAAAATTCGGCGCATGACTTCTTCTCCCAATCTCGACCAAATGACTCCCGACCAACTGCGTGCCTTAGCTGCGCAATTGCTCTCGCAAGTCGAAACAATGGGTAAGACGGTCGAAACCATGGGCAAGAAGATCAACCGCGATCAGACGGTGATCGAGAAGCTGACCTTCGAAATTGCGCAGCTCAAGCGCTTGAAATTTGCCAAGCGCAGCGAGCAGATGAATCCTGAGCAGGCCAGTTTGCTCGATGACCTGATCGATACAGATATCGCAGCGATTGAAGCAGAGCTTCAGGCCTTGCAAACAGTGCCAGCGGCGACCGAGAAAAAGCAGAAGCCCAAGCGCACTGCATTGCCGGCTGAGTTTCCACGCACACTGATCCATCACGAACCTGACAACACTCACTGCCCATGCGGCTGCGCGCTGAAACGCATCGGTGAAGATGTCAGTGAGAAGTTGGATTACACACCGGGCGTGTTCACCGTCGAGCGTCATGTACGTGGCAAATGGGTCTGCGATGACTGCGAAACGCTTATCCAGGCACCGGTTCCGGCTCAGATCATCGACAAGGGCATCCCAACCGCTGGGCTGCTGGCCCACGTCATGATTGCCAAGTTTGCTGACCATTTACCGCTTTACCGTCAGGAATCGATCTTCGGTCGAGCGGGCCTGGCGATTCCACGCTCAACCTTGGCCGAATGGGTTGGCGTGACTGGGGTTCAGTTGCAGCCGCTGGTCGATGCGCTGCGCGAAGTGGTACTCGGGCAGCAGATTATTCATGCCGATGAAACACCCGTGCAAATGCTCATGCCGGGAACAAAGAAAACCCACCGTTCCTATGTTTGGGCCTACGCCACCAGCCAGTTCTCGGATGTGGCAGCGGTGGTTTATGACTTCAGCCCCAGCCGTGCCGGAGAGCATGCTCGCAACTTCCTGCAAGGCTGGAGGGGCAAGCTGGTCTGTGACGATTTTGGCGGTTACAAAGCCAGCTTCGAACTCGGCGTGACCGAAATCGGCTGCATGGCCCATGCACGGCGCAAATTCTTCGAGCTGCACGCTACGAATAAAAGCACGCTTGCTGAGCAAGCCCTGCGCTATATCCAGTTGTTGTACGAAATCGAGAGCGAAGTCCGCGATCTGGAGCCGGATTTACGGCGGCGAATACGGAAAGAAAAAGCCGTCCCGGTAATGGACATGCTACATGTCTGGATGAGCGCCCAGCGCGACCTTGTGCCCGAAGGCTCAGCCATCAGCAAAGCACTCGATTACAGCCTGAAACGCTGGGCAGCGCTGTCGCGCTACCTCGATGACGGGGCTGTACCCATAGACAACAATTGGGCAGAGAACCAGATCCGACCATGGGCTCTTGGACGCAAGAACTGGCTCTTCGCAGGGTCGCTACGCAGCGGAAAACGGGCGGCGGCGATCATGAGTTTGATCCAGTCTGCGCGGCTCAACGGTCATGATCCGTATGCCTATTTGAAGGACGTGCTCACACGCCTGCCGACGCAGCGGGCGAGTGAAATCGATCATTTGCTGCCGCATATTTGGCAACCGGTCTAATTGCGTAAGACGTGATGCTCGGATGCAAACGTTCAGTTGCGCCCAGTAAGCAGCGATGATGTCATATTGGACAAGCACGCTTATCGTGAGAAATTGGAACAGCCTTACGAGGTTGTGCCCGATACAGTTACATCAGAGCTCTTCCTTTGCCTCGGCGAACTGGCGCACGGCGTCGACTACTTGCCGTGCTCCGCTCTGAATTTCCTCTATCACAAAGCCGGCTTGGCTGACCAAATCGACGCCTTGATCGACCTTTTGGCGACTAGCCTGCATGCTCTCCACAGCATCCTGCGCTAGTTCATGGTTGCGCTTCACAACATCGACGATTTCCACGGTGGCCTGCGCCGTGCGGGCTGCAAGGTTTCGTACTTCATCGGCGACCACCGCAAAACCTCGGCCTTGTTCACCCGCCCTTGCAGCTTCGATAGCAGCATTTAGAGCAAGTAGGTTGGTCTGCTCGGCGATACCTCGGATGGTCTGCACGATGCTGCGGATCATCTCTGACTGCTGATTGACTGCAGTGATGCCTTCAGCCGCTCGTGAGAGCTCGGCTGCTATGCCTTGTACCACCTCGACCGTTTCACTAATGACCTTGGCACCATGGCGAGCGCTTCTGTCCGTCTGCTGGGATATATTGTAGGCGAGCGTGGCTGCATCGGATTCTGCCTGCTGCTGGCGCACTTGGGACGTAATATCACGGGCAAACTTAACTACTTTGTAAAGCCGGCCACTGGCATCGAATACCGGGTTGTAGGTTGCGCTCAGCCAGACGGTATCGCCATGCCGGTTGAGTCGCTGGAAGCGTCCAGAGAAGAACTCACCACGGTTCAGTCGCTCCCAGAAATCGCGGTATTCAGGAGAGTCCGCTTCACCTCGTGTGCAGAACATGCGGTGGTGCTTTCCCCGAATCTCATCCAGGCGATAGCCCATGGCCTGCTCGAAGTTTTCGTTGGCGTCGAGAACCTCACCTTTCAAGTTAAAGGAAATCGCAGCCATCGAGCGACTGATGGCCTGAACCATGCTGCTCTGCTCCTGCTCACGGATCACCTGAGTAGTAATGTCGGTGGCCAGCTTCAGCACGCCTTCGACGCGACCATCGGCGCCTCGGATAGGGTTGTAGCTGGCTTCGAGCCAGACCTCCAGGCCTTGCTTATTACGCCTCAGGAAACGTTCACGTATGTACTCGCCACCAGCCAGGCGCTGCCAGAACTTACGATAGTCGGCACTCGCCTGGTAATCAGGAAAACAGAAAATACGATGGTGCTGTCCGACGATCTCCTCCAGTCGGTAGCCCATGGTGGTAAGAAGGTTCTCATTGGCACCTATGATGGTGCCATCGGGTTTAAATTCAATTGTTGCCGTCGAACGGTCAACGGCCACGGCCCTTGCTTCTGCGGCCTGAAGCTTTTGCAGAGCCTCAGCCAAGGTCTGCTTGATTGCCTTGTTGAACATTGATTAGCCTTAGAGTGAATTTTACTATCGGACGAATGAGGAGAAGCCGTAAATCCCAATTCGAATGTTTAACTGATGCTTAAATCAGGTGATGTAGCGGGTCTGCAAATTGCACCAGCAAGCACCAACTTGAATCTATGGCTTGTGCAGTATCACGCTAGAGTCTTGGTCGCGCTTAAGCTTTCCAGCATCCTCTCTGCGCTCATCGGCTTGCCCAGCAGGTAACCTTGCAAAATGTCGCAACCCAACTCGGTAAGCATCTGTTGTTGTTCAGCGGTTTCCACACCCTCTGCAACGATCCTCAGCCCCAGCGTTTTACCGAGCGCTACTATGGCCGAAACGATAGCCGCGTCATCGTTACACTTAGCCAGCTCGGTGATAAAACCTCGGTCGATCTTCAGTTCGTTGGCTGGTAGGCGCTTAAGATAAAGCAGGCTGGAATAACCGGTACCAAAGTCGTCGATGGAGATATTCACGCCCAATGCTGCCAATTGATCAAGAGCAATCAAAGCAGCTTCAGCGTCCCGCATCGCCGTAGATTCGGTAACTTCCAGTGTCAGGAAACGGGGGGGCAGGCCACTGCTTTGCAGGGCATTGCGCACGACATCAACGAGCTTTGCATGGGCCAGTTGTACCGTCGAAATGTTGACCGCAATACTCCATTCGTCTTTACCTTCGCCTAACGCTTGCCATTCGGCCATCTGCCGGCACGCCTCATGGATTACCCAGCTACCGATTGGCACGATCAATCCAGTACGCTCTGCCAAGGGCAGGAAACGGACGGGCGGCACCAAGCCAAAACCTGGCTTGTTCCAACGCAGTAAAGCTTCAACGCCGATCATAGGGCCATTTGGGGCGAGCATCTTCGGCTGGAAGTGCAGGATAAATTCATTCCGATCCAGTGCGCACCGCAGATCCTGTTGCATTTCCAACTGCAGGTGAGCGTTAACGTTCATAGCTTTTTCAAAGAAGCAGTAGCCATCGCGGCCCTGCTCCTTGGCGTGGTACATAGCCGCATCGGCATTGACCATCAGCTCATGCTCGGTTAGGCCATTTTCTGGGAATATAGCGATACCGATGCTAGCGGACACATGCACTGTCTGCCGCCCAAGTACGTAAGGTAATCGAATATTTTCCACCAAGCGTTGCGCCAACATCGCAGCGTCTTCAGGTTCGCCGGGATCGATAAGCAGAACGAACTCGTCGCCTCCGAGGCGAGCCACCGTATCTTCGCCGCGTTTGGCGTCGTTGATTCGCTTTGCTACTTGCAGAAGCAACTGGTCGCCAGTGTGATGACCGTAAGTATCGTTAACAGCTTTGAAACCATCCAGATCCATGAAGAGTACGGCAAAGTGGCTCTTCTGCCTGATGGCTTTATGAATCGCTTGCTGAAGACGGTCGTTTAGGAGGATACGGTTAGGGAGGCGAGTAAGATTGTCGTGAAGAGCTAGCTGCACCAGTTCACTGTTTGCGAGGTCAAGGGAGCTGGCAAGTATGCTGGTGCGGACGTCAAGCATTGATACGATCAAGGCAATAGCGCAGACAGCCAGCGTGATCAGAATCACCAAAACCATTAGCCAGTTGCTATCAATGCCTGCATTGACCGCTCCGCACACGCTCCCGATAGGAAATTGGGCAGCCGCCATTCCGGTATAGTGCATTCCAACAATGGCACACCCCATAATTAACGAGGCGCCGATGCGTGTACGATTGATGTACTGACCTTCGCCACGCAGGCGGAAAGCGATCCACAAAGCCACGCCCGAAGCAAGGATAGCAATCAGCACCGATAGCGCGAACAAAGACGGAACGTATTCCACTACAGGATTCATCAGCAGCGCCGCCATTCCAACGTAGTGCATGGATGCAATTCCGATACCCATGAGCACCGCACCAAGCAGCAAACGCGGCAGTGGCATTTCCGTCTGGCATGCTAGCCACAAAGCAAAGGCGGAGGAGGCGATGGCGATCAACAACGATAAGCCAGTCAGCGTCGGGTCGTAACCCAGCTCGATGGGCAGTTGGAAGGCCAACATGCCAATAAAATGCATCGACCAGAGGCCCGTGCCCATGGCGGAAGATCCACCGGCAAGCCAAAGTGCCGATGCTTTGCCTTCGGTACGGGTGACTCGACCAGTCATGTCCAGCGCGGTATAAGACGCCAGGATCGCTACGGCGAAGGAAAACAGCACATACACGCTGTTATAGCTGCTTACTAGCATTGAAACCCCGAAGGTTGAATTTGGCTCCTCTGGGCCATCGGCGGCACGAGCAGTTTCTGAAGAGTACGCTTCATCCTATCGTCAAAAATTTTACAAAAAAAAGCGTCATGCCAGCCTTGCGACTTCCACGGGCACGCTTACGGCTGAATGCGATGCTGGAAATTGTAGTGCCGTGCTGGGCACCCATATTGAATGACCTGGGCTTTGAAGGCCTTGGAATAGGAACCGAGTGTTGGCTGCATGAAATACCCGTTTAAAAGGCTAGATCTGGTGCTCACTTAAATTTGAGTGCACACGATGTCTTGGCTTTGCGGGGCTGGGTAGATGACATGGCCGGACGGTTACGCTTCGTTGCTGAGGTAAGGGGTTCTTTACCGACATCGCTAATCACATCAGCCGGCAAAAGGATTTGATGGCTCATGGTCACGAAGCGTGCTGGTCAGATCGAATGCAAACGTGTGGGCAAGTGGAGTGCAGTATTCCAATTGGTATTCCAATTAAAAATTTGGAACTATATTGATCTTATAAATCAATATTTTACGCGACGGATTCAAATTACCCCGGCTCACCAAATGAACGAAAAAAGACGCCCTTGAACGTCCTTTTTGTGCCTGTAAATCCGCTATTGGTCATACCTACCCGCCGACTCAATCAGTCAAACCTGCACCTTCCCCCCCTCGCGATCCCCCTGAGCCATCACCCTCACCGCAATCGAAGCACCGGCCAACAGCCCAACGATACCCAGAACCTCAAGACCGGTAGGCAAGCGCTGCTCGGCGATCAGCCCAAAGGCGACTGCGAATATCGTTTCTACTGAAATAAGCTGCCCGGACAGGGCCATCGGTAGCCTTTGGCTGGCAAAATTCCAGGCCCATGCGCCGCCAACGGAGGCAACACAGGCCAGCGCCGTTGCGGCAGCCAGCACCGGCAGGGTGTTGCCCAAGTGCAGGTCCAGGTGGGGATAGGCGTACAGGTCCGATACGAGCCCGAACGGCACGAACACGACCACGCTCAGACCGGCGCCAACCATCATCAGGCCGGTCCATAGGCCTGCGTGCACCCTGGGGATTTTCGCCAGCATCTTCTGGTTGAGTATGCTGAACATCAGCCAGGTCAGCACCGCACCCACGGCGTAGCTGACCGCGACCAGGTAGGAGGTCAGGTCATTGTCTAAAACGCCGACCAAGGTGCCATAGTTTGCCGCGACCAACCCGCAAACCGCCAGGATGATTGGGACAGCGAGGGTGCTCCAGGTGGTGGTGCGTTCGATCATATTGCCTGCGACCGCAATGATGACCGGTGTAGCGCTCAGGAATGCCGGTGCGATTATAGCGCCGCCATTGAGCACACTGCCCATGATGCAACCGATGTACACCGCATAGCCAAGCACGCCAAGCAGCCCGACGTTGAGGATTGAGCGCCTGCTTAAAGCAGGGTCGCCAGGCCAATAGATGCGCAGCATCACCAGGCCGATGCAGCCGGACACGATGAACCGCAGGGTAATGAAGTCAATCGGACCGAACGCGCCCATCATGTAGGGCGATAGAAAATTAAGCGCCCAGCTAAAGGTGGCAAATACCGCAGCTGCCACCCCCAGCGCGTAGGATCTGGACATTAGCGCTCCTCTGCAGGCGACCTTTGCGGGGGCATCAGATGACAGGCCCACAATAGGTGGAAGTGCGAATTTCCTCGCCGTCATTGATGTCGATAAATTGCGAGCCATAGGCGGTTTGGGTCGGCCTGCCCCAATTGACCCCCATTCCTACGCCGCCACCGCTTTCAGACTCGCCTTCGAACATCGTTTTGTCCAATCGTGAACGCCAATCGAGAAAACGCATGGTCACCGCCAGTCGAGTCGCGAGCGGCCCTGGCAAGAGCGGTTCAGAGCGGTGCCACATCGACTTGGTGAACAGCAGTACATCGCCCAATTCAAAATCGTCTTGGGTCTTATACGCTTCAAACAGGTCTGTGAGCAGGCTGGGCGTTTGGAACACAGCTCTCAAATGCGCGGAAAAGTCCTCCACGGAAACGCCGGCAACCATTTTTCTGGAAAGCAGGCTGGCCATCTGGAAATTCGCCTTCGCGCTATAGATGTCTTCGGCTAGATAAGCCATGCCCCCGCCTTGGCCTGAATTGTCGATAGGATCCAACGGGATCCACACGCTGAAGGCTGCGTCCTGAGGGCGGATGTACCTGAAACTCAGGGAATCGTAGTGCCAGGCAAAACCCTCTTTATGCGGGGTAAGCTCGAAACTCTGGGACTCGGTCATGATCAGCGGATGCCCGATTAACGTCACCAAGGCCGTCCTGAAAGCGATCGAGGAATAGATGTTTTTCACCGCATCGGTTGTCCCCAGATCGTAGGTCAACCGGCTGAAGGAGTCCCCGTAGGCGGACTTCGACTCCCGTGCAGAGATCACTTTCGAACGGGCCGCCTGCTTCAAGGATTGAATGGCGTGCCCAGATAAAAAGCCTTTGAGTTTGATAAACCCTTGGCGACGAAATACTTCGATTTCGTCGTGGCTGAACGAGAGGTTGTTAACAAGAGAAAGATCCTTTTCCTGAGATTGCATCAGCGTGGCCTCCTTTATGCCAGCATTTGAACTCAAGCATGCAATAGGTGGGCGCTGGTGACTTGAACTCACACGACTGTTTTGCGCACAGAGGCGACATTGGAGGTTGTGTTGCCAGCCGACGGCGATATTGCTAGTGTCAGCTCATGACTGCCTATTGCCTCACCTCGACAACCACCACCACGACCGTTGACAGCGGAGCGTGCGAGGTGTCGTGAGCCAATAACTAACGAACTTCAAAGGCCCGCCAGCGATGGACAGGGTCTTTTTTTATGCCCTTGTGTCGCTGGTTCACACGCAAGGAGATGCACCTATGTACGCCCTCTTGATACTCGATATCCAAGTCGGACTCATCCACGGTCCGGACAAACCCTGGCGTTGCGACGAGCTGTTGGAAACCCTCAATACCCTGATGGACAAGGCACGCAGCGCAGGTGCGCCGATTTTTCTCGCTCGCCACATCGGCCCAGCTGGCTCGCCGATCGAACCGGGCAGCCCGCTTACGTTGATTGCACAGGAACTGAAGTTACTGGGCGGGGAAGTGGTGTTCGAAAAGCGTCGGCCTAACGCTTTTGCAATGACTGACCTGGCGGACAATCTGCGCTCCAGCGGCGCCACCGGTGTGGTAGTCACCGGAATGAAAACGCAATACTGCATCGACAGCACCTGCCGTGCCGCGCGTGATCTTGGCTTCGATGCGGTACTTATCGCCGACGGTCATACCTGTTCTGATACGCCTTTGATGAAAGCCGAGGCCATCGTGGCTCATCACAATGCCACGCTCAATGGGCCGTTCTGCCAGTTGGTTCAGGCTGAGGACTGGAGCTTTTAGCAGAGGTTTCCGGAGGAAAGAAAGTCGCCAGAGCAGTGCTTCGGAACTTTCCCGCGATATGGCGCGCTGTTGGTGAACTGGTCAAACTCATCTGTCGCGAATAACCTGCGACTGTTGCAGCAATCGCAGCGCCAGACTCGACGATAGCCCTATCTCGTCCTTGGCGCTCAGGCAGCGACTGAACAAAACCCTCTACCAGCTCAGTACAGCGCGCAGGCAATTGTTAGAACCTGCCCAGCAGTCCTGAGCTTTTTTCGCCGGGCAAAAACACACCAGTAATAATCATGAATCCAGGCTTGAACCCCGCAGGGCCGAGCTTCGGAATTTTCCCGCAAGATACCGCGCTGTTGGTGAACTAGCGCAAGCCACCTCACAACGCTAACTTCTTTGCGTCGCTGATGATCAGCGACCGGCTTTGACAGGCCGAAAAGTGTAACCTTTCACACCCCGTGATAAGGCGGCATGCTTACGCATTACGCCCCGTTCATGGCGGCTGTGCGTGGGGCATCTTCGGGTGCGCCGGGTTCCTACACTTCCGGTCTGTCAACCCGCGTACAGCTGCCACCTATTCTGTTTGACAGCAGGGGGAGGCAGCTCCTTGAACAGTGTAGGAGCTTCATCATGAAAAAGATCACCCCCAATCCCCCCACCGCCAACCTCTTCACACTCTCTCCAGACATTTCCTGCGAAACCCTCCTGATCCAAGCCAGCGAAACTCTCGCCTCTCTCAACGCCATGACCACCGACCTGGCCTTCGAACTTGAAGGCGCCAACCGTCACAAGCTGTTAGCCGCTCAGCAACTCACCGTGCTGGGTGAGCTGTTGGTTGAGCGGGTGCTGGTGCTCACCCAAGACAGGCAAAACTTCCAGTAACCAAAAGGCCGAGGCGCGTTCAGCGGCTCGGCCTTTTTCTGTCATGCGTCTCAGACATCCAAGCGCATCACTGCCATCATATCCCCCGCCGCGGCCCTCAAAGCATTGATGACAAGGACGAACTCCCATTGAACAAAAACTCCTACGCCTTCGTAATACCGGTCGCCATTGGCATGCTGGTGTCCATGGCGCTGGTGCTGGCCTGGGTATTCGTTATCTGGCCGTCTGTGCACTTCAAGCCGCTGGCCGAGAAGATCTGCCTGATCGCGTCGCCGGTGCTGGCAATTGTGCTGATGCTCTATGTGTGGCGCGTCAGGAAAACCGAATGGCTGCGTAAAGAGCCCCTGGACCGATTGAAAATTTTTCTCGGTACGTTCATCGCAAGTGCCATGGCCATGATCTCCCTGCTAGCAGTCGTCATCCTTCTTACAAGTGCGACGCTCAGCACCTACACAACCCAGTACGAATACACAACAGGCGGCAGCCGTAGTTGCTCGGGCATCCTGGTGTTCGATACGGAAGTGAACAAGCAGATCAAGATCTGCCATGTGGGCGGTAGCGGTGATCAGGGCTGGGCGACGGTGGAAAAGCGCAGCGGGCCTTTGGGGATTGTGGTGACGAACGCAACACCTGCGCTCAATATTTCCCCATCCGTTCACTAAAGGCACCAACACCGGGGCGGTGCGGGCCGTTCTGCCAGTTGGTTCAGGCTGAGGACTGGAGCTTTTAACAGAGCCTGACGACGGGGGAGGTCAACAGGGCCGGGCCCCGGAATTTTCCCGCAAGTTGCCGAGCTGTCGGTGAACTAGCGCACTCAGCCCAACAAGCCTAGCCTTCCCCCTGTCGCTGCAAAATCAGCGACCGGGTTTAGCAGCTCGGTTAATATCAAGGCCTGCAAAGCCACCATCCGTTCGAGCGATGCTTTCAGCATCCGCTGGTTCGTATCATGGCGGCTGTGCGTGGGGCACTTTCGGGTGCGCCGGGTTCCTTGATTCCTGGTCTGCTAACCCGCGTACGGTCGCCACCCTTTTCGTTTAGCAGCGATGTCTGGCGACTCCATCAATCAAGGAGTTTGAGCCATGAAAAAGATCACCCCCAATCCCCCAACCACCCTCTTCACCCTCGCCGAAAACATCCACCCCGAAACCCTGCTAATCCAAGCCAGCGAAACCCTCGCTTCCCTCAACGCCATGACCACCGACCTGGCTTTCGAACTTGAAGGCGCGCACCGCCACAAGTTGCTGGCCGCCCAACAATTGATCGTTCTGGGTGAGCTACTGGTAGAACGAGTCTTGAACACCCAACCATTCACTACCCATCCGCCACACCCCTAAAACACGCAAACGGGCGAGACGCCTCAGCGCATCTCGCCCGCTGGCATCCCCTCACACTTCCCATTACCCTGACGGCCTTTATCAGACAACCGGAAGTCAGATACCCGTGTTCAAGCCCTTCGCCGTCATCGCCCTCGCCGTCATCCCTTCACTCGCCACCGCTGCCGAGTTGGCCGGGGTTTGGCAAGGTACTTTGGGCAAGTCCGCTATCACCGCCTGTTTCAACGGCGCCGATGGTGAGCATGGCAGTTATTACTACCAGCGCATCCGTACCCCGATTCAGTTGACTCAGGCCAACGACAACGCGCCGTGGGTGGAGGAAGGAAACACCGGTTTCTGGGCCCTGCAAAAACCTCAGGGCGATACTCTTTCTGGTGCTTGGAGCAAAACCGATGGCGGTGCGCCGCTGCCACTGGCCCTGCGCCGCATTGGTACGGACGGCTGCGGTAGCGATGCCTATAACGCGCCCATGGAAGCCGCGCCGTTGCCGATCAAGACCGAGAAGAAGACTTTCCACAACCACACCTACCAGCTCAAGACCCAAGGCCCCCGCGTCACGCTCAAGCTGGAGGGCGATGGCCCGGCGGTGCAGAAGATCAACCAGCAACTCGCCGCGTTGGCCGTCAATGACGAAGATCTAACCGACTATTTTTATGAACGGCGTGAATACCTGGGTCGAAACGGTTCGGTCTATACCAGTGAGATCGAGGTTGAGCCTGCCTATTGGTCATCGCAATTTCTCACCGTGCGGTTCTACCGCTGGGCCGCGGGCCAAGGCGCCATGGGCATCAGTTGGGGCCTGCACTCCTGGAACCTGCAAACCGGCGAGAGTGTGGACCCATGGACTTGGCTCGGCGGCCATCAGCAATGGCATGACGCCTATTCCGGCCATTTGAAGCTGCCGGCCGCCTTCAGCACTTGGCTGGCCAAGCAAACCACTGCCGACGAGGGCTGCCCGGCGATTACCGATTACTCCAACTTTCACCTGAGCTTCAACACTCAGGGCCTGCAACTCTCGACACCGGCCAATGGTGACGGTTGCGACAACGACTTGGCCTTCACCTGGGAGCAGTTGGAGCCGGTGCTGACCGCACAAGGCAAAGCGGCAGTGCCCAGCTTGAAACTGCCTTGACGCGCCGGAGAAAAACCCCGCGGCCGTTCACCAAAGGTTAAGAATCGCGCTCGTATACTCCCTGACTACCCATGACCGGTCGCCCGATCGGTCTCATGCCTCGGTAGCCAGATTCCATGACGCGCCCTGCTCCCCTGCTGCTCTTGCTTGCTGCTCTATTGTTCTTTTTCGCCCTCGGCAACCACGAGCTGCAAGGCTCTACCGAAGCCCGGGTGTCCGGGATCGCCATGGCGATGCACCTGGACAATGACTGGGTGGTGCCGCGCCTGTTTCGTGAACCCTTCCTGGAAAAACCGCCCCTGAGCCTATGGCTGGATGCCGGGGCGATTCGTTTGTTTGGCGCCAGCACCGGGGCGGTGCGCCTGGCGTCGGCGTTTGCCGGGTTGTTCAGTGTGATGCTGTTGTACGGGATGTTGCGTCGGTTCGGGCGGCCGCAGGCGCTGGCGTTCAGTGCCGCGTTGATCCTGGCGACCATGGCCAGTTACTGGGGCAATGTGCGGGGTGTGGGTGAGGATTCGTTGCTCAGCCTCGGTGTCACCGCGGCCCTGCTGGGGTTTTACCAGGCGGTACGGCCCGAGCGTGAAGGTTCGAGTACCTGGGCCTGGGCGTTGTTTACCGCCGGGATGGTCATCGCCACGTTGAGCAAGGGCGTGTTGGGCCTGGCGATGCCGGGCATTGTGATTTTTGTGTACTTGTTCAGCACCAGCCTGATGGATAAACGCCTGCGGCTGGGCGATTGGCTCAAGCCGGCGCTGTTCACCTTGTTGGCGTTGGTGCCGTTGCTGATCTGGCTGGGGTTTCTGTTTCAGCGCGGCGGGATGCAGGCGGTGGGTGAGGTGTTATGGACCAATAGCGTCGGGCGCTTCAGTGGTTCGTTCGTCGAGGCCGGGCATTACGAACCTTTCTACTATTACCTCGCGAAACTGCCCGAGGCCTTCCTGCCCTGGAACATCCTGGTGTACTTGGGCCTGTGGCACTTCCGCAAAAGCCTGGTGCGCAACCGCTATCGGTTGTTTTTCAGTGTGTGGCTGGTGGCGCAGTTCACCCTGCTGACCCTGGCTTCCAGTAAACGCACGGTGTATTTGATGGCGCTGACGCCAGCCGCTGCGGTACTGGCCGCCGAATATGCGCGGGTGTTGTTGGAGTGGGCCAAGGACCATAAGCCGGGGATGTACCGTTATCACCGGCAGATCATCGGCGGGGCTTTCACCCTGGCGATCGCCTGCTACCTGAGCGCGGCGTTCTGGTTTGCACCCAAAGCCGATGTGCGCCATTCATTCGTACCCGTGATCAGCCAGATCCAGACCCTGCAAGACGAAGGCAGGACGGTGGCGATGTATCAACCCAACGAGCGCATCGACGGCGCCAGCGTGTTCTACCTGCAGGCCTACTTGCCGATCCTGAACACCGAAGCCGAACTGCGCGCCTTCCTCAGCGCCAAGCCCGGCAACGTTGCGTTGACGGACCACACCGACCGGCTGAAAAAGCCGGTTACGGTGATCAAGCAAATGGCAGTCAACCGCCAGCCTTATTACTTCGTGGAGCAGTAAGGCCAGCGCGGGGTATCAATGCTTGGTGAGTTTGTCCAGGTAACCCATGGCAAACGCCGAGACCACGAACGTCATGTGGATGATCACGTACCACATCAGGTGCTGAGGATCGACGTTCTTGGCGTCCATGAAGATGCGCAGCAAGTGGATGGAGGAAATCGCCACGATGGAGGCCGCCACTTTCATCTTCAGCGACGAAGAGTCCATGGTGCCCAGCCAGTTGAGCTTTTCCTTGTTTTCATCGATATCCAGCTGCGAGACGAAGTTCTCGTAGCCGGAAATCATCACCATCACCAGCAAGCCACCGACCAGGGCCATGTCGATCAACGACAGCAGCAGCAGGATCACTTCGGCTTCCAACATGGTGAAGATGTTGGGAATCACGTGAATGATTTCTTGGAAGAATTTCAGCGCCAGGACCAGCAAGCCCAGGGACAGGCCCAGGTAGATCGGCGCCAGCAGCCAACGCGAGGCGTACATCGTATTTTCGATAAAGCGTTCCATTGAATCTCACACAGCTTGGCTAAAAATGGCGCCGAGTATACCAGCCGCCACCTGGCCCCTGTCACCGCGAGAAAACTGACCCAAGTGGCATCTGTAAGAGAATTTTTCTGCTAGTGTCGAGGCCATTCACTCGGCTCGATGATGTCGGACAGGAAAACTCAGATGATGGATGTGCGATCCCCTTTGGCCGCTCTCGGCCTGTGCGCGGCGTTGCTGATGGCCAGCGGCTGCTCCCCCAAAGAAGAGCAAAAGCAGGCGACCCTCGAAGAGAAAACCACCAAGTTCGAACAGTCCCTGGACACTATTCAGGACCCCAAGCTGCGCGATGCCATCGCCGACCTGGGCGGCTCGCTGCTGTTGCTGGAGCGTGCACGCGTCAAGCTCGCCAGCAAGCCCATCGAAGCCGAATACGGCGAAGACAGCCTGGCCCTGCTCAAGCATTACCCTACGCCCCAAGCGCTGGTGGACACCTACATCAATGGCCTGTTCGTCCTGCGCAAAACCTCGCACTCCGACTACCTGACGGATTTGCAGCCGGTCTTCCCGTTCAACTTCAACGCCCCTGACCAGTTCCCCTTCCCCCATGGCCTGGAATGGCAGTCGGTCACCCTGAGCAACAATAAAGTCATTCCCTTCCAGCCGGAATGGTCAGAAACCGACCCCGGCATCCAACTGAGCCCCAGCAGTTCCAACCTGACCAACCCCGACGACCTGACGGTGACCTACCCGTTTATTGAAGGGATCGAGACGGAAAACAAGAGCCAGCCACAACCCATCAGCCTCAAGGGCGCGGTGGAAGTGATCACCCCGGGCAAGGTGCTGACGTTCGACCTGACCAAACAAGACGTGGGCCATAAACGCACCGACGGCAACATCACCCTCAACCTGCTGACGCTGGAAAAGAACTACGCCGAGATCGAACTGACCAACAGCCAGCCCCTGGCCGCCGAAGTGGGCGATGCGTCACCCAACCCGCTGCTGGTGCAGGCACGGGACAGCACCGGGCAGTTTCTGACCCGCTCAGGCTCGATCAACGAGAGTGCCGCGCAAGTGGCGTTCTATGAAAAACAACTGGCCGAGATGCAAAAACAGACCGCGTGGTCCGATGCCTTCGATCAACAGCTCACCGACGCGCAAAAAGCCTTCGAGCGCCAGCAGACCAGCCATTACGCCAAGGTGTATTTCAACGGGCTGATCGATAACCTGCAGGTGAATGTGCTGGATTTCTCCAAGGCCACGCTCACCCGTAAAGACCTGGACCTGCCAGTGATGCGCTTTGACAGGAACAGCCTGCAAAACACCGTACAGCCCCTGCCAATGCCGGTCACGGTGTATGACGACGGCGCCGCCAGTTGGCTCAAAGATGCCTCGATGACGGAGGACCAGCTGAAAAACAGCGTCACCATCAGCCAATCGACCGAAGACGCCAGTGCCGCAAAAATCGTGTTCGACCACCCGTTCACCTTCAATGACGACCTGGTCGGTGCCGAGCGCAACAACAGTGACGCGCCTATCACCTTCTTCACCGCCGACGACAAGGGCGAGCGCGGCGAGCCTATCGAGCTGCCGACCGAGGCTTTCGAGCTGAACGCCGTCAGCGGCACGCTCACCTACGACCTCAACCTGTTCCCGGAAACACCGGCGTTTGTGGTGGGCTCGGTACCGTTGTTTTTGGCCACCATCGAGAAGGCCACGATTGACGCCGCCAAGCTGCCCAAGGGCCTGTCGCTCAAGGACAACGCGCTGATCGTCGACCAGAAGGACTTCCCCGCCGACAGCTGGCGCTTCTACGCCAAGGACGCCAGCGGCAATTACCTCAAGGAGATTCTCGGCGTCAGCCACCGCGCCGAGGAATACGGCACGGCGATGTTTGACGTGCATTACTTCTACGGCCAGCCGACCACGCTGGAAAGTTACCAGCGCACCGACCTCAGCACCGTGCAGTACGGCTTTGAGGTGAAGCTGGACAAGCCTGAGAGCAAATAGCCCTGAGTGGACGCGGAGCGTCCGGGGCGGCGTTACCACGCGGAGCGTGGGAACGATCCTCAGAGGGCTAGCCGCTCCTGGCCGCCATTGAGTTGGCGCAGATGAGCCTGCAGGTGCAGGCACCAGATCTGCGGCTCGTCCATTTGCTCGTAGCCGTGCAAGGTCAGGCTATCAACGATGGTGCCCAGCATGCGTTCTGCCACGAAGGGCCCATGGAACGGGCCCTGGGATTTGACGGTGGAAGGCTGCTCGCCCGACATGCCGGCGGCAAACAACAGCGTCCACATCCCGTTATCCCCGGCGAGAGGGCGAATGGAGCATTCGATACGGGTGACCAGGCCCAGGCACTGGCGAGTAAGGCAAAGGTTGCGCGACATGGCGGCGCCCCTCGGTAGATCGGTGTTCAGCCCCAGCGCAAGGCGAGGCTGTTTCTATCCTGCGACTCCTGTGGATATCCCTGAGTCTGAGAATAGAAGAAAAACACCACAAACCAAGGTTGTAGGGACCAACGGGCGTTGGTCCCAGGCGAGAGTCAATTTTGTGGCAGGCCTAATAGATCAATGTGGGAGCGGGCTTGCTCGCGAATGCGCTGGTTCAGTCACAGATTCAGTGATTGACACTCCGCATTCGCGAGCAAGCCCCCCCACAGTTTTGATCCAGTTTCGCCCTGGCTATCAGGTCGGCTTGGCTTCTGCCAACGCCTGCTGCGCCAGCTCCTTTTCCGCCTCCTTCAAATCTTCCTCACTGATCATCTCGGCAATCGCGCGCAGGCGCTCCACCACCCGCGCATTCACGGTGCCTTCCGGGAACTGCCCCTCGGCGTCCGGCTCACCGGCATCCTCGCCCACCAGCAGGCTCAAGGCCTCATCCGCCTGGCGCACCGCATAAATATGGAATTGCCCGGCACGCACGGCCTGCAACACCTTCTCGTCGAGCATCAGCGTGGCGACGTTGGCCTGAGGGATGATCGCACCCTGCTCACCAGTCAACCCACGGGCTTCGCAGAGGCGGAAGAAGCCTTCGATCTTCTCGTTGACCCCGCCCACCGCCTGCACTTCACCAAACTGGTTGATCGAGCCGGTAATGGCAAAACATTGCTTGAGCGGCGTCTTCGACAAGGCCGAGATCAAGGTGCATGCCTCGCCCAGGGACGCACTGTCGCCGTCCACATACCCGTAGGACTGCTCCAGGGCAATACTGGCGGAGATGGCCAACGGGAATTCCTGGGCATAGCGGCTGCCCAGGTAACCGGTGAGGATCATCACGCCCTTGGAATGAATCGGCTGGCCGAGGTTAACTTCGCGCTCGATGTCGACAATACCGCTACCACCTGGGTACACCGTGGCGGAAATCCGCGCCGGCACGCCGAATGCCGAGTCGCCGACCTCAAGTACCGTCAAGCCGTTGCACTTGCCCACAGCGGCGCCGGCGGTGTCGATCAGGATGACGCCGGCGAGCATGTCGTCGAGAATCCGCGCCGACACGCGGCCGGTGCGCGTGGCCTTGGCCTTGAGGGCGCGCTCGATATGCCCGGCATCGGTCATCTCGTCACCGGCCAGGTGGCGAATAAAGTCCGCCTCGCTGACCAACTGGAACAGGTCGCCAATACGCGCCGACAAACGGCCCTGATGTTCGGCCAGGCGTGCGCTGTAAGTCGCCAGGCGCGCGACCGCATCCGAGGTCAGCGGCGCCATACCCTCTTCCGAAGTACGGGTTTTGAGCAACTGGGCGAACTGCTCCAGGCTCTCGTCGACCATGGGGATGTCTTCGTCGAAGTCCACCAGTACGCGGAACATCTCCTGGAAGTCCGGGTCGGCGTCCTGCAAGGCGTAATACAACTGGCGCGAGCCGATGATGATCACCTTGACCTGCAAGGGAATCATCTGCGGGTTGAGGGTCACGGTGGCCAGGCGGCCGAGTTCGCCCAGGGGCGATTCCATCTTCAGTTTGCGCGATTGCAGGGAGCGCTTGAGCGCATCCCACACAAAGGGCTCGCTGAGCATTTTTTCGGCTTCCAGGATCAGGAAACCGCCGTTGGCGCGGTGCAACGCACCTGGACGCAACTGGCGATAGGTGGTGTAGAGCGCACCCTGGTCGGTGCTGTATTCGATACGGCCGAACAGGTTGTCGTAGGTCGGGTGCGGTTCAAACACCACCGGCGCGCCACCGTTGACCGAGTGGCCCACCACCAGGCTCGGGCAGTATTGTTCCTCAAGTAGCTTGCGCGCCTGGGCGTCGGTCTTGGCGTCGTCCACCAATTGCTCCACCACGGTTTTGAGCAGGTAAACCTGCATGGCCTGCAGGTAGCCACAGACGCCGGCGTTTTCTGCGTATTTTTCCGACAACGGCGCCAGCAAAGGCTGCAGCGCCAGGGTGATGGTTTCTTCGTTGAACTGGCGCAGCTGGTTGTTGGACTCACGCTTCCACTGCGGCAGGCTGGCCAGCTCTTCGTTGAGGCGCTCTTCCAGCTCGGAGATATCGGTGTGGAAGCGCTCGCGATCGGCTTCCGGCAGTTGCGAAAACTCGGCTTCGTCCAGCGCCTTGCCGTCGAGCATCGGCGTAAAGGCGATATTGGAGCTGTCGCGGTACAGCGCCACGTCTTTTTCCAGGGCCAGGCGCTCGATCACGTCCAGCGCTTTGTCGTAGCGCTGGTTGAACGCCCGGTCGATGGCGCTTTTACGCTGTTGATAAGTCGGGTGCTCGAACACCGCCGGGAAGGTGGCGACCAGGTTATCGACCAGGCCGTTGATATCGGCAATAAACGCCGCGGCGGCGCCACCTGGCAATTCCAGGGCGCGGGGCTCGCGGGGCTCATCGAAATTATTCACATAAACCCAGTCCGCCGGGGTTTGCAGGCGCTTGCCTTCGGCTTTCAGGTAGCGTTTGACGAACGAAAAGCGGCCGGTGCCCGGCTCGCCCATGACAAACACGTTGTAACCGGGGCGTGGCATGGCCACGCCGAACTGCAAGGCTTCAACCGCACGTTCCTGGCCAAGCACACCGCGAAAGGGCTCCAAATCATTGGTGGTCGAGAAGCTGAACTGTTCAGCGGAGAAAGGGCGAGTCAGCGCTTCGGGCGCTAGACGCAAGCTGGCAGCAACAGGATCAGGCATCGGGCTTCCTTACATCAGGCGGGGCAGATGGGGCATTCTGGCTCCCGGTTGAGCGCTCTGGCAAGGCGCGCTTTCGGGAAAGCATAGCCATCGCATGCGTCCTGCAAAAAAATCGCCCGCCACTGAATGTTTATAAAAAAACACGGAACCCTGGGAACGTGCCTAAACTCCAAACTGCGCGGGTTGGACTAATAACTGGCCCCTAGGGTGCGTTGAGCACCTGAACCCTTGTCCATTGGTTTGCACACAAAGAGAACAAAGCTATGAAACGGATCCTTCTTGGTACTCTCTTCACCGTCGTCTCCCTCAATGCAATGGCAGAAGCACCAGGTGGCCCGAACTGCGGTTGGGGCAACATGTTGTTCGAAGGCCAGCGCGGTACTCCGGCCCACTTCCTCGCCTCCACCACCAACGGTACTTCGGGTAACGCCACCTTCGGCATGACCTCGGGCACCAACGGTTGCAGCACCAACAGCGCCCTGACCTACGGCGGCAAGTCCTGGATTGCCATGAATGGCATGATGAACGAGCTGTCCGAAGACATGGCCAAAGGCAACGGCGAAGCGCTGACCACCTACGCGGTGGTACTGGGTGTTGCGCCGGAAGATCGCGATCACTTCGCGGCCGTGACCCACGAGCACTTCCAGCAGATCTTCAGCAAGGCTGACGTGACCGCTGACGACGTGCACAACAACACCATTGCTGTACTGAAAAGCGATGCCCGTCTGGCGAAATACGCAACCCAGGCTTAAGCTCGACCTGCCCGCGCCTTTCGAGGCGCGGGTTTTATTTTTTCGACCCGCCCACCTTGGGTCTTTTTTTCCGTCCGACTTAAGTAGCCCCCATGCTCAAACGCCTCGCTTGCCTGGCTCTCTTCGCCTGCGCCCCGCTGCATGCGGCACCGCACCTCGACGATCAACGTTTGCAGCAACTGGCCAATGATCCGTTCTGGCTGTCGCTGGGGCACTACGAAGCCGGCAAGTTCAGTGGCTGGCGCAGCTATGTCAGCGACAAGAAATTCTTCATCGCTCCCGATGGCGCACACCATCCGGACGCCGAACTCAAGGCCACCGTTGATGCGCTGTATGCACCGGCCAGCCTGGGTGAAAAGCACGCCCAATGCGTCTACCCCGCACGCACCCGCTGGCTCAAGGCGCAGTTGCAACTGAACGACCTGCCCGCCCTAGAGTGCAAAGAGTTCACTCAGTGGTTCAAGGACGTCGCGCCCCATAGTGCGGTGATGATCTTCCCGGCGGCCTACCTCAACAGCCCATCGTCGATGTTCGGCCACACCCTGCTGCGCATCGACCAGGCCGACGTGCAAAGCAACAACACCGCGCTGCTCAGCTATGCGATCAACTTCGGTGCCTATATCGAAGGCTCCGACAACAGCATCCTCTATGCCTGGAAGGGCTTGATGGGCGGTTATCCGGGCCTGTTCGCCCTGGTGCCCTATCAGGAGAAACTCTCCGAATACCGCAGCCTCGAAAACCGCGATTTGTGGGAATACCGCCTGAACCTCACCGAGGTCGAGACCAAGCGTATGGTCGAGCACGTGTGGGAGCTCAAGCAGATCCAGTTCGATTACTTCTTCTTCGACGAAAACTGCTCCTATCGTCTGCTCGAACTGCTGCAAGTGGCCCGCCCCGGCCTGCGCCTGACCGAACAGTTCCCGCTCACCGCGATCCCTACCGACACGGTCAAAGCGGTAAAAGATGCAGGGCTGGTGGAGAAGATCGACTATCGCCCCTCCCGTGAACGTGAACTGCTGGAACGCGCCAAGCCGCTGGACGGCGATGAGCAGCAGTGGGTGTTGAAAGTCAGCGATGACCAGAAGCAACTGCAAGAGCCTGCATTCAAAGCACTGCCCCGCGAGCGCCAGGCACTGATCGTGGATGCCGCTTACCGCCTGGGCCGCTACCGCGCCAATGGCCTGGAGCGCGACGCGACACGCTCCCAGCGCAGCTTCGAACTGCTGCGCGCGATCAACCAGAACCCGGCACCAGACCTGAAGATCACCCCGCCTGGCCTGCCGGAAAACGGCCACGAATCGCGCACCTGGCAAGCCGGCATCGGCACCCGTGGCGACAAAGCCTTCGGTGAATACGGCCTGCGCATGGCCTACCACGACCTCAACGACAATGCCGAAGGCTTCCCCTTGGGCGCGCAGATCGAAATCCTGCAAATGAAATTGCGCCAGTACGAGGGCAATCACTGGCAGCTCCAGCAACTGGACCTGGCCACCATCCGCTCCCTGACGCCGCGCAATGCGCTGCTGCAGCCCTGGTCGTGGCAAGTCACCGGCGGCCTGGAGCGGGTGCCGGGCAAACACGACGACGAAACCCTGGTGGCCCACGTCAACGGCGGCGCCGGTGGCACCTGGCAACTCTCCGACGACATGCTCGGCTTCGCCCTCGGCACCGTGCGCGTGGAGCACAACAACGACTTCAGCGAAGCCATCTCCCCGGCGGCAGGGTTCAACACCGGTGTGCTGTGGAAAAACCCGTTGGGCAATCTGAGCCTGGAAGCCAAGGGGGATTTCTTCACCAATGGCGAAGTGCGGCGCAGCATCAGCCTCAACCAGCAATGGGAACTGTCACGCAACCTGGGCCTGCGCCTGAGTGCCCAGCGTGAGTACAGCCACCTGTCCACGCCAGTGAATGAAGTGATGCTTGAGCTGAAGTGGTACCACTACTGACTCAAGCCTTACAACGTTCAAAATGTGGGAGCGGGCTTGCTCGCGAATGCGCAGTGTCAGTCATTGATTATTTGCCTGACGCACCGCATTCGCGAGCAAGCCCGCTCCCACATTTGGCCCGCGAATAGTCAGCCCTACCGCATCTCCCTCTCCCCCCAAATTCAGGAGATCCATCGACATGACTGTTGCCTGCAACACCCTTGAAGAAGTGCGCGAAAACATCGACCGCCTCGACCAACATATCGTCACATTGCTGGCCGAACGCGGCCACTTCGTTTCCCAAGCTGCACACTTCAAAAAAGACACCGATGATGTGAAGGCCCCACAACGGGTTGAACAAGTAATCGCAAAGGTGCGGGCATTATCCGAGGTAGTGGGCGCCAACCCTGACGTCACTGAGCAGGTATATCGCGCGATGATTGCTGCATTTATTCAACAGGAATTGGCTGAGCATGCCGCGCTCGGAACAGCAGGCTGAAAACAATCAAATTTCTTTGCCTGCATGGAAGCTCTAAGCCTCTAATTAACTCTTTGAAATACAGGTAGAAAATTTCAGCCATTTTTTGAGCTTTTTACCTGTGAAAACTTATTCCTAATGACCTAGCTTTATGGAGGTTTGCGTCTAGTCTTGGTTGGATATCAAACTGCCACCAACCTAAACACGGATCTGAAAAGGTAAGAGGCTCACTATGGATTTTTTTGAAAAGCTCACCAGTCTGGCAGCAAAGGTTCGATTGCAAGGCCCGGCCATTCAAACGGAAGAGGCTACAAAAAATGCCTTCGTAATGCCTTTTATCAACACGGTGCTGGGCTACGACGTGTTCGATCCACTGGAAGTGATGCCTGAATTTGTTTGTGATGTTGGAACGAAGAAAGGCGAGAAGATCGATTATGCGATCATGAAGGACGGTGAGGTGCAAATACTCATCGAATGCAAAAAGATCGGCGAGTCCCTGAGTATTAATCACGCCTCGCAGCTCTTTCGATACTTTCACGTCACAAGCGCAAGAATTTCCATCCTCACCAACGGTCAGGTCTACAGGTTCTTTACCGACTTGGACGCCCCCAATAAAATGGACGAAAAACCGTTTTTGGAACTGGACTTACTGGATATTGATGAATACTCGGTACCTGAACTGATCAAGCTCACCAAATCAGCGTTCGATGTCGACTCAATCATCAATGCTGCTGGGGAATTAAAATATGTCAGCCAATTGAAAAAGCTCATCGGTACCCAAGTCAGCAAACCAGAAGATGATTTTGTGAAGTTTTTCGCCTCCCGTGTCTACGAGGGCGTAATCACACAAAAGGTTCGCGAGCAATTTTACGAACTGACCCGTAAAGCATTAGCCCAGTTTCTGAATGATCAAATCAACGATCGTCTGAAGTCCGCAATGAGCGGCGTTATTCAACCCTCGCTAGCATCAATACCCGTTACAAACAGCGCGAAGGCAGACGCACAAGACCGAGATGAAACAGAAGATAAAATCCTGACGACGCTGGAAGAGCTGGAGGGTTATCACATTGTCCGGGCCGTTGTGCGCTCAGTGGTCGATGCAAAACGAATCGTACAAAGGGATACGCAGAGCTATTTTGGAGTGCTGCTAGACGATAACAACCGTAAGCCGATTTGCCGTCTTCACTTCAATCGCAGCCAGAAATACCTCGGGATATTCGACGAGGAAAAAAATGAAACGCGGCATGCGATTTCGTCCATCGATGAGATTTACGAATACGCCGATCAACTGAAAAAGACAGTGGGTTATTACGACTGACACCTGAAAGCAGGCTGGTATTAGCGCAACCCCACACCCTGTACCTATGGCGAGACAGATTGCTCCATCTCCATAGGTACAGCGTCGACTTCGAACGGCGAGTGAACCAAACACCCTTCTCACCTTTTCTTCACACCGCCCCAACAAATCCCCTTCTAGACTCTCCTTATCAGCCGTTAACCGGCCAGGGAGTACGCCATGTGGCGGTATGCGGTCATGCTGTGCGCTGTGGTGGGGTTGTCGGGTTGCCAGTCAACCCATCAGGAATTACTGGCCAAAGGTTATCCACCGGCCTTCGCCGACGGTTTTGACGACGGTTGCAGCAGCGGGCGCCAGGCCGCTGGGGTGATTACCGGAGAGTTTCGCAAGAATGTGCCGCGCTATCTGAAAGACCGGCCATACGCCGAAGGTTGGGAAGACGGGTTTCGTCAGTGCAAGGCCATGCGCGAGAATCAGGAATTGCGTGACTACGAGGAAAACCGCAGGGACGACCGCGAACACGATTGGCAGCAGGAAAAAGATCGCGACGCTGCCAAAGCCTATCGCTCGCGCTGATCGTGGGAACGATCAGCCCGCGAACGTGGCCCAACTTCCATAGGAAGGAGAACGCCATGAGCCGAGCTTTTGTAAATGAAGATAACGCGGCGGCCCAGGCTGATCAGCCAGTGGAGCGTCAGGTCAGCGCGCAACCTAACCGCCTGACCGCGCAAGGGTTGGCGCAGTTGCAGGCCAAGGTGGCGCAGTTACAGGGGGAGCACAGCGCCGAGTCCGCCAAGGGTGAGCAGGCTGATAAACAGCGCCAGGCTGACCTTGAGCGGGATTTGCGCTACTTCAACCAACGCGTGCAAAGCGCTCAGGTAGTCGCGCCGGCCACGTCCACCGACAAGGTGCAGATCGGCAGTTGGGTCACGTTCGCCAACGAGCAGGACGAACAGCAGCGCATCCAGTTGGTCGGTGAAGACCAGGCCGATGCCAACGCAGGCTTGATCAACTGGGGCTCGCCCCTGGGCCGTGCCTTGTTGGGCGCCCAGGTGGGCGACGAGGTGCTGTGGCAGCGCCCCGTCGGCGATCAGTTGATCGAAGTGCTGCGCATCGAACCCTAGGCCTAGACGATACCCTGGGCCAGCATCGCGTCAGCCACTTTCACGAAGCCCGCGATGTTCGCGCCCTTGACGTAGTTGATGCGGCCGTTTTCTTCACCGTAATGCACGCAGGCATGGTGGATCGACTGCATGATGTTGTGCAGCTTGCTGTCCACTTCCCCGGCGGTCCACAGCAGGCGCATGGCGTTTTGCGACATTTCCAGGCCGCTCACCGCCACGCCCCCCGCGTTGGACGCCTTGCCCGGCGCAAACAGGATGCCCGCGTCGATGAAGATATCCACAGCCTCCAACGTGGTCGGCATGTTCGCGCCTTCGGCCACGCAGAGGCAGCCGTTGCGCAGCAAGGTGCGCGCAGCGTCGGCATCAAGTTCGTTCTGTGTGGCGCACGGCAGCGCGATATCGCAGGCCAGTTCCCAAGGCGCCTGGCCTTTGCGGAACTCCAGGCCGAAACGTGTGGCCAGCTCACTGATACGCCCGCGCTGTACGTTTTTCAGTTCCAGCAGGGCCGACCACTGTTCTTCGGTCAACCCGCTTTCGGCGTACAGGGTGCCTTCGGAGTCCGACAGGGAAATCACCTTGCCGCCCAGGTCCATGACCTTGCGCGCCGCGTACTGCGCCACGTTGCCAGAGCCGGACACCGCCACCCGCTTGCCTTCGACGCGCTGGCCTTGGCGCTTGAGCATTTCCTCGGCGAAATACACACAGCCGAAACCGGTGGCTTCAGGGCGGATCAGGCTACCGCCATAGGTCATGCCCTTGCCGGTCAGCACTGAGGTGAATTGATTGCTCAGGCGTTTGTACTGGCCGAACAGGAAGCCGATTTCCCGTGCGCCCACGCCGATATCGCCGGCTGGTACGTCCACGTCCGCACCGATGTGGCGGTACAGCTCGCTCATGAACGCCTGGCAGAAGCGCATCACTTCGGCGTCGCTCTTGCCCTTGGGGTCGAAGTCCGAGCCGCCTTTGCCGCCGCCCATGGGCAGCGAGGTCAGGGAGTTCTTGAAGGTCTGTTCGAAGGCGAGGAATTTCAGCACACCCAGGTTGACCGAAGGGTGGAAGCGCAAGCCACCTTTGTAGGGCCCAATGGCGCTGTTCATCTGGATACGGAAACCGCGATTGACCTGGACCTTGCCGTGGTCATCCACCCACGACACCCGGAACGTGATCGCGCGCTCCGGCTCGCAGATGCGCTCTAGGATGCCCGAGGTCAGATAGTGCGGGTTGGCTTCAAGAAAGGACCACAGGCTGCGCAGGACTTCTTCTACAGCCTGGTGGAATTCCGGTTGGTCCGGGTCGCGTTTCTTGAGGCGGGCAAGGAAGGAATCGACGGATTCGGTCATGAACAGTCTCGGCAAATTGATTGTTGTTAAACGGAGATTGAGCCGGACTTTATCAATTCGTTTCGCACCGTGACAGGGCAAAATGTCGCTTTTGTGAAATTAAATGGTGCAATAAGTATAAGTAACTGCCTTTTTTTGCCCTTAAAAATGGGGATTTCACTCTGAGTTTTGCACCAACAGGTAGGCCGTTATCGCAGGCAAGCCAGCTCCCACATTGGATCGAGTACACCGGTCATGTGGGAGCTGGCTTGCCTGCGATAGCGGCGGTGCAGTTACAGATGCAGCGACTGACCCAACGCTTTCGCGAGCAAGCCCGCTCCCACAGCATTTGCCCACAGACCCGCGCATGTCTCTAGCGCGTACCGGGCACTAGGTCGAGTATCTCGTCGATGCCCAGGCAACGTGGCTCCAGTTCCAGCGTCCTGCCATTGGCGAGTATGCCGACGGCGGTATCGCGCATGGCCAGGTAGGCACTGCGCAACATGTGATTGGCATAAATCACCGCGTTGAAACCTGCTCGCTCCAGCACCTCGAACTTCAGGTGAACATAGCTGGTCGGCACACAAATCAGCGGTACCCTGGGCCGCTGCAGGCGAAACTGCCGGGCGAATTCCAGAATTTCCAGGCCATCCTGCTTGCGGCTGTGGATCATGATGCCATCCGCCCCCGCCTCGACATACGCCAGGCACCGCGCCATCGCCTCTTCCATGCCGCGATCCAGGATCAAGCTTTCACACCGGGCAATCATCATCAGCCCTGAGCCGGTGCGACTCGTGCACCCGGCCTGGAGCTTGGCGCAAAAGGCCTCGATGGACTCCTGCGCCTGGTCGACCTCGATGCCCAAGAGTGAGTTCTTCTTCAAGCCGCACTTGTCTTCGATCACCACCGCCGAGACGCCCGCGCGCTCCAGCATCTTGATATGAATCGCGAAATGTTCGGCCTTGCCGCCGGTATCGGCATCGAATATCAGCGGCAGCGAGCACACATCGAAGATTTCGCGAATCCCCGGCAATCGGTTACTGGGCGAAAGAATTTCGATGTCGGGTAACCCGCGCTGGGTCGAGTCGGTCAGCGAACTCGACCAGATGGCGTCGTACCCCACCGTATGCCCTGGGCTGATTTCCAGCCTGGCGCGCTGCGCGAGCAACGCCGATATCGGGCTATGGGCTTCGAGTACACGCAGGCAACGGTTGCTATCCAACAGCGCCGACAGAGGGCGTCGGCGCGCTTCGGTATCCATCATAGGGTTCAGGCTCCTTATCAGCGGCACAACAAGGGTTATCGAACAGCCTCAATCCCAGGCGGGCTGTTCGCACTTGAGCACCGACGCCATCTTTTGCAGATGTTCGCAGGCCCTGGCCACGTACTCCCTGGAGAGCCGTGCGATACGCGCGTAATCCACGGCCTGCCCGGTGGCGCTGGCATACAGCCGCAACGCCTCAGCGGCATGCTTGAAGTGGCGTGCTTCCACGCTGCCGCAATGCACGCTGAGAAAACTCGCGACGCGGCTGGCCTCACCGGCGCTGTAGCCCCGTACATCGCGCAACCACTGCTTCCATAGCGGGGTCATCAGGTTGTATTCGCCGGTATTGAACAACTCCGTCATGGCCATCATTTCCAGCGCTTCGATGAGTTGCGGCGCCAATGGGCGTTTTTCCCCCACCCAACCGGAGAATTCTTTGGTAATCGGGTTGAGGAATTTGTCTTGCAGGCGCCAATCATCGGAGCCGCAGATGGCCGAAGCCATGCGGTAATACAGCTTGGAATGGTGCGGATGCCCATGCATTTCACCCAGCCCGATGTCCTCGACAATGATCTCCCCACAATGGGCCGCCGCTTCGAGCATTTTCAACCGGGCGTCATCCGTCAACGATGCCGACTCCTGGAGGATGCGCACGATGACGCTCGAGACGGCATGGGCGGCGCCGTCCGGGCTACGCCAGCCACAGAAGAACGTACACAGTGACGACTCGCTCCAATTACTGGAGGTCATGTCGACATAGGTCTCGCAGTACGTGTCCAGCGCGGCGGTTTGACTGTTGAAACCGCTGAGCAGGGCCTGGACCAGATGTCCGTCCTCGACATCCACCAGCGCCTGGTTCACGTACCCGATCAATTGGCGGCTCAGATTTTCCACGGCTCATATCCTTTTAAGGTGGGGTTAATGCGCAACGATTTCTGACATGAAACGACTAAAGCGTGTGAGGCCCTCAATCAGCGCTTCACGCTCAACGGCGTAGGAGATACGGATGCTGTTGCCGTCACCACAACCAGAGCCGGGCACTACCGCGATATGGGCCTCGGTCAATAACAGATCGGCCAAGTGGTCGACGTCACGAATAACGGTGCCCAGGTAGCGGCCCCCAAACTTGCGGGACACATCGATAAACAGATAGAACGCCCCTTCTGGCGGGGCGCACCGAATGCCGTCGACATGCCCCAGGCAGGTGCAGGCCACGAGCAATTGCTGGTCGAGGAAGGCATTGATCTGGCGGGTAAAGTGCGGCGCGTCCGCCATCAGGCTGCCGAGCGCGGCATATTGGGACAGGCTGCTGGGGTTGGACGTCGTATGCCCTTGCAGGTTGTGCATGGCGGCGATGACTGGGGCGGGCGCGCACGCATACCCTACCCGCCAGCCGGTGACCGCGTGGCTCTTGGAAAACGAATCGACCAGTACCGTCTGATGTTTGAGCGGCGCAAACAGCGACACGATGTTGTGATGTTCATGGGGCGCGCGCACCAGTTTGCGGTAACACTCGTCGAACACCACCCAAAGCCTGTGTGCGAAGGCGAGCCGGGCAATCCCCAGCAGTTCTTCGCGCTGATAAACCGTGCCCGTCGGATTGTTCGGGGTGTTGATCACAATCATCCGGGTGCGCGGGGTCAGGGCCTTCTGGACCGCTGCGCAGGTGAGGCGATAGTCATCCGCAGCCGTGTCGACATAGACGGGAACGCCACCGGCCAGTTGGATCTGGGTGGGGAAGGTTTCCCAGTACGGCACCGCGACGATGACTTCATCCCCCGGATTGAGCAGCACCATTGCGGCGTTATACAGCGCCTGCTTGGCACCGGCGGTCACCGCTATTTCATCGGCGGCGTAATTCACCCCGCAGCGCTGAGTGACCTGCTGCGCCAGCGCGTGGCGAAGCTGGGGCAGGCCGATGGGCGGCGTGTAGCGGTTGCGGGCAGTGGCGAGCGCATCGGCCGCGGCGGCTTTCATCACCGGGCAGGCATCGAAGGACAATTCGCCCGCGGCAAAGTTGACCACGTTGACGCCGGCTTCTTTCAAGGCATTGGCTTTACTGCGCATGCTGGACGTGCCGGGTGCGCTGAGACGTTGCGCACGCTGGGACAACGGCAATGACACGGCAGACGGTTCACTGTTATTCATTGTTATACCTGCCAGAACACGTTGGAACGTTCGTTCGCCCTACCGGGCTTGGGCCTCCAGCCCTTGCTGAACCCGCCAGGACAGCGGCAAGGTCAGCAACAGGGTGGCGGCCAGCAACAGGACGGCCATGGGCACACCGGTGGCATCCCCAAGGCTGCCGAACAGCACCGGCGCCAAGGCGCCGCCACCGATGGTGCCGGTGTAGAACACGGCGAACGCCTGGTCGCGCCTGCCCGGCCCTGCCAGGTCCGGGACTGCGCCGTACAGCACCGACGACGTGCCATTCAGCGCCAGCCCCAGCAGCGGCAACATCACCATCAAGCCGGCGTAGGGCAAGTACACCGCCATGACAATCAGCACGGCCGTGGTGAACTCCGTGGCCCATACCGTTTTCATCATGCCGATGCGCGCACCGAGGTAACCGCACAACAATTTGCCGAAGGCGCCCCCCACGAACAGCATGGTCAGCGCTAGGCCGATGCCCGCAGGCCCGGCGCCCTTGGCCTTGAGCAAAAACGGCAGGAACGTGAGGAAACCCATGCGCACGGCGCTGTCCAGCGTGCCGGTCACGATCAGCGCACGCAGGCCGCTCGCGGAGCCGGCGCCGTCGCCCGTACGGGTGGCTTTCAGCGGCGCCGCCGTCGCCTCGGTGCGTGCCGGGATCAGCCACCACAACAGGCCTGCCGCCAGCAGCCCGAGTACACCCAGCAGGGTGACACTGGCGCGCCAACTGATGGCCGCCAGCAACAGGCCAATCAGCCCCGGGATCAGGGTCTTGCCGATATCGCCGCTGAAGTTGTACTGCGACAGCGCTTGTTTGACGCCCCCGCCGGCCTCGTGCGTATCGGTGATCAACGACGAGGCCAGCGGGTGCTGCGTACTCGCGCCGAGCCCGCCCAGCAGCAGCGCCAATAACAACACGCCCAGCCCACCGGCCTGGCCGGCCAGCAGGTAGGCCAGGCCCGCCAACGCCGTGCCACCTACCAGCAAGCGTTCACGCCCCCAGCGCGCGGCAGCCCGGCTGGCCAGTAACTGAAAACCGGCCATCATGCCCGCATAGGCACCGCGCAACAGGCCGATCTGGGCGTAGCTGAGGCCGAACTGCGCTTGCCAGATCGGCAACAGCACATAAATCACATCGGTCAGCCCGTCGTGCACGGCATGCGCGCCGCAGCCGGCCACCAGAGCGCGGCGACGCACGCTGACCGGGTCAGGCGGCGACAACGATGGCGTTGCGGTCTGCTTCAGGGTGTTCATCTGGGTCAGAGGCTCTCAGGCAAAACGCCGGGTTAACCCAGCAACTGCGCACAGTCGCTCATCACACTGGCTTTACGCTGCAGGTATTGGGCGAAAATGTCGCGTGCCATGGCGGGGTCCACTTCAATCTGCATGGCAGTGGTGAACTCATTCACCGCCGCCACCGCATGGGCGAAATGGTTGCTCTCAGTACCGCCGGTGTGCACCGTGACCCAGGCCACCGTCGCACGGGATTTCTCCGGAGGCACGCCCATGTCCCGCACGAACCACTGCGAGTACAACGGGTGGATGAATTCCACTTCGCCATGGGTGTACACCTCGTGGATCAACGTGGTCAGCAACCCCTGCAGCAGGTCGCGATCACGCAGGCGGCGGGTGTCGGTCCAGTCCTTGAACGCCTGTGCCGAGGGCAGGCAATTGTCCTTCAATATCCACTGGTCATCACCGCACAGCGCGGTGGCCATGGTGTAGAACAGGTCTGCGTGCAAGGTGTTGCCCAACGCGCCCAGATCTTCATCGGTGATGCGTTGCAGGCTGCCGCAGGCGCGGTACAACTGCGCCGCGGCGGCGGAGCCTTCATCGGAGCGCGCCAGCAAGGTAATGCGGTTGGCCAGGCCGGACACACTGGCTGCCGAATTATTGGTCTTGGACCAACTGGCGAAGAACTTGCGCAGTACCGCCGGCGAATGCCGACGCGAGGTGAGTCGCGCAAAAGCGTCTTCGATATCCACCAGCGCGTCTTCCTGAGCCCAGAAGGCTTCGAACAGCGCGTGGCGCAATGCACCGGCCGGCATGTCGTTCAATACCGGTTCGATGAGCTTCAACAACTGGCTGCGCTTGATCACGGTGTTAGTCATGTTCACCTCTCATAGTCCTTTATTGGATGAAAAATCAGGCTGGTTTGCCGCGCTGTCCGGCGATCAGGGCCTGGGGCTTTACCGGTTTCCAGCCCAGCAGTGCAATCGCCAGCGACAACAGCTGAAAACCTGCGACCAACGCCACGCAGCCCGGCCAGCCCCATTGATTCCAGAGCATGGCCGGGGCCACGGCGCCGGCGCTGCCGCCCAGGTAATAACCGGTCAGGTACAGCCCCACGGCGCCGGACTTGTCCGGGCCCGCCGTGGTGGCGATATACGCATTGGCGGATGCCTGTGCCAGGAATACGCCGGTGGAGCTCAGGGCCAGCCCCAGCACGATCAGCCACAGGGACGGCAACAATGTCAGCGCCGAGCCACAGATGCCGAGCGCCACAGCGCCGGTCAGTAACTGCGATTGTGGTCGCGATTTGCTCAAGCGCCCCGCAACAGGAATGACCACCAGCGCCAGCAGGAACACCGCATACAAAGTGCCCAAGGCTGCAGCGCCCAGGTTGAACGGGGCCTGGCTGAGATACAGCCCGGCATAGGTAAAGGTTGCGACTTGGGAGAACAGCACGCAGAAACCGACGCCATAGGCCGCCAGCAAGGGTTTGCGCAGGAGCCGGCGCACCCCGTGCATGCCCACGGCCGCAACGCCGGGCCGCGCCACCGGATTGGCCGGCAACAGCCACACAATCAGCAGGCCGACCAGCAGGCTGATCACCGCCAACAGTTCGAAGGCTTCGCGCCAGCCCACATATTGGGTCATGACACCCGAAACAAAGCGCCCGGCAAACCCACCGAGCACCGTCCCCGCGACGTACAAACTGGTGATCTCGGTGACCGTGGCCGCACGCCAGCGATCACCGATATAAGCCACGCTGGTGGCGAACACCACGGGAATCAACATCCCTTCGACAAAACGCCACACCAGCAGCTCGGCAAAACTGTCCACATAGGCCGTCAGCAGCGTCGGTAGCGCCAGCAGCAATGCGGCCACGGCAATCACCGTGCGCTGCTCGAAACGGCCGGTCAGGCGCCCGACAAACGGCGCGGTCACCGCCACCGCCAGCGTGGTCACCGTAATGCTCCACCCTGCCTGTCGGGCACTCACCTGGAAGCTTTCGGCAAACGCAGGCAGGATGCTCTGTGTCGCATAGAGATTCAGAAACGCCGCACAGCCACACAGGAACACGGCGAAGCGGGCGTGATGCATGCGCGGGTTCATGTGGCCTCTCGTCTTATAGTCGAGGATGTTTATAGAATACCCAGCGCAGGGAACACCAATACCGAATTCGGACCGATCAATACCCAGGAAACAGCATGCTTGATCTACGCAAGTTACGGTACTTCCTGACGGTCGCCGAAGAGCTGCACTTCGGCCGTGCGGCCCAGCGCCTGCACCTTGCCCAGCCGCCCCTGACGCGGCAGATTTCGGCCCTGGAAACCGAGCTTGGCTTTCGCCTGTTCGACCGCACCAGTCGCACGGTCACACTGACCGCCCAAGGCCAGCACTTTTTGCCGTATGCCCGCGCAGCGCTGGAGCACGCCAGGCTTGCGCAAGACATCGCCGCCAAGCTGGCTGCCGGCTCGACCGGCCAACTGGTCGTAGGCTATGCCAGCTCGATCGCGTTGTCGGAACTCTTCAGCCAAACCCTGCAAGCCTTCGCCCAGCGTTTTCCCGATGTGCAACTGACCCTGGTGGAGAGCGCTTCCGGCAGCCTGCACACGCACGTGCTGGACGGGCGCATCGACATCGGCATGAGCCGCCTGCTGCCGGAAGCCGGGCAAACCGGCGTCGAGGCTTTGTCCTTGGGGCAAGAACCGCTGGTGGCGGCGCTTTGCAGCGACAACCTGCTGGCGGACCAGGACGAAGTCACCCTCGCCCAGCTCAGTGAGTACCCGTTGATTCTGTTCCCCAGCGACTACGGTTCGGGCCTCAACGGCTCCATCGAGCACCTGTATCAACGCCGCGGCCTGGCGCTGCGCCCGGGCCCTGCGGGGCGCCAGATCACCTCGATCATCGCCCTGGTGGCGGCAGGCCAAGGTGTCTCGCTCGTGCCCCAGTGCACCCGCACCCTGGCCAGGGAAGGCGTGGTCTACCGCCCCTTGGCAGACCCCGAAGCCTGGGTACACCTGCTGATACTCACGCGCTCACCGTCACGCTCATTGTTGGTCGAGGCGTTTATGGGGGTGGTCGAAGAATTGCTGCGCAGCCGCCCAACGCTGGCGCCCACGACGCTTCCGGCATAACGCGGGCAAAAAAATACCCCTGCGTGAGGGGTATTTTTTCAACAGGCTGTTGCGGCTATTGCAGCATCAGGCCAGCTTTTTGTGACGCACACGGTGCGGCTGGGCAGCGGCCTCACCCAAGCGCTTCTTACGGTCGGCTTCGTACTCGGTGTAGTTGCCTTCGAAGAACACCGCCTGGGAGTCATCTTCGTACGCCAGGATGTGGGTCGCGACGCGGTCAAGGAACCACCGATCGTGAGAGATCACAATGGCGGCGCCCGGGAAGTCCAGCAGGGCTTCTTCCAGGGAACGCAGGGTTTCAACGTCGAGGTCGTTGGACGGTTCGTCGAGCAGCAAGACGTTGCCGCCCTCTTTCAGGGTCAGGGCCAGGTGCAAGCGACCGCGCTCACCACCGGACAGGTCCTTGACGAACTTCTGCTGGTCGCCGCCCTTGAAGTTGAAACGGCCGACGTAGGTGCGCGACGGGATTTCATAGTTGCCGATACGGATCTGGTCGGAACCGTCGGAGATCTGCTGGAACACAGTCTTGCTGCCGTCGAGGTCGTCGCGGCTCTGGTCCACACAGGCCAGTTGCACGGTGTCACCGATCTCGATGCTGCCGGAGTCCGGGGTTTCCTTGCCCATCAGCATGCGGAACAGGGTGGATTTACCCGCACCGTTACCGCCGATGACGCCGACGATCGCGCCTTTTGGCATGGCGAACGACAGGTTGTCGATCAGCACGCGGTCGCCGTAGCCTTTGGTCACGTTCTTGAACTCGATGACCTTGTCACCCAGGCGCGGACCGGCCGGGATGTAGATCTCGTTGGTTTCGCTGCGCTTCTGGAATTCCTGCGACTGCATTTCTTCAAAGCGTTGCAGACGGGCCTTGGATTTGGACTGGCGGGCCTTGGCGCCTTTGCGCACCCACTCCAGTTCTTCCTTCATGGCTTTTTCGTGGGCCGATTGCTGCTTGGATTCGGCGGCCAGACGGTCGGACTTGGCTTCCAGCCAACCGGAGTAGTTGCCCTCGTAAGGGATACCGGCGCCGCGGTCGAGCTCCAGGATCCAGCCAGCGACGTTGTCCAGGAAGTAACGGTCGTGCGTGATCGCAACCACGGTGCCCGGGAAATCGTGCAGGAAGTGCTCCAGCCAGGCGACGGAATCGGCGTCCAGGTGGTTGGTCGGTTCGTCGAGCAGCAGCATGTCAGGGGCCGACAGCAGCAGGCGGCACAGGGCCACACGACGCTTCTCACCACCGGACAGGTGCTCGACCTTGGCGTCCCAGGCTGGCAGGCGCAGCGCATCGGCGGCGACTTCCAGTTGGCGCTCCAGGTTGTGGCCATCGCCCGCCTGCAGGATCGCTTCGAGCTTGGCCTGTTCGGCAGCCAGCTTGTCGAAGTCGGCATCCGGTTCGGCGTAGGCGGCGTACACCTCATCGAGGCGGGCCTGGGCGTCCTTGATCACGCTGACGGCTTCTTCGACCACTTCGCGCACGGTCTTGGTCGGGTCCAGGATCGGCTCTTGCGGCAGGTAACCGATGTTCAGGTCCGGCATCGGACGGGCTTCGCCTTCGAACTCGGTGTCGACGCCCGCCATGATTTTCAGCAGGGTGGACTTACCCGAACCGTTGAGGCCGAGCACGCCGATCTTGGCGCCTGGGAAGAAGGACAGCGAAATGTTTTTCAGGATTTCCCGCTTCGGCGGAACAACTTTTCCCAGCCGATGCATGGTGAAGACGTATTGAGCCATGGTGAACCTAGCGTCAGTGACTGATGAATTAAGCGGACGAAGCCCGTGCCAGGCCATGCGCCGCGCGGGCCTTTGACTATCATCAATGCCAGCGAGCAAAAAAAGCCTGAATGTCTGGGGCTGGAACGCCCCCGCGTAACCGGCAAAGCTACCTGAATGCGCTGGGGCAGTCCAGCCAGGCAGGACTGGCACTTTGCCACAACTCAAGGCATGCTAGCCGCCCTTCGGGCGTCCGGCTTATAGTGCACGTCGCGCGCCAGTCCAGCCAAACCGCAGGATCACAGTTTGTCCAACGTCACGCCGCCCACGCCCTTGCGCGCCGCTCATATTGCGCCGGGAGCGCCCCTGCACGGCACCTTGAAAGGCGCGTTGGCGACGCTTGTCCTGCTGTTGCTCGCCCTGTTGTTCTGGCAACTGCTGGACCAATTGCAGCAAAACCAGAAAAACCAACAGCAATACACCATCGACTACAGCGCCGACCTGGCCGAGCAGATCAGCCAAAACATGGCCCTGAGCGCACAGATCGCCCTGAACCTGTTGCCGATTGTCGAGCCGCCGCGCAATGCCGAACAGCAGCAGGCCCTGATGCGCACGCTGCAGCGCTCATTACCGGACCTGCGCAGCTTCGCCCTGCTCGCCCCCAGCGGCGCACTGATCAGCGACACTGCCGAAGGCAGCCAAGACAGTGCCCTGCTTGAAGACCTGGTCAAACGCAGTCACGCCCAGTCCTACTACCTGAGCAATGATAATGACGGCACGGTCATCTATCTGTTGCTGCACCAACCCAGCGGTGGCTCCAAGGTGTACTGGGCCTTGCGCCTGGCGCCCAATTATCTGGCCAACCTCACACGCCAGGATGTCCAGGGCCAGCGCCCGATGTGGGCAATCGAGAACAGCCTGAACCATCGTGTGGTCAGCCGTGACAGCGGCATGCCGGCGCAGTGGTCCGGCGCCCTGACACCGGAAGAATTGAACCGCAGCGTGCTGGTCACGCCGTTGAGCAAAAGCGATTGGCAACTGCGCGGCATGTTTGACCGCAGCGCGGTGCTGGAACAACTACTGCCCGCCTTTATCGGCAAGTGCCTGCTGGGCCTGGCGTTTTCGCTGATCCCGGTGATCGTGCTGCTCAACATGCGCCGTCGCCAACGCCAGGTGAACGAAGGCCGGCGACGCTACCAGGACATCTTCGAAGGCACCGGCGTCGCGTTGTGCGTGTTGGACCTGTCGGGGCTCAAGGCGTTTTGCAACAAGACCCAGGTGCAAAGCCGTGAGCAGTTGCACGCCTGGTTGCAGGCCAACCCCACGGAGCGCAAGCAACTGCTCAAGGAGTTGCGCGTCACCGAGGTCAACCAGATGGCCGTGCGCCTGCTCAACGTCGCGTCCTGCGAGCAGGCGTGGGAACGCCTGATCGATGACTGCCCGCGCAATGCCACGTCCATCGGCTATCAGGTGCTGGAAGCCGTACTGACCCGGCAAAAACAGCTGGAGCTGGAAATCCAGCTCAACGACGTGGCCGGCAACGAACAGTACCTGTGGCTGGTGATGCGTTTGCCCGAGCAGCAGGATGACGTCAAGGCCGTGATTCTCAGCATCAGCGACATCACCAGCCGCAAGCTGATCGAGTTGTCGCTGGTGGAGCGTGAAAGCTTCTGGTCGGATGTGGTGCGCACCGTGCCCGACCACCTGTATGTGCAAGACGTGATCAGCCAGCGCATGATTTTCAGCAACCATCATTTGGGTCACACCCTGGGCTACAACAAAGCCGAGTTGCAGCAAATGGGTGAGTACTTCTGGGAAATCCTGCTGCACCCCGAAGACGCCGAGCACTACCATGACGCGCGCCAACAACAACGCCAGGTCGGCTATACGACCCAATTGCACTGCCAACTGCGCTTTCGTCACCGCAATAACCAGTGGCGCCGCTTCGATATCCGCGAACAGGCCCTGGCCCGCGATACGTCTACGGTGGTCACCCGGATCATCGGCGTGGCCAAGGACATTACCGACCAGATCGAGGCCAGTGAATCGCTGCGCGACAGTGAACAGCGCTACCGGATGCTGGCCGAAAGCATCAGCGACGTGATCTGCTCCACCGACAGCCAACTGGCCCTCAACTACATTAGCCCCTCGGTCAACACCGTCCTGGGCTATGACGTGGACTGGGTGTTCAAGAGCGGCTGGCAGTCGATCGTTGCCAACCCTCAGCAGTTGACCGGCATTTATAGCCTGATGGAACAGGTCAGCCGCGCCCTCGGCAACCCCGACGCCTTGAACACCTTGCGCGATGAACTGCAGACCCAACTGTTTCTGTTCGACTGCCTGCGCGCCGACGGGCGCAAGGTGCCGATAGAACTGCGCCTGGTGCTGGTGTGGGATGAACATGGCGCGTTTGAAGGCATCCTCGGCGTGGGCCGCGATATCAGCCAGCAACGCCGCGCCGAAAAAGACCTGCGCATGGCGGCCACGGTATTCGAGCATTCCACCTCGGCGATCCTGATCACCGACCCGGCCGGTTATATCGTGCAAGCCAACGAGGCGTTCAGCCGGGTCAGCGGCTATGCGGTGAGCGATGTGCTCGACCAGTTGCCCAATATGCTCACCGTCGATGAGCAGCAGGAAGCCCATCTGCGTTATGTGCTCAAGCAATTGCACCAGCACAGCACCTGGGAAGGCGAGGTGTGGCTCAAGCGTCTCAATGGCGAGCATTACCCGGCCTGGGTGGGCATTACCGCGGTGTTCGACGACGAAGGCGACCTGGCCAGTTACGTGTGTTTCTTCAGCGATATCAGCGAGCGCAAGGCCAGTGAGCAGCGCATCCACCGCCTGGCCTACTACGACGCCCTGACCCACCTGCCCAACCGCACCCTGTTCCAGGACCGCCTGCACACCGCGTTGCAGTCCGCCGAACGGCAGAAGTCGTGGGTGGTGCTGATGTTCCTCGACCTTGACCGCTTCAAGCCGATCAACGACTCCCTCGGCCACGCGGCCGGCGACCGCATGCTCAAGGAAATGGCCACGCGCCTGCTCGGCTGCGTGGCCGAGGACGACACCGTGGCGCGCATGGGCGGCGACGAATTCACCTTGCTCCTGCAACCACGGGTCAGCCGCGACATGGCGCTGAACCGCGCCATTCATGTGGCCGAGCAGATTCTCGCCAGCCTGGTCAAACCTTTTGTGCTGGAGGGCCGCGAATTCTTCGTGACCGCCAGCATCGGCATCGCCCTGAGCCCGCAAGACGGCAACGAGCTGAGCCAATTGATGAAAAACGCCGACACGGCGATGTATCACGCTAAAGAGCGCGGCAAGAACAACTTCCAGTTCTACCAGGCCGACATGAACGCCAGCGCCCTGGAGCGCCTGGAACTGGAAAGCGACCTGCGCCACGCCTTGGACCAGAACGAATTCGTGCTCTATTACCAGCCGCAATTCAGCGGCGACGGCAAACGCCTGACCGGCGCCGAAGCCCTGCTGCGCTGGCGCCACCCGCGCCGTGGCCTGGTACCGCCCGGGGACTTTATCCCAGTGCTGGAAGAGCTCGGACTGGTGGTGGATGTGGGCGACTGGGTAATCGGCGAAGCCTGCCGCCAGCTCAAGACCTGGCACCAGAACAAGGTGCGCGTGCCGAAAGTCTCAGTGAACATCTCGGCGCGGCAGTTCTCCGACGGCCAGTTGGGCACGCGCATCGCCACTATCCTCAAGGACACCGGCCTGCCACCGGCGTGCCTGGAGCTGGAACTGACCGAAAGTATCCTGATGCGTGAAGTCAACGAAGCCCTGCAGATCCTCGCCAGCCTGAAAAACCTGGGCCTGAGCATCGCGGTGGATGACTTTGGCACCGGCTATTCGTCGCTCAACTACCTCAAGCAATTCCCCATCGATGTGCTGAAGATCGACCGCACCTTCGTCGACGGCCTGCCCTCGGGTGAGCAGGACGCACAGATTGCCCGGGCGATCATTGCCATGGCCCACAGCCTGAACCTGGCGGTGATTGCCGAAGGGGTGGAAACCCATGAGCAGTTGGACTTCCTGCGTGAGCATGGCTGTGATGAGGTGCAGGGTTACCTGTTCGGACGGCCAATGCCGGCGAATCGGTTTGAGGTGCAGTTCAGTAATGATGCGCTGTTCATGTTTGACTGAAAGTGCCGTCCCTGATCGTTCCCACGCTCCGCGTGGGAACGCAATTCTGGACGCTCTGCGTCCGCTTTTAAATGTGACGCAGAGCGCCACGGGAGGCATTCCCACGCAGAGCGTGGGAACGATCAGGGGCTGAGTGAAAACCACTTGTCCGCGACATGATGTCCTTTCATATGCCATCTAAAACCCATTGGGTTAGAATGCCCTCCTTTTCTGCCCCCGATCCTTGAGGACCGCCATGTTCAGCCGTGATTTGACTATTGCCAAGTACGACGCCGATCTCTTCGCCGCCATGGAGCAAGAAGCCGTGCGCCAGGAAGAGCACATTGAGCTGATCGCTTCGGAAAACTACACCAGCCCTGCGGTGATGGAGGCTCAAGGTTCGGTTCTGACCAACAAGTACGCCGAAGGCTACCCAGGCAAGCGCTACTACGGTGGTTGCGAGTACGTCGACGTGGTTGAGCAGTTGGCCATCGACCGTGCAAAAGAGCTGTTCGGCGCCGATTACGCCAACGTCCAGCCACACGCCGGTTCCCAAGCCAACAGCGCCGTGTACCTGGCCCTGCTGCAAGGCGGCGACACCATCCTGGGCATGAGCCTGGCCCACGGCGGTCACCTGACCCACGGCGCCACGGTTTCGTCCTCCGGCAAGCTGTACAACGCCGTTCAGTACGGTATCGATGCCAACGGCCTGATCGACTACGACGAAGTCGAGCGCCTAGCGGTTGAGCACAAGCCAAAAATGATCGTGGCCGGTTTCTCTGCCTACTCGCAGATCCTGGACTTCCCACGCTTCCGTGAAATCGCCGACAAGGTCGGTGCCTACCTGTTCGTCGACATGGCCCACGTGGCCGGTCTGGTGGCTGCGGGCGTTTACCCCAACCCAGTGCCTTACGCTGACGTGGTCACCACCACGACCCACAAGACCCTGCGCGGTCCACGTGGCGGCCTGATCCTGGCGCGTGCCAACGCCGAGATCGAGAAGAAGCTCAACTCCGCCGTTTTCCCGGGCGCCCAAGGCGGCCCGCTGGAGCACGTGATCGCGGCCAAGGCGATCTGCTTCAAGGAAGCACTGCAGCCTGAGTTCAAGACCTACCAGCAACAAGTGATCAAGAACGCCAAGACCATGGCCAGCGTGTTCATCGAGCGCGGTTTTGACGTGGTGTCCGGCGGTACTGAAAACCACCTGTTCCTGCTGTCGCTGATCAAGCAGGACATTTCTGGTAAAGATGCTGATGCTGCCCTGGGCAAAGCCTTCATCACCGTGAACAAGAACTCCGTGCCGAACGACCCACGTTCGCCGTTCGTCACCTCCGGCCTGCGCTTCGGCACCCCGGCAGTGACCACCCGTGGCTTCAAGGAAGCCGAGTGCAAGGAACTGGCGGGCTGGATCTGCGACATCCTGGCAGACCTGAACAACGAAGCCGTGATCGACGCGGTACGTGAGAAGGTCAAGGCCATCTGCAAGAAGCTGCCGGTATACGGCGCGTAATACCAAGAAGCCCACTGTAGGAGCGAGCTTGCTCGCGAAAAACGTCAACGATAACGCGTGCATCTTGGGTACACGCGTTGCCTGTGAGTTCTTCGCGAGCAAGCTCGCTCCTACAAGTGGGCTTTTTTATGCCGATTTCAATTTGAAACAGGGTTTTCTGTGGGAGCTGGCTTGCCTGCGATGGCGGTTGTGCAGTCAGCCCATCAGTGATTGACCCACCGCTATCGCAGGCAAGCCAGCTCCCACATTGGAATGCATTTCAAGCCGGGTTTATTGGTAGACCCGCTCAAAGCCTTGGCGAATCTTGTCTTCGGGCAGCTCATCGGCAATAAACACGATCACACTCTCCCGCGCCTCGCCCTCGGCCCATTCGGTATCCCAGTCGAAGCCATACAGCTTCAGCACGCCCTGGAACACCATGCGTCGATCCTCCCCGGCAATGTTCAACACGCCTTTGTAACGCAGCAGTTGCTTGCCATGGTCTTCCAGCAGTTCGTTCATGAACTCGCTGAGACGGTCGATATCCAGCGGCTTGTCGGTGCGTAGCACCAGGCTGGAAATACGGTCCACCGAAGGCGCTGCACTCACCGGGCGCAGGCTCATGCCGGCATTGAGGTTGAAGCCGCGCACGTCCAGCAGCTCGGCCAAATCAATCTTGCCGTGGTCCACTACGCGAATCGGCGCACGGCGGTTGATGCGGGTGAGGCGCTGGCTGAGGGCGTCGAAGCTGGCGTCGTCTACCAAGTCGCGTTTGCTCACCAGCAAGCGGTCGGCAAAGCCGATCTGGGCCTGGGCGATGGTCTGGGTCAGGTGATGCTCGGCGTGGGCCGCATCCACCAAGGTGATGATGCCGTCGAGGATATAACGCTCGCGCAGTTCTTCGTCGATGAAGAACGTCTGGGCCACCGGCGCCGGGTCGGCCAGGCCGGTGCATTCGATCACCAGCCGGTCGAAGGCGATCTCGCCGCTGTCCAGGCGTTCCAGCAGCAGGTACAGGGCTTTGGTCAGGTCGGTGTGGATGGTGCAGCACACGCAGCCGTTGGACAGGGTCATCACTTGCACCGGCTCGTCGCCCAGCAGTTGGGTGTCGATACCGGCGTCACTGAATTCGTTTTCGATCACGGCGATTTTCAAGCCGTGCTCGGCTTTGAGCAGGTGGCGCAGCAAGGTGGTCTTGCCGGCGCCGAGAAAGCCACTGAGGATGGTGACGGGGATGGGAGAGGACAAGAGATTCTCCTTGAAGAAAAACAGAAACAAATGTGGGAGCAAAGGCCCCTGTGGGAGCTGGCTTGCCTGCGATGCAGACAACTCGGTGCTTGCGTCAGACCGAGGTGATGCTATCGCAGGCAAGCCAGCTCCCACAGAAAGCCCTGCTCCCACAGGGATATTGCATTGGCCCGCGTTACCGGGTCAGCAGCACTTGGGCCCACCCTTGCCGCCGTAACGGGCTTCCTGGCGTTCCCGGAAGAACGCCTTGTAGTCCATCACCGGCTTGTCCGGGTGTTTGGTTTGCATATGCTCGACGTAGGTGTCGTAGTCGGGCATGCCGACCATCAAGCGGGCGGCCTGACCGAGGTATTTACCGAGGCGACTGATGTCATTGAACATGTCTGCAATCCTCGTTATGCGTCCGGTACAGCCTGGAACGGGGCTTCTTTATCCGTACGCTCTTTGTTGCCCCAGGCGGCGACGCCGACTTTGAGCGCATAGAACAGGATGCTGAACACCACGAACAGGAACAGCGCCGTCAGCGTTGCGTTGGTGTAGGCGTTCCAGATCACGTGCTGCATCTGGTCGATGCTCTTGGCCGGGGCGAGGATCTGGCCGTTAGCCAGGGCATCGCTGTATTTCTTGGCCAGCGACAGGAAGCCGATCGCAGGGTTGGCGTCGAACAGCTTGATGAAGCCTGCCGTGGTGGTGCAGATCAGCAGCCAGACAGCCGGCAACATGGTCACCCAGATGTAGCGCTGACGCTTCATTTTGATCAGCACAACGGTCGCCAGCATCAGCGCGATACCGGCCAGCATCTGGTTGGAGATACCGAACAGCGGCCACAAGGTATTGATGCCACCCAGCGGGTCGATCACGCCTTGGTACAGCAAGTAGCCCCACATGGCCACGCAACCGGCCGTGGCGATCAGGTTGGCGGTCCAGGACTCGGTGCGTTTGAGCGCAGGCACGAAGGAACCGAGCAGGTCTTGCAGCATGAAACGACCGGCGCGGGTACCAGCATCCACTGCCGTAAGGATGAACAGCGCTTCGAACAAGATCGCAAAGTGGTACCAGAACGCCATGGTGTTTTCACCCGGCAGCACGCTGTGCAGGATCTGCGCGATACCTACCGCCAGAGTCGGCGCACCGCCGGCACGTGCCAGGATGGTGGTTTCACCGATATCGTGGGCAACGGCCGACAGCGCCTCAGGCGTAATGGCAAAGCCCCAGCTGCTGACGGTTTGCGCCACGGTGACCACGTCGGTGCCGACAATGGCAGCCGGGCTGTTCATGGCGAAGTACACGCCAGGCTCAATCACCGAGGCGGCAACCATCGCCATGATGGCCACGAACGACTCCATCAGCATGCCGCCGTAACCGATGTAACGGGCATGGCTCTCACTGGCGAGCAACTTGGGCGTGGTGCCCGAGGAGATCAGCGCATGGAAGCCCGAGACCGCGCCACAAGCAATGGTGATGAACAGGAACGGGAACAGGCCGCCCTTCCACACCGGGCCGGTGCCGTCGATGAACTGGGTGAGTGCCGGCATTTTCAGATCAGGCATGGTGATCAGGATGCCAATCGCCAGGGCGATGATGGTGCCGATTTTCAGGAACGTCGACAGGTAGTCGCGGGGCGCCAGAATCAGCCACACCGGCAGCACAGCGGCCACGAAACCGTAGCCGATCAGCATCCAGGTGATCTGGATACCGGTGAAGGTGAACGCCTTGGCCCACACCGGATCAGCGGCAATCTGCCCGCCCAGCCAGATCGAACCGAGCAGCAACAGCACGCCGATGATCGAGATTTCACCGATGCGGCCCGGGCGGATGTAGCGCATGTAGATGCCCATGAACATCGCGATCGGGATGGTCGCCATCACCGTGAAGATGCCCCATGGGCTCTCGGCCAGGGCTTTGACCACGATCAGCGCCAGCACCGCGAGGATGATGATCATGATCAGGAAGCAGCCAAACAGCGCGATGGTCCCCGGAATGCGGCCCATCTCTTCGCGAACCATGTCCCCCAGGGAACGGCCATTGCGACGGGTGGACAGGAACAGGACCATGAAGTCTTGCACCGCACCGGCCAGCACCACCCCGGCAATCAGCCACAGGGTACCGGGCAGATAGCCCATTTGCGCCGCCAGCACCGGGCCGACCAACGGGCCTGCACCGGCAATCGCCGCAAAGTGGTGACCGAAAAGAATGTGTTTGTTGGTCGGCACATAGTCCAGACCATCGTTGTTGACCACCGCAGGGGTTGCCCGCCGGGGATCGAGTTGCATCACGTTGTTGGCGATGAACAGACTGTAGTAACGGTACGCAACCAGGTAGATGGCCACCGCAGCGACCACAATCCACAAGGCGTTGATCGCCTCGCCGCGGCGCAAGGCCACTACGCCCAGGGCGCACGCTCCTACAATTGCCAGCACCAGCCAGGGTAAGTGGCGTAGCAGGCTATTATTATTTTTCATTTTTATATTCCAGCCAGGGTGGACAGAAAGGACAGCCAGCCCGAGTTTAGCGCTACTGGCCTTAAAGACCAGCCCCCTACGTTGGTCTAGAGCCTTCAACCGTTAAAAAAAGCCGAAATAAACGCCCCTTGATGGCCCCGGGCTACACTCCTCCCATTCACAGAGGGCTTTACCATGACCGAGCATGCGTCCGAACGTCGCCGTTTTCGCCGGATCGCCTTTGATGCCACGGCCGAACTTCGGCAAAGCGGCAGCGAATGGCCGGTAAAACTGGTGGATCTGTCACTCAAAGGATTGCTGGTGGAACGGCCTGACAACTGGAAGGGAAATAAAGCGCTGCCCTTTGACGTCGACATACGCCTGGACCAGAAGACGCATATAAAGATGCAAGCGCGGCTGACCCATGAAGATCAGGGTCAATTGGGCTTTGTGTGCAAACACATTGATCTGGATTCGATCAGCCATTTGCGTAGGTTCGTTGAGCTGAACCTGGGTGATGAGCAAGAACTGGAGCGCGAGCTGGGCGCCCTGCTGGAGATCTGAAAACGCACATCAATCAAAATGTGGGAGCTGGCTTGCCTGCGATAGCGGCGGGTCAGCTTACCCATTCTTGCCTGATACACCGCCATCGCAGGCAAGCCAGCTCCCACAGGGGTTCAGCGGTGCTGCGGATTATTCGAACAGGGCATCCAACGCCTGCTCCAGCCGCGTCACAGCAATAATCTGCAACCCCGGCGGCGCCTCCTTCGGCGCATTGCCCTTGGGCACAATCGCCCGTTTGAAGCCATGCTTGGCCGCTTCCTTCAAGCGCTCCTGCCCACTCGGCACCGGGCGCACTTCGCCCGACAAACCCACCTCGCCAAACACCAGCAAGTCATGGGGCAACGGCCGATTACGCAGGCTGGACATCACCGCCGCCATCAACGCCAGGTCGGACGCGGTCTCCAACACCTTGACCCCGCCCACCACGTTGAGGAACACATCCTGGTCGTGGGTCGGAATGCCGCCATGCCGGTGCAGCACCGCCAGCAGCATCGCCAGGCGGTTCTGGTCCAGGCCCAGTGTGACCCGCCGTGGGTTGGCCAAATGGCTGTCATCCACCAGCGCCTGGACTTCCACCAGCATCGGCCGGGTGCCTTCCCACGTGGCCATCACCACACTGCCTGGGACTTCTTCCTGGGCGCGGGTGAGAAAAATCGCCGAGGGGTTCGAGACCTCTTTCAGCCCCCGGTCGGTCATGGCGAACACCCCAAGTTCGTTGACGGCGCCAAAACGGTTCTTCACCGCCCGAAGCAAGCGCAGGCGACCGTCGGACTCCCCTTCGAAATACAACACGGTGTCGACCATATGTTCCAACACCCGTGGCCCGGCCAGTGCGCCTTCCTTGGTCACGTGGCCGACCAGGAAGATCGCCGTGCCGCTCTGCTTGGCGTAACGCACCAACAGCGCCGCGCTTTCACGTACCTGGGACACGCCACCAGGGGCCGATTGCAGTTGTTCAGTGAAAATCGTCTGGATCGAGTCAATGACCATGACCTTGGGCTTTTCGATGCGCGCCGTGGCGATGATGCTTTCAATGCAGGTTTCGGTCATGACCCGCAGTTGGTCCTGGGGCAAGCCCAATCGTCGGGCACGCATGGCCACTTGCTGCTGGGACTCTTCGCCGGTGACATACAGCGCAGGCATGCGGCTGGCGATGCTGCACAGGGTTTGCAGCAGGATCGTGGACTTGCCGATGCCCGGGTCACCGCCGATCAGCACCACCGAGCCGTCCACCAGACCACCGCCCAAGACCCGGTCCAGTTCGCCGGAGGCGGTGGAAAAGCGCGGAATCTCTTCGACGCTGACTTCGGCCAGGGTCTTGATCTGCGCCTGTTGCCCGGTCCAGCCGGCACGGCCGGTGGGGGCCGCGGCACCGCCGCTCTCGATCATGGTTTCAGTCAGGGTGTTCCACGCGCCGCATTCGGAGCACTGGCCCGCCCATTTGGGAAAGGTCGCGCCGCACTCTGTGCAGCCGTACATGCGCTTGGCCTTTGCCATATGAGAACCTCCAACCGAAAAACCGCGATGATAGCTCAGCGCGACGCTGGGGTCCGGATTTCGCCCTTGGCTAAACGTGAAGCACTGTTACCGACCGGGTCCTCGGCGTTCAGGTCTGCGCCTTTGGCTTGCAGCGCCCCCAACAATTCGACGCGCTTGAACAACCCGGCGTACATGGCAGCGGTCTGCCCTGCGCCGTTGCGCTGGTCGGGGTTGCAGTCGGTGGCCAACAGGCGCTGGGCGATTTTCAGCTCACCTTTGAAGATGGCGCCCATCAACGCTGTGTTACCGCGTTTATCCTGCACGCAGGCGTCGGCGCCGGCATCGAGCAGACGCTCCACATACGGGCCCTGGCCGTGATAAGCAGCCAGGATCAATGCGGTGTAGCCCTTGTCATCCTGGGCATTGAGGCCGTAGCCGGACTCTATGAAGGTGTTGAGCATGTCGAGGTCGCCACGACGGGCGGCGTCGAAATAGTAGTCCTGCAACTGTGCCTTGAGCGCCACCGGGTCGGGGGACTCGGCATGGGCAGCGAAGGCCAGCATGGCCATCAGTAAACCGATAGTGATGCGCATAGGGTGTTCTCCTGCCAAAGGTCGACGCCCGTGAAGGCGCCGACCATAACCAACGAATCAGTCAGTCAGTTTTTCCGCCAGCGCCTTTACGCGAGCCAGGTCGCCCTTGGCGACCTTGGCCACGCCAGTGCCGTACTCGGGATCGGCCTTGTAGAGGAACGACAGGATGATGTGCTTGCTCTCGTCATCGGTGGTGGCCAATGAGCCGCCGAAGTTGTTGATCAGGTCTTCGCGCTCTTTCTTGGTGTAGGAACGGTACAGGTCACCGGCCTGCTTGAAGTTCTGCTCACGCTGGATCTTGGCCTGCTGGGTGCTGCCCGACAGCGGCGCCTGGCTGTAGCGTGCGGCTTGCGGCTCTTCCCGCGGCAACAGGCGGCTTGGCTGGTAATTCACACCGGTGGTGGTCTTGCCAAAGTTCATCGCGCCATCCTGGTTGCCGTTGTTGACGGTGACCCGTGGAGCGTTGATCGGCAACTGCAGGGCGTTCGCGCCCAGGCGGTACATCTGCGTATCGGCGTAGGAGAACACCCGCCCCTGCAGCAAGCGGTCTTCCGACGGCTCGATACCCGGTACCAGGTTGGCCGGGGCCATCGCGACTTGCTCGGTTTCCTGGAACACATTGGCCGGGTTGCGGTTCAGCACCATTTGCCCGACTTTGCGCTCGGGCACATTCGGCCAGATCTTGGTGGCATCCAGTGGGTCGAAATCAAACTTGGCCAGGTCTTCAGGCTTGAGCACCTGCACATACAGGTCCCACTTAGGGAAGTCGCCTTTGTTGATGTGCGTGACCAGATCATTGGTCATATGGCTGTAGTCACGCCCTTGTACTTCGGTAACTTGCTTGGGATCAAGGTTCTTGATGCCCTGCAGGCTCTTCCAATGAAACTTGACGTAGTGCACTTCACCTTTAGTGTTAATCAACTTGTAGGCATGTACGCCATTGCCGTCCATTTCGCGGTAACTGGCGGGGGTGCCGGAGTCCGAGTACAACTCGGTCAGTGTACGAGTGGACTCTGGAACATGGGAGAAGAAGTCGAAACGGCGCGAGTCATCGTCCAGGTTAGTGCGCGGGTCCGGTTTAAAGGCATGGACCATGTCCGGGAACTTGATGGCATCGCGAATAAAGAACGTTGGGAAGTTATTACCGACCAGGTCCCAGTTACCTTCGGCGGTATAGAACTTGGTGGCGAAGCCCCGTGGGTCCCGCAGGGTTTCCGGGGAGTGGTTGCCATGCACCACCGCCGAGAAGCGCACGAACACCGGCGTGGTTTCACCGGCGGCGAACACTTTGGCCTTGGTCAGGTCGCTGAGGTTGTCGGTCACGGTGAAGGTGCCATGGGCGCCCGTGCCGCGTGCGTGCACCACGCGCTCCGGGATGCGTTCGCGGTCGAAGCGCTGCAGCTTCTGGATCAGTTGCACATCCTGCAGCAACACCGGGCCATTGGCGCCGGCGGTCTGGGAGTTCTGGTTATCACCGACGTTGGCCCCGTTATCGCGGGTCAGGTTGGCGGCTTGCACAGAGAGGGAAAGCAGGCTGGCGGTTACCAGTGCCAGCGCATGGCGCGCCGACACGGGCCTGCGGCTGATTGGAGTGTTCATCGAGGTTTCCTCTGGTTTTTTTAGCGCACATTCTGTTGTGCTTGTCAGAGGCTAGTGACCTGCGAGTCAGAAGATAAATAGAAAAACACCACAGACCCGATTAAGAAAAAAATCTGGTAACCCGCTGAAATAGCGGCTAATTCGCGCGCGATTGATGGCACTTTGCAAACTATTTGCGATTTGATGTGTCGATAAAAACCGACAGTGTTAACAGTTGTGTCGAGCAAGCGCTGTTCGACTGAATTACACTGACCTCCACCCTCCTCAACTGTAACAAGGAATAACCTATGGGCGTGATCAGTGAGTTCAAGGCCTTCGCGGTCAAAGGTAATGTGGTCGACATGGCCGTCGGTATCATCATCGGTGCTGCCTTCGGCAAGATTGTTTCCTCATTTGTAGGCGACGTGATAATGCCTCCCATCGGCCTGCTGATCGGTGGTGTGGACTTTGCCGATCTGGCCGTCACGCTCAAGGCCGCACAGGGTGATGTCCCCGCTGTTGTCCTGGCCTACGGCAAGTTCATCCAGAGCATCATCGACTTTGTGATCGTCGCGTTTGCAATCTTCATGGGCGTGAAGGCGATCAACCGTCTGAAGCGCGAAGAAGCCGTGGCCCCAAGCCTGCCGCCGACGCCGAGCAAGGAAGAAGTGCTGCTGGGCGAGATCCGCGATCTGCTCAAGGCACAGAACAACAAGCCGCTTTAACCGGTGGATGCAAAAAAGGCGCCTCGCAAGGCGCCTTTTTTCTACCAATAATTTTCTACCGCCACCTGGCCAGGCCGTCGGCTCAGGCTCAGTTGCATGTCCCGCTGCTTGAGCAACTGGCGCGTGTCATCGACCATCTGTGGGTTGCCGCAAATCAGTACGCGCGAATCCTGCGCCGTCAGCTCCACGCCGGCGGCCCGCTCCAATTCGCCATTTTCGATCAAGGCCGTAATACGCCCATTCAATGCGCCCGGATGCTGCTCGCGGGTGACGATAGGAATGTAGGTGAGCTTGTGGGCGTACTCGGCCAGGTACTCGCGCTCACCCAGTGTGTCGATCAGCGACTGGTAGGCCAGTTCCTTGGCTTCCCGGGCGCTGTACACCAGGATGATGCGCTCGAATTTTTCCCAGACTTCGAAGTCCTGCAGGATCGACAGGAACGGCGCAACGCCCGTACCGGTTCCCAGCAACCACAGGTCGCGCCCGTCGACAAAGCGGTTGAGGGTCAGAAAACCCGTAGCCTGGCGCTCTACCAGCAAGGTATCGCCCGCCTTCAGACGGCTCAGTTCACTGGTGAACTCACCACCGGGGACCACGATGGAAAAGAAATCCAGATGCTCGTCAAACGGCGAAGACACGATGGAATAGGCACGCCAGACGGTGCTGCCATCCGCCTTGGTAACGCCCAGGCGCACGAACTGGCCGGCGGTAAAACGAAAACCGGCATCGCGGGTGGTGCGCAGGGTGAACAGGCTGGGGGTCAGCGATTGCACATCGAGCAGGGTCTGGCGGGTAAATTTCTCAGCACTGGCCGTCATGGGGGGCTCCGTTTTGCACAGGCCTTTAGTGTCCCTCAAAACAGCCCGCGCAAACACCGATGATTGGTACTGGCTTTGCAATCGCTCAAAGCACACTCAGCTGGGCTGCACGTTTTTTGCCCATCACGGGGTCAACCATGCACTCCACTCCGGAACTAATTATTTGGCTATTAACGTGCCCCGAATACCTCACTAGAAGCAACGGCACTTTACAGCGACATCATTTTGATACCACCTTCAAAACATTGAAAAAAAAGCCCCTGCCAAGCGCTCCTATACAAAACTTCGAGTCTTGTACAAAACCGGCGAACTAAACGAGCCCTGTAGATAAAATTTTTTTTAAACTCAATTGTAGGACTTACCCTACACTTCTTTTCGAGCTGCATTGGGAGATCAGGACGTACCCAGGTTACACAGACACCTATGGAGAGTCACCGATGGTCAATTGGCATAATACCCGGCTACCCAAGCTGGACGGCGAGAGTGAAATCACCAGTGTGTTTGAGATGGTGATAAACCACACCTATGAACTAGGCTTCGAATATTGCTCCTTTACCATGAGCACCCAATCACAATGCCCCCCTACAAAACCAATTTTATTCAATAACTATCCAAATGAATGGCTCAGTATTTATAAAAAAGCACACTTCTTCGATGTAGACCCCGTTGTAACCCACTGTAAAACTTCGGTACTGCCCATTCTCTGGGAGCAAAAAACATTTGCTGACGCCCCCCAGCTGTGGGAGTTGGCCCAGGCATGCGGAGTGCATTTCGGCTGGACCCAACCTGTGCATGATTTCCAGGGGGTGTTCAGCATGCTGACCCTGGTTCGCAGCAAGGGCAAGGTCACCCCTGCAGAGCTCTACGAAAAAACCGCCCAGGTGTTGTGGCTTTGCCATGTGATGCATGCGGTGGTCGCGCGCAAGTACGCCAACGCACCCGAGATCAAAGCGCCCAGCAAATTGACTGCCCGGGAAACAGAAATACTCAAGTGGTCCGCGATGGGCAAGACCGCCTCCGAGATTGCCGCGATTCTTTGCCTGTCCGAGCGCACCGTGGGCTTTCATATCAGCAGTACCTTCAAGAAGCTGGGCGTGCATAACAAGATCCAGGCGGTGCTGCGTGCCGCTAAAGCCGGGCTGTTTTAGCCCACGCAAAACACCGCATGTCATCGCGTTGAAAAAAACGTAATATTTACGGCCAATTCTGAGTGTTGAGGGTGCGCTTCGCGTGGCCCCCGCCGTTCACTCAGACGGTCCGTCGATTACCCAGAGCCTTGCCCCGCCATGCCCCTGCTTGACAGCCCTTTCGCCCAGCTCGACCTGATTCGTCAGCCAGAGCAACACAATGATCCGCTGCAAGCCTTCGATGCCGCCGACGAATACCTGCTCAGCCACCTCGCCGCGCAACAGCCCACTGCCGCCACCCGCGTGCTGGTCCTCAATGACAGCTTCGGCGCCCTGGCGGCCAGCCTTCAGGGCCAGGTACAGGTAACCTCCAGCGGCGATTCGTTCCTCGCCGCCCAGGGCCTGGAAAAAAACCTGGTGCGCAACGGCAAGCCCTTCGATGCCGCGCCCTTCATACCGGCTAGCCAGCTCGCGACCGGGCCGTTCGATCGCGTGTTGATCCGCGTGCCGAAAACCCTGGCGTTGCTGGAAGAACAACTGATCCGCCTGCAAGGGCAACTGGCGCCCGGCGCCGAGGTGATCGCAGGTGCGATGGTCAAGCATTTGCCCCGGGCCGCAGGTGAATTGCTGGAGCGTTACATCGGGCCCATGCACGCCTCATTGGCGGTCAAAAAGGCACGGTTGCTGATCGCCAGCGTCGAGCAGCGCCCTGCCGCGGTCTCGCCCTACCCGACCCGCTATACTCTGGATGCGCCGGTCATCGAGTTGTGTAACCACGCCAACGTGTTTTGCCGCGAAGGCCTGGACATCGGCACCCGTGCCTTCCTGCCGCATCTGCCAAAAAGCCTGGGCCGCGCCCGCGTGGCGGACCTGGGCTGCGGCAACGGCGTACTAGCGATTGCCAGCGCCCTGCAAAACCCCGACGCGCACTACACCTTGGTGGATGAGTCGTATATGGCAGTGCAATCGGCCGCCGAAAACTGGCAAGCCGCCTTGGGTGAACGGGACGTCAGCGTACGTGCCGACGACGGCCTGGCCGGCCAGGAGGCGCAATCGCTGGACGTGGTGCTGTGCAACCCGCCGTTCCACCAACAACAAGTGGTCGGTGACTTCCTCGCCTGGCGTATGTTCCAGCAGGCACGCGAAGCTCTGGTGGTCGGCGGAGCCCTGTATATCGTAGGTAATCGTCACCTGGGCTACCACAGCAAGTTGGCGCGGCTGTTCCGTGGCGTCGAACAAGTAGCGGCCACGCCCAAGTTCGTCATCCTCAAAGCGCGAAAATAAAAAGCCCTGCTTTTTTGTAGGAGCGAGCTTGCTCGCGAAAAGCCTGAGAATACCGCGGGGCGTCAGGCACCCCGCGTTATCGTTGACGTTTTTCGCGAGCAAGCTCGCTCCTACAGCTTCAGTGGGTGCTCAGGCCTGCCGCATTCATGAACATGCGCATCAGGCTGGCCACCACGAACAGGGCCAGCACGCTGCCGGTCCAGATCATCGCCAGCCACCCCAGGCGCCGCCACAATGGCTGCTTCTCGGCCTGTTCAATTTCGTGCAACGAAGGTTTGGACATGTTTCAACCCTCCTAGTGATAGCCGTCTTCGTGGGTGACCTTGCCGCGGAACACGTAGTAGCTCCAGAAGGTGTAGCCCAGGATGAACGGGATGATGAACAACGTGCCCACCAGCATGAAGCCCTGGCTTTGCGGCGGCGCGGCGGCATCCCAGATCGACACGGACGGCGGGATGATGTTCGGCCACAGGCTGATCCCCAGGCCACTGTAGCCGAGGAAAATCAGCACCAGCGTCAACAGGAACGGCGTGTAGTGCGCATTACGTGCCACGGCGCGGATCAGCCCGTACATGGTAACCAGCACCAGGATCGGCACCGGCAGGAACCAGAACAGGTTCGGCAAGGTGAACCAGCGCGACGCGATTTCCGGGTGGGTCAGCGGCGTCCAGATGCTGACGATGCCGATCACCGCCAACACCACGAAGGCCAATGGCCGCGCCAGGTTGTGCATCTGCTCCTGCAACTTGCCTTCGGTCTTCATGATCAGCCAGGTGCAGCCGAGCAAGGCATACGCCACGATCAGCGCCACGCCGCAGAACATCGTGAAGGGTGTGAGCCAGTCCAGTGAACCGCCGGCGAACTGGCGATCCACCACCGGAATACCGTCGATAAAGGCGCCCAACGCCACCCCCTGGAAGAAGGTCGCCGCCAGCGAGCCGCCAATAAACGCCTTGTCCCACAGGTGACGCTTGTGGTCCTTGGCCTTGAAGCGGAACTCAAAGGCCACGCCGCGGAAGATCAGCCCGATCAGCATCAGGATCAGCGGCAGGTACAGCGCCGACAGCACCACCGAATAGGCCAGCGGGAACGCGCCGAACAACGCCGCGCCGCCGAGTACCAGCCAGGTTTCGTTGCCGTCCCATACGGGTGCCACGGTGTTCATCATCACGTCACGGTCGACTTTGCCCGGGATAAACGGAAAAAGAATGCCGATACCCAGGTCGAAGCCGTCCATGACCACGTACATCATGATGCCGAAGATGATGATCACGGCCCAGATCAGCGGAAGATCAATACCCATCTCAATTCCCCTTGTGCTGGATGTGGTCGTGGTCGTTGTCACTGCCGTCGTCGGCAGCAGACAACGGACGCGCCGGGGTGCGTTTCTGGCCAGGGCCACCGTGGGCTGGCTCGGTACTGTCGTGGGTCACAGGACCTTTGCGCACCAGGCGCATCATGTAGCCCAGGCCCGCACCGAACAGCGCGAAGTACACCACCACGAACAACACCAGGGTAATGGTCATCTGCGTCAGGCTATGCCCGGAGGAGGCATCCGCCGTGCGCATCAACCCGTAGACCACCCAGGGCTGGCGACCGATTTCGGTGGTGAACCAGCCGGCAAGAATCGCAATCAGGCCAGACGGGCCCATCCACAACGCCAGGTACAGGAACGGTTTGGACGTGTACATCTTGTCGCCCCGGCGCAGCCACAGGCTGAACAGACCGGTGAAGATCATCAGGAACCCCAGGCCGACCATGACCCGGAACGACCAGAACACAACGGTGGAGTTGGGGCGGTCTTCAGGCGGGAACTCCTTGAGCGCCGGCACCTGCTTGTCCAGGGAGTGAGTCAGGATCAGGCTACCCAGGTACGGAATCTCGACCGCGTATTTGGTTTTCTCGGCTTTCATGTCCGGCCAGCCGAACAGGATCAGCGGCGTGGGTTCGTTGCCGATATTTTCCCAGTGGCCTTCAATCGCGGCGATCTTGGCCGGCTGATGCTTGAGGGTATTGAGGCCGTGGAAGTCGCCGATCACCGCCTGGATGGGCGCAACGATCAAGGCCATCCACATCGCCATCGAGAGCATTTTGCGGATCGCCGGGTTGTCCTTGCCGCGCAGTAGATGCCAGGCCGCCGACGAGCCGACGAAGAAGGCCGTGGCCACGAACGCCGCTGTGGCCATATGCATCAGGCGGTAGGGGAACGAGGGGTTGAAGATCACCGCCAACCAGTCGGTCGGTATCACGCGGCCATCGATGATTTCAAAGCCCTGGGGCGTCTGCATCCAGCTGTTGGAGGCGAGAATCCAGAACGTGGAGATCAACGTACCCACGGCCACCATCACGGTGGCGAAGAAGTGCAGCTTGCGCCCCACCTTGTTCCAGCCAAACAACATCACCCCCAGGAAACCGGCCTCGAGGAAGAAGGCCGTGAGCACTTCGTACGTCAGCAACGGCCCGGTGACGGCACCGGCGAAGTCTGAGAAGCGGCTCCAGTTGGTGCCGAACTGGTAGGCCATGACCAGGCCCGATACCACACCCATGCCGAAGTTGACGGCAAAGATCTTCGACCAGAAATGATAGAGGTCACGGTAGGTGTCGTTGTGGGTCTTGAGCCACAAGCCCTCCAGCACCGCAAGGTAACTGGCCAGGCCGATGGTGATCGCCGGGAACAGGATGTGGAATGAGATGGTGAACGCGAATTGAATTCGGGCGAGATCTAGCGCCTCCAAACCGAACATAAGTCTTCCTCTGTCAGGTAATACCGGCTGCTGGCTGGGAGCCTGCACCCACTGCCCCCACGGATATGGAGTGTGGCGAATTTCAATTCGTTTCTTTTATTACCCATCGCGTGGGGAATCTGGCCTTTCGGCCACCAGAACAATCCCGGGGCAGGTTTTGATCTGGATCAAGCATCGTTGAAAGAGTAGTCCCATTTTTGCTGTAGGACTGTGTGGTCTTTTGCCGCGTGACAGCTTGCCTCAGCTCAGTTCTTGCAACTATTTGTTACAGCTTGATGCTAATCTCGCCATTCTCCCGTTGCCGACCTGATTCCCGATGCCCAGTGAACCTGCGTTGCTGTTACGTCACCACCGCCCTTTCATCGCGTTCTGGCTGGCGCGGATCTTCACGGCCAGCGGCTTCCAGATGCTCACTGTGGCAATTGGCTGGAACCTCTACCAACTGACCGGCAACGTCCTGGACCTGGGCCTGGTCGGCCTGGTGGAATTCATACCGCGCGTACTGTTCATGCTGCACACCGGTCACGTGGCTGACCGCTATGAACGGCGCCGGGTCGCCGCTATCTGCCAGACGTTACAGGCACTCATTGCCTTGTCCCTGGCCATCGGCGGCCTGACCGGCAACGTGACCCGCGAGATGATCTTTATCCTCGCCTTCCTGCTGGGCGCCGCACGTTCGTTTGAAATGCCTACCACCCAGGCGCTGTTGCCGAGCATCGTGCCCAGCGCGCTGTTCCCCCGCGCCGTGGCCGCCTCGCAATCGGCCCAGCAACTGGCAACCATCGTCGCACCGGCCCTGGGCGGCCTGCTTTACGCGTTTGGCAGTGTGTGGGTGTACGGTCCCACCGTGGCGCTGTACCTGATTGCCTGCGTGCTGACCCTGAACCTGCCCGCACGCCAGACCCCACTGAACAAAGCCAAGGCCACGATGGACTCGTTGCTGGCCGGTATTCGCTTTATCCGCAGCCGCCCGGACATTCTCGGCGCCATCTCCCTGGACCTGTTTGCCGTGCTGCTGGGCGGCGCCACCGCGCTGTTGCCGGTGTTCGCCAAGGACATCCTGCTGACCGGTGCCTGGGGCCTGGGCCTGCTGCGGTCGGCCCCGGCCGTGGGCGCATTGCTGATGTCACTGTGGCTGGCGCGCTTTTCGGTAGACCGCCAGGTGGGCCGCGTAATGTTCACCGCCGTCGGCGTGTTCGGGGTGGCAACCATTGCCTTCGGCCTGTCGACTTCGTTCTGGTTTTCACTGGCGGTGCTGGTGGTACTGGGCGCGGCAGACATGATCAGCATGGTGATCCGTGCGTCGTTCGTGCAGTTGGAAACGCCAGATGAAATGCGCGGGCGGGTGAGTGCGGTCAATGGCCTGTTTATCGGTGCGTCCAATCAATTGGGCGAATTCGAATCCGGGATTACCGCCCACTGGTTTGGCACCGTGCCTGCGGTGGTGATGGGCGGGGTTGGCACTTTGGTGGTAACCGGGGTGTGGATCAAGCTGTTCCCGACGCTGGCCAACCGTGATCGTATGCACGTACCGGTCGAAGAAAAGAGTACTTGAGAACGTTTTGACCATTGCACGTTTACCGGGGAGGATGAGTAGGAACCAAGCCGATCCCAAAGGTTGCAAAGAGCTACACAGCCAATGGAACTTTACCTACAGCATCACCACTCAGGGGCTACCTAGTTCAGTCATAAAATCTGAGGTTTTTCATGCTAGTCGGCTCCCCTCGCCCTAACACCTACCCCGCACTGTCCGAGCCTGCTTCGGCAAACGTTGGTCAGCGCCAGAAACGCTCAATCGATTCCAGTCCACCTCAAAAACAGGAACTAGTGAAGGAGACCGTGCCAGACTCAGGCAATGGATATACTCAAATCACTGTTAACCCTGATCCGGGCAAAAGCGTCGGGATGGAGCAGAAAGCCCCCGCGACCGTCGACCTTGGCCCAAACACTAGCGTCGACCCAGTCACACAAAAGATAAGCGACGACTTCAAAAGCGTTCAACAAGAA
>NZ_MPBM01000027.1:0-151209 GCF_001907715.1 Pseudomonas sp. BTN1 | reverse complement strand
GATAGCTCAGTCGGTAGAGCAGGGGATTGAAAATCCCCGTGTCGGCGGTTCGATTCCGTCTCTGGGCACCAAAATACCGAGAAACCCCAAGGAACAATGTGTTCCTTGGGGTTTTTTATTGCCTGCGATTTAATACGACTCACGCATTTACGGACACGATGTCGCAGGAAGACGATTGAGGGTTATTTTTGGCTGGACTCAATCGTTCAGCCTTTACCCAAATCTCAGTTGTAAGGTTTTTTCATGACCCGCTTCTTGCTTTGCACCCTATTCATACTGGCCGCCCTGCTCAGTGGGTGTGCCACGCAGCTGGACGTAGCGATCAACGCGACGCCTGATCCCGACTATCACTTCGACCGACAGGCAACCGTGCTGGTGACCTCCACTGGCGGCAGTGATGAAAACTCGCTCAACGCCCGCTACTACTTGCGTGACATGGTCCGCGCCATGCAGGACCAGGGCTTTCGCAATGTCTTCACCGACACCACGCTGCCCAAGAACCATGCACCGATCAAAATGACCGTTACCCTGGATGTCGACAGCAAGCAGGTGACGTATCGCTACACCGCCACCGAATACGGGCAAGTGGCAAACAGCACCACCACCCAATGCAAGAAGAACAAGAAAAAGACCGACCAACTGACCTGCACCAGCACCCCGAACACCTCCTACGGCCCGGTAGGGACCTCGGAGCGCACCGGCTACACCACGCTCACCACCTTCCGGGTCACCGCTCGTGATGAAGTGAGCAGGCGCGCTGTCTACCTGCTACGGGCGTCGTCCTATAACGACGACTGCCAAGCCGCCAAGGTCGAAGCCTTCCTGGTACAGCAGGGTTTGCAGAATCTGAATTTCCAGGACCGCGTGCAGCGCAACTATACGGTCACGATGCCTGAAGGCTTCCGTTGCAAGTAATCAGCTGCTCGGCAGGCCCTTGGCTCAAGGGCCTTCTTACCTGAGCAAAAACACCATCAATGGGTTGTCATTCAAGCGCCCTTGATAGCTCGGCGCCAAGTGCTCCACCGGCGACCCCTTCAACAGCGCGGTCTCCTTGCGCGACACGATCACCCACGAGGGCCGGGGCAGCGCCGCCAATTTCTCAAGCTCGTGTCGCCCGACAAACAGCGGCTGTTCATCGTGATCCAGGTTCATCATGTAGCGCACCGCCCAGGTATCCCGTGCCAGGTCGACAAATACCAAAGGGCCCGGCTGCGCCTGGCGCAACGCCTCCACCTGGCTGACAAACCGCCGAGTATCGAATTGCAGGTCCTTGGCCGGCTCTATCACCGTCACCAGCAACAGCCATTGCGCCGCCAGGGCGATCAGACTGAGCCACACCAACCGCCATGCTCGCTGCCAGGCAATCAACGCTGCGGCTTGCAGCACCACCAGCACGCCGATCATCAACGGCAAGGAAATCTCCGGCCAGTAGCCCTGCTTGTGCCAGGCGTGTCGACACACAAACAACACAACCACGCACAACGCCGGCAGCGCCGCGACCAGCCATTCGTAGCCACGACGCACGCCCACCAGCCAGCCTTGCGCATGCAGCAGCCCGTAGGCAGCGACAGCCGCAAACATCGGCACCATCGGCAGAATGTAATAAGCGCGCTTGAAGTGCGGTACCGACAGGCCGAGCAGAATCATCAAGCCGCAGCCCCCGAACCGCACCAGCAATTGCATGTGCTCATTGCCCCAACGCTCGGGCCAGCGATGGCGCAACGCAAACAGGGTCGCAAACGCCAGCGGAACCACCGGGAAGTAGCGGTACAAGCTCAGTTGGAAGTAAAAGTAAAACGGCTCACCCGACTCATCCAGACGCCCACCGACTTGCATCTTGAAGACTTCATCGGCAAACGCATTGCCACCACTGAACCGCGCAAGCTTCATCAATAACCACCAGCACGCGGCGAGCAACACCAGGCCGACAACGCCGTGGATCAGGATCTGCCGGACACGCACCCCCGGTTTGCCCAACGCCCAATACACACACACCACCCCGCAGACTTCAATCAACCCCAGCGGCCCACGTATGGCGAAACCCAGGATGAACAACGGGAACACCGCCAGTTGCCTCAGCCGTGACCCGAGGCGTTCGCCGGTGTGCAGCAGATAGAAACTGCCCACGCATAACAATGCGACCATCTGGTCCAGGCACACCGAGCGCGACTTTTCGAGCAACTGGGCGGTGAGCAGCGTGAGCAGCATCGTCAGCAGCGACCAGGCACGGCTGTAGGGTGCCAGCAGACGATACATCAGCGCGATCACACCCGCCGAGGCGAGCGCCGTGGGCAGCACATTCGCCAAGTGGTTCGGCGCGTCGAACAAGCGGGCGAATAGATAACTGAAGAAGGTCGCGGTGCCTGGGTAATCCGCATAGGGCTGGCCGTAGGTGGTGGGGAAAAGACTCGCGCCATGGCGATACATTTCCTGCAGGAAAAGCGCCCACCGCCCGTCAAAACCCTGGGGCTGCTGATCCCAGATGCCTACTGTGAACAACAAGAGAGCGACCAGGAAAATACCCAGTGACTCCAGGCGAAAACGGTTGCGGTGATCCATCGGGTGACCTGTCAGGTGGGAAGCGCTGGCGTATGGTGCCGAACGCGCCCCTGAATGGCGCCTGAACAGACCTGAACATTCACGCGGTTACCGACTGGAGGGCCACACCACTGCCGGGATCAGGCGAACGTAGGCCAACTCGGCAACCAACTCGATCAGGGTCTGCAGGACCACCACCGCTGCGGCCAAGCCGCGCACATCCTCCGGCAGGGCCAGCGCCAACGGTAAAACCACCAGCGAATTACGGGTCGACGCACTGAACGTTACCGCCCGCGCCGTCAAAGCTGGCAGTGCGAACAGGCGTGCAGCCCCAATGCCCATCAACGGCGCCAGCAACACAAAGGCCACGTAGACCGGAATAACTGGCAGCAACACATTGATATCCTGCATTACCGCCGTGATGTGCGAAGCGAGCACGACAAACAGCACCAACGCCATCGCCGGCACCGGCAACCACGCCCAGGCACTGTTCCAATGACTGATTATGCTCGACCGCCGCGCAAGAGTGCTGGTCAAAACCGCCAGAAGCATCGGCACCACAATCAGCCCCAAGAACGCCTCGACAAACGGCCTCGCAGCCACCACCACGGCCGATTGCTCGCCCAACATCAGCCCCAGGTATACCGGCAACAGCAGCAGTTGCAGCAACAGCAGCAGCGGGGTTGCCGCCAGCATCGACCGCGAGTCGCCCTTGCCGATATGGGTAAACACCACCACGTAGTCGATACAGGGCGTCAGCAACACCAGCAGAGCGCCCCCCAGCAACGCCGGGCGCTCCACCAGGCCGCGGGTCAACCCCCACACCAGTAAAGGCACCAGGATGAAATTGGCCACCAGCAAGGCCCCCATGAAGCGCTTGTTGCCCAAGCCTTGGCGCAGTTCAAGAAAGGGTATCTGCAAAAACATCGCATACATCAGCACGGCGATGGCAGGGGTCACCCAAAGGCTGAGGCCCTGCGCCGACAAGGGCCAGAGCAGGCCAAACGTGACGGCCGCAAAGACGGCAACGAAGTAGATCGGGACCTGATGGTGTTCCAGGGTGTCACGGGTCATGGGCGGGCTCTGGTGGATCCATAGACTGTCAGCCTAAGTACCCGCGCAGATAAGGTCGAGCACTACAGCAATCATTGCCGCCCCAGAAACCCTTGGGATTTACCCCAACCTGCGCTTCAATACACCCTCTAGACCCAGACCCCAAGGACGTCGAGCCCATGGCCTCGCCAAACAAGCAGCAAAAACGCGCCCACCGGGCAAAAGCCAAGGCCAAGCAAAACCGCACCCAGCGCGCCGTGGCGCACAAGCCGGATGCTTTTGCTGGCGACGACAGCCGCATCGACCTTGAGTCGGTGGATTTGACTGAACTGTTCGTCGAAATGCGTACCGCCGGCGAGATCAGCCAGCAGGCGCTGTGTGCGGTGTTCCTGGCGCACCCGTTGCTGGCGTTGGTGCTGGAGCAGGAAGGCGAAGAGGAAGCGACCGACTTTATCCTGGCGGCGCTGATCGAGTATCGGCAGTGGGCGACGGACAGCGATGATGAAGCCGCCGCATTGGCGTGGATTGAGTCGCCGCAGTTCCAGGCCGACTACGTGGCGGCGTCCCAGGCGCTGGCCAACGCCCCCGACTGACGCAAAATAAAAATGTGGGAGCGGGCTTGCTCGCGAATGCATTCTGACAGTCACTCAATTATTGACTGGTCTAACGCATTCGCGAGCAAGCCCGCTCCCACAGTTTGAATAGCGGCGTATCAGTTAAGCGCCGCAGCCCCCACTCTTTGAGCCTTGCGACGGCTCGCCACCACCAACCCCGCCAACACCACCAGCAAGCTCAGAATCCCGGTGGCGATGATCTCGACCCGGTGCGCTTCCTGGAACAGCATGATGGTCAACGTACCGACGATAAACACCATCACCGCGTACGTCAGGCCAGGAAACAACCACATCTTGAACACGATCTTCTCGCCCGCCGCCGCACGCTTCTGACGCATGCGCAGTTGCGACACGGCAATCACCAAGTACACCAGCAACGCAATGGCGCCGGAGCTGGCCAGCAGGAATTCGAACACGGCCGCCGGGGCGACATAGTTGGCAAATACCGCCAGGAACGCAGCGCCGGTAGACAGCAACACTGCCCAGTAAGGCGTGCCGCTCTTGTTGGTACGCTTGGCCACGGCCGGTGCGTCACCGCGACGGCCCAGGGAGAACAGCATGCGCGACGCGGTGTACAGCGCCGAGTTGAGGCAACTGGTCACGGCAACCAGCACCACCAGGTCGACAATCAGCTTGGCGTTCGGAATGCCCATGCGTTCCAGCACAGTCTGGTAGGAACCTACGGCAGCCAAGGTCGGATCGTTCCAAGGCACCAGGGAGACCACGATGAAGATCGACAACAGGTAGAACAAACCAATCCGCCAGATCACCGAATTGGTGGCCTTGGTGATTTGCTGGCCAGGGTTCTTCGATTCGGCGGCAGCAATGGTGACAATCTCAGTGCCCATGAACGAGAACATGGTGGTCAGGATCGCCGCCAACACCGCGCCCATGCCGTTGGGCATGAACCCTTGGGTATCGAACAAGTGCGAAACACCGCTGACCTGGCTGGCGGGCAAGAAGCCGAAGATCGCGGCCAGGCCGAGGATCACAAAGCCGACGATCGCAACGACTTTGATCAGCGCAAACCAGAACTCGAACTCACCGTAGTTCTTCACACTGAACAGGTTGGTTGCAGTCAGCAACAACGTAATGATTAGGGTAAACGCCCAAATCGCCACGTCGGGGAACCAGGCGTGCAGGATGGTCGCCGCTGCGTTGGCCTCCAACGGAATCACCAGCACCCAGAACCACCAGTAGAGCCAGCCAATGGTGAAACCGGCCCAGTGGCCGATTGCCCGGTCGGCATAGGTAGAGAACGAACCGGTATCGGGTGACGCAACGGCCATCTCGGCCAGCATGCGCATTACCAAGACCACCAGTGTACCGGCGGCTGCATAGGCCAACAGTACAGCCGGGCCGGCAGCAGCGATCGCATGGCCGGAGCCGACAAACAAACCGGCGCCGATGACGCCGGCAATCGACAGCATGGTGACGTGCCGCGGTTTGAGCCCCTGTTCGAGGTCATTGGAGCTTTGCGTACTACTCATTGACACACCTTTGCGAGGAATTGCGAAAACGGTTCGCCCGGCCTGCAGCCTTTCTCGTGAAAAGAATCCAACAGGGCGTTCTTTATTTTTTACGCAAGATTTGCGCCAAAATGTAACAGAGCCGCAGTTGACGCGGGCTGTAGGACAATTCGTCAGCACTCGCAAGTCGTTGAGAATCATGGCATTCCGCTATAGCGTTACCGTGCGACTCACCTTCCAGCCAAATCCGACGCACCAAAAACACACACAAAAAGTACGTGACGCCCCATAAACGGGCTGATATGGACCGTTTGCCCGGTTAACCCTTCCAACACCCGGCCAAAGCTGGCACCATCGCGCCCTTTTTTACGCGAAGCCTGTGGATCTTTCCGGTTCAAACGTCTGTAGGTTGTTGATGGCGCGACACGCTACTGCGCCGATGCGACACCCTGCCGCAGACCATCGGTTAACCGTCCGCAGCGCTGTTGGCTGTCATCCAAACGCTATGCTAGCTTGGCGCCTCGCCAGGAAGGCGGCCCAACAGCGAAGATCGCAACGAACACAATGAGGACCGCACATGGCCGAGGCCACGCCCGCGCTTGAAATCCGCAACTTGCACAAACGCTATGGTGAGCTTGAGGTACTCAAGGGTATCTCGCTGACCGCTCGCGACGGCGATGTGATCTCGATCCTGGGTTCCTCCGGTTCCGGCAAGTCCACCTTCCTGCGCTGCATCAACCTGCTGGAAAACCCGCACCAGGGCCAGATCCTGGTGGCCGGCGAAGAACTCAAGCTCAAGGCCGCGAAAAACGGCGAACTGATGGCCGCCGACGGCAAGCAGATCAACCGCCTGCGCAGCGAAATCGGGTTTGTGTTTCAAAACTTTAACCTGTGGCCGCACATGAGCATCCTCGACAACATCATCGAGGCCCCTCGTCGCGTGCTCGGCCAAAGCAAGGCAGAAGCCATAGAAGTGGCCGAGGCCCTGCTGGCCAAGGTCGGTATTGCCGACAAGCGCCACGCTTACCCTGCGCAACTCTCCGGCGGCCAGCAACAGCGGGCGGCGATTGCCCGCACCCTGGCGATGCAACCTAAAGTCATCCTGTTCGATGAGCCGACGTCGGCGCTTGACCCGGAAATGGTTCAGGAAGTACTTAATGTGATCCGCGCACTGGCCGAAGAAGGCCGCACCATGCTGCTGGTCACCCACGAAATGGGTTTCGCCCGTCAGGTATCCAGCGAAGTGGTGTTTTTGCACCAGGGCCTGGTCGAAGAGCAAGGATCGCCACAGCAGGTGTTTGAAAACCCGCTTTCGGCGCGCTGCAAACAATTCATGTCCAGCAACCGCTAACGGAGCAACATGCATGCAGACCTATAAGAAATTCCTTCTGGCCGCGGCCGTCTCGATGGCGTTCAGCGCCACGGCCATGGCAGAAACCTTGAAAATGGGGATCGAAGCGGCCTACCCGCCGTTCAACAATAAAGACGCCAGCGGTAACGTTGTCGGCTTCGACAAGGACATCGGCGACGCCCTGTGCGCCAAGATGAAAGTCGAAAAGTGCGAAGTGTATGTGTCCGACTGGGACGGCATCATCCCGGCCCTGAACGCCAAGAAGTTCGACTTCCTGGTGTCCTCGCTGTCGATCACCGACGAGCGCAAGCAGGCGGTGGACTTCACCGACCCGTACTACTCCAACAAGCTGCAGTTCATTGCGCCCAAAGCCACTGCGGATTTCAAGACCGACGCCACTTACCTCAAAGGCAAGGTGATCGGTGCACAGCGCGCAACACTGGCCGGTACCTACCTGGAAGACAAGCTGCCGGACACCGAAGCCAAGCTCTACGACACACAGGAAAACGCCTACCTCGACCTGACCTCCGGTCGCCTCGACGGCATCCTGGCTGACAAGTACGTGCAGTACGAATGGCTCAAGAGCAAAGACGGTTCGGCCTATGAATTCAAAGGCGACCCGGTGGTAGAAAGCGACAAGATCGGTATCGCCGTACGCAAGGGCGACCCGCTGCGCGAGCGCCTGAACAAAGCCCTGGCAGAGATCAAGGCAGACGGCACCTACAAAAAGATCAACGACAAGTACTTCCCGTTCAGCATCGAATGATCTGAACGGCCTGCCCGGCGCGCTCCTGCGAGCGCGCTGGCTTTTAGCAATGCCTGCCGCGATATGAAAACACCATGAATTTCGATCTCTACGGATTCGGCCCGGCGCTCGCCGCCGGCGCGCTGATGACCGTCAAACTGGCGCTCACGGCCCTGTGCCTGGGGCTGGTGCTCGGCCTTGCCGGCGCCTTGGCCAAGACTTCGCCGTACAAGCCGCTGCAATGGCTGGGCGGTGCGTATTCGACCATCGTTCGCGGTATTCCCGAATTACTGTGGGTGCTGCTGATTTACTTCGGCACCGTCAATCTGATGCGTGCCCTGGGTGAGTTCTTCGGCAACCCAGACTTGTCCCTGAGCGCCTTCGCCGCCGGCGTCATCGCCCTGGGCCTGTGCTTCGGCGCCTACGCAACGGAAGTGTTCCGCGGCGCGATCCTCGCCATTCCCAAGGGCCACCGCGAAGCCGGTGTGGCGTTGGGGCTGTCGAAGTTTCGGATTTTCACCCGGCTGATCATGCCGCAAATGTGGCGTATCGCCCTGCCGGGCCTGGGTAACCTGTTCATGATCCTGATGAAAGACACCGCGCTGGTGTCGGTGATCGGCCTGGAAGAAATCATGCGCCACGCGCAGATCGGCGTGACCGTGACCAAGCAACCCTTCACCTTCTTCATGGTCGCGGCGTTCATGTACCTGGGCCTGACCGTACTGGCGATGACCAGCATGCACTTCCTGGAAAAACGCGCCGCCCGCGGCTTTGCAAGGAGCACCCAATGAGCGGCGACTACAGCTGGCTATCGCACTTTGACCTGGGCCTGAACTGGGCCGTGATCATCAAGTGGCTGCCGAAGTTGGCCCAGGGCGCAACCTTGACCCTGGAGCTGGTGGCAATCGCCGTGATCGCCGGCCTGCTGCTGGCGATCCCTCTGGGCATCGCCCGCTCTTCGCGCCGCTGGTACGTGAGCGCCCTGCCCTACGGCTACATTTTCTTCTTCCGTGGCACGCCGCTGCTGGTGCAGTTGTTCCTGGTGTATTACGGCCTTGCGCAGTTCGACGCCGTGCGCAACAGCTTTATGTGGCCGTACCTGCGCGACCCGTTCTGGTGCGCCACCGCCACCATGACCCTGCACACCGCCGCCTACATTGCCGAGATCCTGCGCGGTGCGATCCAGGCCATCCCGCCGGGAGAAATCGAAGCGGCGCGGGCCCTGGGCATGTCCAAGCCCAAGACGCTGTTCTACATCATTCTGCCTCGCGCCTCGCGCATCGGCCTGCCGGCCTACAGCAATGAAGTGATCCTGATGCTCAAAGCCAGCGCCCTGGCCAGCACCGTGACCCTGCTGGAACTGACCGGCATGGCGCGCACCATCATTGCCCGCACCTACCTGCCGGTCGAGATTTTCTTCGCTGCGGGGTTGTTCTACCTGCTGATGGCCTACGTGCTGGTGCGCGGCTTCAAACTGCTGGAAAAATGGCTGCGCGTCGATGCGTGCCAAGGACGTTGAGGCACGCTTCCAGGCACTGGATGCATTCCTGATCGAGCACCAAGGGCTGTGGCGACCACGGCCCTTTACCCAGTTGCAGTTGCCCTGGGAAACCGAGCATCCGGAATTATCCCGGTGGTTGCGTCAGCGCTCGCTGGCCGAAGCTGAAGCCAGTCATAACCAACCCCACGACCTGCCCGCGCCCGCACCGTTTCCACAGCTGGCCGCTCACGCGCTGCGTCTCGGCGCTGTGGATAAGTTACCCACGCACACCCTGGAGCCCGCTCGCCATCGCCTGAATGTCGACGTGCCCGGGCGCAAATGGCAACAGATCGAAGCCTTCGGCGCCGCGCTGACTTTTGCCCAAACGCCTGCCCACTGGCTGGACTGGTGCGCCGGCAAAGGCCACCTCGGCCGTCGCCTGCTGCAACCCGGTCAACAACTGACCTGCCTGGAGTACGACCCCGCCCTCATCGCCTCCGGCCAAGCCTTGAGTGATCGCCACGACCTCCCCGCAACCCATCACCTCCAAGACGTCATGGCGGATGTCGCGATCCAGCCCGAACACACACCGGTCGCCCTGCATGCCTGCGGCGACCTGCATGTGCGCCTGCTGCAATTGGCCAGCGCCGCCGGCTGCAAACAACTGGCCCTGGCGCCCTGCTGCTACAACCGCATCACCGCCGACCGTTATCAGGCCGTCTCCGCCGCCGGGCGCGCCTCACTGCTGCAACTGTCGATGGATGACCTGAGCCTGCCCCTGAGCGAAACCGTCACCGCCGGCAACCGTGTACGCCAACAACGAGACACCTCCATGGCCAGGCGCCTGGGCTTTGACCAACTACAGCGGCAAGTGCGCGGCTGCGACGACTACCTGCCGACACCCTCCCTGCCCGCCAGTTGGCTGGATAAATCCTTTGCCGACTACTGCCAGGAACTGGCGAGCCTCAAGGGCTTATCCACAGGTGAACAGGATTGGACGACGCTGGAAGCCCACGGCTGGCAGCGCCTGGCCGAAGTGCGCAACCTTGAGTTAGTGAGAGGCTTGTTTCGACGCCCATTGGAACTATGGTTGGTATTGGACCGGGCACTGTTCATGGTGGAACAGGGCTACAACGTCGAGGTCGGCAGCTTCTGCGAACCATCGTTGACCCCTCGCAACCTGATGGTGCTGGCCGAGCGCGAATAAAGGGCAAAAAATCCTACAAGCGCCTTGTGGATAACTCTGTTGATGAATAGTTTGCAGAGGCCCTAGATATAGGCACTTCACACCCAAAGCCGGCCTGGTTATTTTTTGTTCACAAAATAAAATGCACACAAAACAGGCAGTTGCAGCGTGTTGAGAACTGCTGCACAAAATGGCTGTTTCGGGACAACCGTTACCAACCGATTGTGCATAAGCATCTGGCGCCAGACGCATAACGGGCTCTTTGTGCGGGCTGTTTGGCGCGTTTGGCAAGGGGTAAAGCCCGATGTGCATCAGGTTACGAGGGGGTCTGTCCAAGGGATGCTTGAACCCTATCGATCTCGTCTACTGCATGGAGTTGGACCCGTACTTTGCACGCGCTCTTCAACCTGTGAAGACACGGGGAAAACGCCCTAATCGCGAGAAACCTCCGACTTTGCAAAAATAGTCAGAATTCAGGGGTTTACAGAACCTTTCCAATCGCTATAATCGTCGCCCTAACACGCCGGTATAGCTCAGTTGGTAGAGCAACTGACTTGTAATCAGTAGGTCCCGGGTTCGACTCCTGGTGCCGGCACCATTCAAGGTTCCATAGAAAGCTTTCAAAATCTCTGGAACCCCCGAAAAACCCGCCTTCTGGCGGGTTTTTTCGTTTTGGCGTTCCGTCGGATTCCGGGGGTAGCCAGCGCTAATAAGGGTACATTTAAGGATACCTACCAATTCGATATTGGAAAGTACCCTTATGGCTCGCACAACGGCTCCCCTTACCGACAACGCCTGCCGCACCATACAAAACAAAGCCTCCACAGAAATGTGGGGGCTTTGTTGTTTCCGCATCCCCGAAGCCCACGGAATAAACCCCCGGCCTGGACACGCCCGGGCTTTTTTACGAATGACGATCCATGCGCCCATCGCGATATGGCACTTAGCCACTTTTCCAATTGACACCCCCTCCCCACTCCGTTAAAAACCCCGCCTTGCTTGCGTTTTTATCGAGACATGGATGTTGTCCAAACCCCCGCTATTCAAATACCGCCGCTATTGGCTGGCGGTCATCATCGTGTTGCTGGCGATTCTTGATCCTTTCGGCCTGGCCAGTTCCAGCGACAAGGCGTCGGCGCAGTGGCTCAATCGCATGTTCGCCAGTCACTACCCGAGCCTTGGGCAGCAGCGGGTGGCGGTGGTGTTGATTGATGATGCCTACCTGATACGCAATAACAGTTCGTGGCCCATGCCGTATGGCGAGCAGAGCAAGTTGTTCAAGCGCTTGCTGGCGTACAAGCCCCAGGCGGTGTTCGTGGATTTGCTTTATAGCCACGACCACTCGTTCGGCGACCCGACGCGGGGCAGTCAGTTACTGGCGAATGTGTTTGAGCGTTATCAACGCCAGGGCATCCCGCTGTGGCTGGCCAACACCGGTTTGGCGCGCGGGGAGGCGGGCCAGGCCAATACGCTGGCGCCGTTTATGCAGGTGAGCCAGCCGGCGTTGGTGGTGTGGGAAGGGGTGGACGATAAGTACCCACTGGCGATGCGCACGCAGGCAGGGCTGATGGAAACTCCTGCCATGTCGCTGTACCGGGTGTTCTGCGCCACGCAGCACTGCAAAACGCCACCGGTGGATGTGCAAGCCGCTGCGCAGCGCCAGCCCATCGCCGTGCAATGGGGGCTGAAGCTGGCGCCCGAGCAGGCGCGTATCGCCGATATCCGCCACTGCGCGCCCGCGCGGCATTTTTTGCTGGATGGGGTGGCGCAGTTCTTCCAGGCGGTGTTCTGGAAACTCGATGACTCGGCCCAGGCGCGCTGCCCTTATACGCTGACGTTGTCGGCCAGTGACCTGGAGGTCAGCGACCCCGACGACCAGGCACTGGTCGCCGAATTGCTGCGCGACCGCCTGGTGTTGGTGGGCGCCAATATCGCCTCGACAGGGGACTTGGTGGAGTCGCCGGTGCACGGCCAACTCCCCGGCGTTTACCTGCACGCCATGGCGCTGGACAACCTGATCAATACGGGCATGGACTACGACCATGAACCGGCCAATTTCCCCCACCTGCCGTTCAATTGGCTGGACCTGCTGGAGCTCGGGCTGCTGGCGTTGATCGCCGTGCTCAAGGCGCTGCACGCACGTCGCCTGGCGGGCCATCGCCCCTGGAGCCGGTGGCGTCGCCAGGAAATCTGGTTTTTTACCTCGCCATGCCCGTCGTGGCTGTTGGTGATGTCGATGTTGGCGGGGGTCAGTGTGTTGCTGAGCCTCAATGACATCACCCCGGTCAACGTGCTGGGCATTGTGTTGCTGTCGTTGGTGCTGTTCAGCGAGCGGATCGAAGCCTTCTTCGACCGCGATCGCCGAGTGCACCGCTCTGCTATCTGACTCAAGGAAACCAAGGATGAACAGAAGCCTCATTGTCTTGCTCGCCGCCCTCTTCACCCAGGGCGCCTGGGCAGAAACCCACAGTATCAAGGCGTTCCTCGCCGACCCGGTGACCGTACTGGACGAGCAAGGCAAGCAACAACGTGAGCTGGCGAAAAAGGACGCGCCCACCCAGCCCCTGCCGGTGTTGCAGTACAACCAGGCGCTGGACCTGGTGCAGGTAGAACTGGCAGGCCAGAAGGTGTGGCTGGACACCATGGACCTGCGCATCGAGCCACCGCTGAACGTCGTGGACCTGCCCTGCCAGGGCCTGACCAAAAGCCAGGCCAAGGACAGCCGCAACAACTCCACCATCGGTTTTGGTGCCGGCTGCAATCAATAAAAGGAGCGTTGCGGTGAAGGGATATCTAGTAGCAGCCAGCCTGTTGGCCAGTTCGGTGCTCAGTGGTTGCGCCACCTTGAAAGGCGCAGACCAGGCATTTCTGAACCTGGTGGGGCCCTCGACCCAGTCCCGGGTTCAGGGCCACTACGTGGACAACAGCGACGTACGCCAGTATTACAAGCTCGACCCACAACGTCAGAGCAAACAGCGCCTGAGCTACGACGGGCGTGCGGTGCCGGCCGCTGAAGCGCGCCAGCAGAACCTGGTGGATATCCCCATGCTGCAAGCCTACCTGCAGGGCATTGTCACGCGCTTGTCCAAAGGCTGGCCGGGGGAGTTGCCGCCGCTGCAGGTGAAGATCACCGACAGCTATGGCTTCGGGCCGTCGGCAGACCCTTACGGCAATCTGTTCGTGCCGCTGGGCATGCTGGACAACGTCGCCAGTGAAGATGAAATCGCCGCGATGCTTGGCCATGAAATGAGCCACGTATTGCTGCATCACCATGACCGCATGGCCGCTTTCCAGCAGCAGAAAGACATGTTCACCACCGTGGCCTCCACGGTCGCCTTGGCCACCATGGCTGCCGATACGGGCGTGGACCGCAGCTCCGGTACGATGAAACTGTTCAGTAAAGACCCGGCCGGCACCCAGAAGACCATCGGTAATACCGTGCTGTACACCGCCCTGGCCAATACCTTTTCCGATCAGGTATGGAGCACCGCCTGGGGCCGCAGCCAGGAAGACCAGGCCGACTTGCTGGGCACCGACTTGATGATCCGCGCCGGTTACGCGCCGCGAGCCGCCACCCATAGCCTGGAGCGCCTCAACGACTTCCAGGGCAAGCAGAAACCCTTGCTCACGGGGTTCCTCACCGCGCGCAAGAATGCCATGCAGGATTCGCTGCAGCAGTTCAATCTCAACCAGTTCACCAAAGAGCTGGACGTGCTGGTCAAGGATGGCTTGACCACCGGCCTCACCGCGACCAGCCAATATTTCAACCGCTCACATATGTCGGCCATGGACCGCGATACCGAACTGCGCCAGTACTTGCAACGCGAATATCGCCAGGAACGCCGCGCCCGGGTCAACCCGCAAAGCTGGGCGAAAATGAAGAGCACGCCCCAGGTCGCGAAGGCTTTGCAGGGCTATAAAGACGCATACTTCGCGATTGATGCCCTGGAGAAAAACAAGGTGCCAGACGCTGACGCTTTCATCCGCAAGGCCCTGGCTTCGCCGGTAAAAGACCAGCCGAGCATTCGGCGCACTGCCTATACCGTGCGCCTGGCCCAAGGCAAAAACAGCGAAGCGGTGAAAGAGTTGCAGGCGATCAAGGACTGGTCCCTGGCCGGGCCTTCCACCTATGACTTGATGATCAGCTACCACCTCAAACGCGGTGACGGGCAATCGGCACTGGCGATGATCGACAAGGCAGAACGCAACCTGGGCTCGGAGGAACTGTTTATTACCGAAAAGCTGCTGGCCAACCAGCAACTGCAGAATGCGCAGCAGGTGCAAACGGTGTTGCGCAAGTGCGAGCAGTACCCGACACGCAAGGAAAACTGCAAGAAACTCGCGCCAGCCAAGGCCTAGGTAGCAGCCTCCAGGCATAAAAAAACCCCGAACCAGTCGGGGTTTTTTATGGCCTGGCATCAGGCACGACATTCGATCAATTAGAAAACGTTGATCGGGTAGTCGGCGAACAGACGGATTTCGTTACCGCCTACGTTGTACTCGCTGGCGTTGTTGGAAACGCGCAACCACGAGGCACGAGCACGCAGGCTCAGGTCTTTGGCTGGGCCGCTCTGTACCACGTACTTGAACTGGTTCCAGATTTCACGCTCGGTACCATCGCCACGGTTGGTACCGTCGTCGATGTTGGTACCGCGCACGTAGGCAATGTTGTAGGTCAGGCCCGGTACGCCGAAGGTGGCGAAGTCGATGCCGTAACCTGCTTGCCAGGAGCGCTCGTCCTTGCCGTTGAAGTCGGACCAGTAGGAGTTGGCCAGCAAGATGGTATTGCCGCCGTCGCCGATACCGCCGGCGTTGCGGTAGCCGCCGTACAGGTAGCCAGTGTCACCGGTGCTGCGCTGGTGAGCGATGGTGAAGCTGTGCGCGCCAACGGCCCACGTGGCGCCCAGGCTCCAGATCTTGTTGTCGCGCGCGTCAGCGTCTTTTTGGTTTTCCAAGGCGAAGCTGCGATCCAGCTTGGTCTTGTAGCCATTGAAGTCAAACGTCAGCGACTGCTGCTGCGGCAAGGCCAGCACGTAGTTGACGTTGACGTATTGCTTCTTCAACACGTCCTGCATGTCGGAGGCGTAAAGGGCAGCCGACAGGCTCTCGGTGAATTTGTAGCTACCACCGATATAGTCGATGCTTTTCAGGCGGCCGCTGTCGGTGCCTTCCATGCTCTTGCGCGCTTCTTTAGTGAAATGACCCGCGTCCAATTGCAGACCGGCGATTTCTTTAGAGACGATCGAAGTACCGGTGTAGGTTTCCGACAACAGGCGAGAGTTGTCGTACTGCAGCACAGGCACAGCCGGGAACTGATCACCGTACTTGAGTACAGTGTTGGAAACGCGGAACTTAACGGCAGCGCCGCCTTTGGCCAGGTCGTGCGGTGCCGAGCCTGGGTTTGGCTTGCCGTTGTCATCAAGAGTGCCGTTGCCCTGCTTGAAGAAGTCGATACCGCCGGCGCCAGCGCGACCTTTACCACCGTCCAGGCGGATAGCGTATTGGCCAATCACATCCACACCCACACCCACGGTGCCTTGGGTGAAGCCGGACTCGAACTTGCCGATGAAGCCTTGGCCCCATTCAGCTTTGTCCTGCTTGCCGTTTTTGTAGTCACGGCTGATGTAGGCGTTACGTGCTGCGATGTTCAGGTGGCTGTCTTCAACGAAACCCTTGGATTGCTCCTGGTCGTTTGCCATTGCTGTCGATGCGCTCAAAATCCCCAGAGCGATCAGACTCATCCGTTGCTTCAACATTTTCTTATATTCCTTATTACGGGTTGAGTACGCGCTGTGACACCAGGCTCCTATTGCTTTTTCTGGTGTCGACTTTGCCGGCAAAAAGAAGGCCCGCGGACGACTGAACTGCCGCAGGCCTTTTTTATTGGATTAGTCATGGTGGTTAGCCACAGGCGTTGGGCGCAATCCTATGCGGGCGTTGAACTATGTGTCAATTTCGTGAATCGTCTGTATTTAGGCGATATTCGTCTAAGCGGCGAGCGGAGGCGCAGGGATGAAAGCCTGAAAAGCGCCTTGAATCCCCCTCGAAACACATTAAGTAACAAATCCGACAGAGCGGACGTTAGGGAATAGATAACACGCGCAAATGCAAAGCATTACCATTCGCGCACAATTTTCCTGCCACGTCATTTGGATACGCTCCCATGCCTGCCCCTCGCCTGACGCCCCTCTCCCTTGGGCTCTCTGTTCTGCTGTCTGCCGGTTTTGCCGGTGCGGCCACGGTCTTGCCTGAAACCTCGATCAGTGTGGAAGCAGACGAAGACGACCCACGGGTCAAGGAGACCAGCACCGCCACACGCACCGCGACGGCTGTTCGCTATGTGCCCCAGGCGATCGACTCAGTCAAAACCGAAAGCCTGCGCTCCTATGGCACCAACGAGCTGGGCCAGGCGTTGAGCGGTATCCCCAACGTCAGCAGCGGCGCCGATACACGCTTCGACAGCCTGCGCATACGTGGTTTCGACGCCAGCAATGACTTCTATCTGGATGGCATTCGCGACGACAGCCAGTACGTGCGCGACCTGCATAACATCGAGCGTATCGAAGTACTCAAGGGGCCGGCTGCGGTGCTTTACGGGCGAGGCGGCCAGGGCGGCATCGTCAACCGGGTGAGCAAAATGCCAACCCCAGGGCAAAAATCCAGCATCGAAGCCCAAGGCGGCAGCAACGATTTGCGCAGCCTGTATGCCGACCTGAGCACCGACCCCACCGACAACATCAGCCTGCGCCTGAACATGGGCAACCAGGATAACAACAGCTTTCGCGATGGCGTCAGCGGCAACCGCCAGTTGTTCGCGCCGTCAATGAGCTGGCAGCTCACTCCAGAGCTGAACTGGCTGGTGCAATACGAATACAGCCGTTACAACCGCACCCCAGACCGTGGCATTCCGGGCGTCAACGGGCGCCCGGCGGATGTGAGCCGCAGCACCACTTACTTTGATCACGGCGATTACATCGACGATAAATCCCAGTCCCTGCGTTCCAAACTCGCCTACGAGCTCAACGCCGACTGGCAACTGCGCCACACCCTCGGCGTGTTCAAGCTCGACAGTGATTTCGACAATACCTACCAGACCGGCTATGACCCGAAAACCAACAGCGTCACCCGCCAACACTGGCAGCAGGACCTGACCACCCGCAACGTGTTCAACAACCTGGAGCTGGAAGGCGGTTTCGACACCTTTGGCCTGGAACACCGCCTGCTCACCGGTATTGAGCTGGGCAGCCAGCGCCGCGATCCGAAGCTGTACTCCGCTCGGGATGGCAGAACAGTGCCGAGCCTGGACCTCAACCAACCCAATCGCCGCCTGAGCCACACCGGGAGCATGCGACTGTCGAGTAACAACCACACCGAAGTCGAAAGCCGCGCCCTGTATGTGCAGGACCAACTGCGCCTGAACGACCAGTGGCAACTGCTGGGCGGGCTGCGTTACGACCGTTTCGAAGTGGACACCACCAACAAGCTGCTCGACATCCAACAGAACGTGAAAAGCCACAGCACCAGCCCGCGGGTCGGCCTGGTGTGGACGCCCCTGGAACACCACTCGTTCTATGCTTCGTGGAGCAAGACCTTCACACCAGCCGGCGGCGGCCTGATCGGCATCACGCCGAACGCCACCGGCAACGCCAACGACCTGAGCCCGGAGCTGACCAAGCAAAAGGAAATCGGCGTGAAGAGCGACTGGTTCGACGAACGCCTGAGCACCACCCTGGCCGTGTACGAACTGGAACTCTACAACCGCCGCACCAGCGACCCGCTGGACCGCACCATTACGCTGCTCACTGGCGAGCAACGCTCACGCGGCGTGGAGCTGACCGCCACCGGCAAGATCGTCGACAACTGGTATGTGCGCGGCGGCGTGGGCCTGCAGGACGCCAAGGTCGAGAAGGACAACAATGGCTTTGAAGGCAAACGAATCAGCGACGTGGCCAAGCGCAACGCCAGCCTGTTCATCACCTGGAAACCGCAGATGGGCTGGTACGCGGAAACCGGTTTGACCCTGGTGGGTGATCGATATGCCGACAACCTCAACACCGTGATGTTGCCGGGTTATGGCCGCTGGGACGCGCTGGCCGGGTTCCGTCAGAAAGAGTGGGACGTGAGGGCGGCGCTGAACAATATTGCCGACAAAAACTACTACGCCTCGGCGACCAGTGCGGCGCAGATTCAACCGGGGGAGCCGCGAAGCCTGGTGGTCACCGGTACCTACAGCTTCTGACACGCCTCATGTGAAACAAAGCCAGCCCCCACACTGGTTAGGCATTGCCCACAACATCAGCGCCTGGCGCAGATCCCTGTGGGAGCGGGCTTGCCCGCGAAAGCGGTGTGCCAGTCACCCAATCTTCAACTGAGCCACCGCCATCGCAGGCAAGCCAGCTCCCACACTGGTTAGGTAGTGCCCACAACATCAGCGCCTGGCGCAGATCCCTGTGGGAGCGGGCTTGCCCGCGAAAGCGGTGTGCCAGTCACCCAATCTTCAACTGAGCCACCGCCATCGCAGGCAAGCCAGCTCCCACAGTTGGTTTCAGGTGTTCTTTAGTTGCTCATTACCTCGCACAACGCCTGCACTTCATCCTCCGTGAACAACCCCAACGGGTAGCGCTCACTCATCACACTGCGCAAGTCAGACGCTTGTCTGGCCTGTCGCGAGCCGTTCGCCTTCAACCAAAGGGCCAACGCATGGATGGCGTCACCGTCGACCCGCAAAGGGTGGAACGTACGCGTGTTCATCAGGTGGACATCGGCATTCATTTCAGCGCTCTCTCCTGCTGCGTGAGCGGCTAACTTACTCAAGGTTTGTGACAGAACTACGCGGTCATCCCCCTTGGGCCACTGTAACCACAGCGATACAAGAGCTATGCCAATGTGCCGTGTTCACCCGGATACAGGCATGAAAAAGCCCGCGACCGAGCTGGGTCGCGGGCTTGCGGGGAGTACTGCAAAGGCGCGGTGCTCGCACGCCATCAAGGCGCTGTTACAACTGCACTCACTTTCGTTGCGGGGCTGGCTGCTGTTGGGTCAGGCAATGGATATTGCCCCCACCCAGTAACAGTTCGCGGCCCGGCACCATCACCACTTCATGCTGTGGGAAGAGGTTCTGCAGGATCTGCTTGGCCTGGTCGTCCATCGGATCATCGAAGCTCGGCGCGATGATGCCGCCGTTGACGATCAGGAAGTTGACATAGGAACCGGCCAACCGCACGGTCGGATTACGCTCCTGGCTGCCCTCAACCAGGTCTACCCCGGCGCATTCCTCCTCAGTGGCATACAGCGGACCCGGGATCGGCATTTTATGCACGATGAACGAGCGGCCCTGGGCATCGGTGCTGCTTTGCAGCACGTCCATGGCAGCGTGGCAGCGTGGGTAGTTCGGGTCTTGCGGGTCATCGGTCCAGGCCAGCAACACTTCGCCCGGGCGCACGTAGCAGCAGAAGTTATCCACATGGCCGTCGGTTTCGTCGTTGAACAGGCCATCCGGCAACCAGATGATCTTATCCACAGCCAGGTTATCGCTGAGCACCGCCTCAATAGCCGCACGATCAAGGTGTGGGTTGCGGTTGCGGTTCAACAGGCATTCTTCGGTGGTGATCAGGGTGCCTTCGCCGTCGACATGAATCGAACCGCCTTCAAGCACAAAGCCTTCAGTGCGGTAACGCGGTGCGCGCTCCATCTCGAGGATCTTGCCTCCCACTTGGGAATCGCGGTTCCACGGCGAATACAGGCCGCCGTCAAAACCACCCCAGGCGTTGAAGTCCCAGTTCACACCCCGTACTTCACCACTGCCGTTGATCACGAAAGTCGGGCCGGTGTCGCGAACCCACGCGTCGTCATTGGACATTTCCACCAGGCGGATATTGGGTACGTCCAGGCGGGCACGGGCGTTTTCGTACTGGCTGGCGGAGACCGCGACGGTCACCGGCTCAAAACGTGCGATAGCCTTGGCCACCGCCACATGGGCCGCCTGCGCTGGCTTACCGCCCAGGCGCCAGTTGTCTGGGCGCTCGGGCCAGATCATCCAGGTCTGGGTCTGGGGCGCCCATTCGGCAGGCATATGAAAGCCATCGGCGCGAGGTGTGCTGTGCAAGGTGGTCATGGCGATCAGGGCTCCGAATGGGGTGAAGGGCAACTTTATAATGGATAAAAATCGGCTTTAACAGACTAAAAACATGATAGGTGCTCGGGTCTGCAAAAAATAGCCGATAACAATCGATAAATCACAGTTGTTCATCCAGCACTTTGGACAGCATGTCCACAAAGAAGTCCACGCTGCGCCTGGACGTCACCATTGGCGGCTTGATTTTGAGGATATTCAGATAATCCCCGGTAGGTTGCATGAAAATCCCCAGCTCCCGCAGGCGATCACACAACAAGGCGGTTTCTGCCGTCGCAGGTTCCAGGGTGTGGCGATCACGCACCAGTTCAAGGCCCAGATAGAAGCCCGAACCGTGCACGGCACCGACGAGTGGATGGCGATCAATCAATTCCTCCAGTCGTGCCTTGAAATGCCCGCCTACCACTTGGGCGTTTTCCCACAGCTTTTCCTCTTCCATCACGTCCAGCACTGCCATGCCGATCCGGCAACTGACCGGGCTGCCTCCCGATGACGAGAAGAAGTAACCCTCGGCCTCCAGCGCCTCGGCAATCTCTCGGCGGGTAATCACTGCGCCCAACGGCTGGCCGTTGCCCATGCCCTTGGCCATGGTAATGATGTCAGGCACCACACCCTGCTGTTCAAACCCCCAGAAGAAATGCCCCATGCGGCCGTAACCCACCTGCACTTCATCGGCGATGCACACGCCCCCCTGGGCACGCACCAAGCCATACACCTGTTGCAGGTAACCCGCTGGCAGGGAGATGCCACCGGCGTTGCCGTACACCGGTTCACAGATAAACCCGGCCAATTGACGCTGGCTCGCGGCGATTTTCGCGAGGTTATGCTCAACACTTCGTACATAGTCCGGCGCGCTGTCCGGCCCGCGGAATTCACCGCGGTAAGTATTGGGCGCGGTCACCGGGTGTACCCAATCCGGGCGGCTGCTCAAGGCCTGGGGGTTATCGGCAATCGAGGTGGACACGGCATCCGCCGCCACCGACCAGCCGTGGTAGGCCTCCAGCACGCTGAGCATGTCGCGCCCGCCGCTGTAGGCCCAGGCCAAACGAATCGCCAGGTCATTGGCCTCCGTGCCGCTGTTGACCAGGAACACCCGGTCCATGCCCTGTGGCGCCAACGCCAGCAGGCGCTCGGAGAACTCGGCAATTGCCGCATAGTGAAAGCGCGAGTTGGTGTTGAGCAACGACCATTGCCGTGCCGCCACTTCAGCCATGCGCGGGTGGCCATGCCCCAGCACGGCCACGTTGTTGAGCATGTCGAGGTAGGATCGGCCCTGCATATCAATCAGGTGGTTGCGCCAGCCGCGCTCGATACGCGGCGGGTCGGCGTAGTAGTGCTTCTGGGAGCGGGCAAAGCTGGCATCCCGCCGGGCCAGCAGGGCCTGCGGGTCCAGTTCCGGCTCAGCATCACAGGCCAGGCCCAACAGCGCCGAGGGTGACGGGCACAACGCCTGCCACGCCAACGCCCGGGAAGGTGTGCAGAACAGCGGCGGCTCAAGGTCGGCGCGGCATAACTGCACAGTCAACGGCGCCTGCACCTCGCCCAGCACCTGCCCTTTGACCAGCGTTGCGCCGGGCTTGAGTGATGTTCGCACGCCCCACAGGCGCAGGCTCAGCTCACTGTCGTGCAAGCACAGCAAGCCGTCGGCACCTTCGCGCAGCGTTCCCGCAAAGGGTGCTTCCAGAACCGTGCCGTGAGGCAGGTGCAGTTCGACATGCAGGGGTAATGTCTCGGGCTCTAGGGCACTGTCGGGGCGGGTGCGCGACAAGCGGTATTGCCCATAACGACTGGCCGCCAGCCCATGCACCGTCGCCGCTTGATCCAGCAAGCGCCGATCGATGCCGGGAGTCTCCCAATTGCCAGCCTCGAAATGCGGGCTGAGTACGCCCAGGTCGATCAGCGCGAACTCGCGCCCCACCAAGCCTGGCAATAAAGGCGCGAAGTCTTGGTTGGCGACGGGCGGTAATGTTTCACCGACGCTGCGCAGAATCGCCGCTTGCATGAGTTCAAAGGGCACCGACGTGGCGATATGGAAGATTTCCCACTCGTGTTCGGCGTTTTTCTTTAGATAAACGTTATCCGGGTCCAGGCCTTGCTGCTGCTCACTGCTGAGCACCAACACTGCCGCGCGGGCTACGATCAGCGGCCACAGCACCACTAACTCTTCGCGCTGCAACGGCGTGACAGCGTGGCAGGCCTGGATCGCCGGCAAGAGGGCAAACGGATCACCGTCGGCATGGTGCAACAGCGCCGCGCAGGTCACCGACAGGTCGGCAACTCGCCAGGTACGCACCAGATCGCCAAAATCGATCACGCCTTGTATACGCCAGTGCCGCTGGGCATCACGCTGCCACACCACATTGTCATCGGTGATATCCATGTGCACCGCTTGCCACGGCAGGTGTGCCGCCAACGGCTGGACATGCGCCTCGACCTGCCTGGCCACCTGCTCCAAAGCAGCACGCTGCGGCAGGTCGGGCAAGGTTGCCAGCAGGTGGTTGATCAATGCCTGCGCGTGGCGCGGGTCCCATTGCAGGGTGCGCGCAAGGCCAGGGTGCTCGAAATCTGCCAGCGCGAGGCTCATCTGCCCGCACAGCTCACCAAAGCCTTCGATCACGGTGCGGCTCAGGTGGGGTAAATGCGTCAAGGGCTGGCCGTCGATGTAGCCCAATAGCCGCAGGTGCAGGGTTTGGCCATCGACGTTGACCGTCAGTAGATCCTCGCCCTCCACGGTCGGGATGACCTTGGGCACGCGCAGGCCGGGATGCGTGCCCAGGCTGTTGAGGGCCGCATGCTGGGCCTGGAGTTCAACCGCGGCGTAGTCACCTCGGCAGATCTTCAGAACAAAGCGGCCCCGAGTGCTGTCAACTCTATAGTTGAGGTCTTGTTGACTGCCCAATGAGCGTAATTTGCCCGTCATTCCATAATGTCGCTCGAGCAGGTGTGCTGCCTGCTCGGGGGTTACTTGTGGGCAAGGCAAGCTGGCTCGGTGGGTCAACGTGGCTAACGACATTGTGACGACCTTTGTTTTTTCAGGCGTCTATATCGCCATTGTTCTGTGGCGTTAATCAACCCCTTCTGCTCACGGTGCTTGCGCCAGCCCGATTCACAACTCAAGCTATGCTACTTTCGCCCAGTGTCCGTCTAAGGAAAAGGCCCTCGACATGCGCATTCTCATCACCGGCGGTGCCGGATTTATTGGCTCGGCCCTGATCCGGCACTTGATTCAACACACTGAGCATGAAGTGCTCAACCTGGACAAGCTGACTTACGCCGGCAACCTCGAGTCGCTGACCAGCATCGCGTCCAACAGCCGCTATGAGTTTGTCCAGGCCGATATCATCGACCAGGCCACCGTCAGCGCCGTGCTCGCACGCTTCGAACCCGATGCGATCATGCACTTGGCGGCCGAGTCCCATGTCGACCGTTCCATTGACGGCCCGTCGGATTTTATCCAGACCAACATCGTGGGCACCTACAGCCTGCTGGAAGCCACGCGCGCCTATTGGCAGAAGCTGGCAGAGCCGGCAAAAAGCGCGTTCCGTTTCCACCACATCTCCACTGATGAGGTGTATGGCGACCTGCATGGCGTGGACGACCTCTTCACCGAAACCACGCCTTACGCCCCCAGCTCGCCTTATTCCGCGAGCAAGGCGGCGTCCGACCACCTGGTACGCGCCTGGCAGCGCACCTATGGCCTGCCGGTGCTGTTGACCAACTGCTCGAACAATTACGGGCCGTTCCACTTCCCCGAAAAATTGATCCCGCTGGTGATTCTCAATGCCCTGGCGGGCAAGCCACTGCCGGTGTATGGCGATGGTCTGCAGGTGCGTGACTGGCTGTTCGTCGAGGATCACGCCCGTGCGCTGCTCACAGTGGTCACCACTGGGGTTGTGGGCGAAACCTACAATATTGGCGGCCACAACGAACAGAAGAACATCGACGTGGTACGCGGCATCTGCGCCCTGCTGGAAGAACTGGCGCCGCAACGCCCAGCCGGCGTGGAGAAATTCACTGACCTGATCACCTTCGTCAAGGATCGCCCAGGCCACGACCAACGCTATGCCATTGACGCCAGCAAAATCGAACGCGAACTGGGCTGGGTCCCGGAAGAAACCTTCGAGACCGGCCTGCGCAAAACCGTGCAGTGGTACCTCGATAACCTGGAATGGTGCCGCAGGGTCCAGGACGGCAGTTATCAAGGTGAACGACTGGGCAATACTGACGTGAAGGATTTGATCGCATGATGAAGGGAATTGTATTGGCCGGCGGTTCCGGCACCCGTTTGCATCCCATTACCCTGGGCGTGTCCAAACAGTTGTTGCCGGTATATGACAAGCCGATGATCTACTACCCGATCTCGGTACTGATGCTGGCGGGAATCAAGGACATCCTGGTGATCTCCACACCAGTGGACTTGCCGCAATACCAGAACCTGCTGGGCGATGGCAGCCAATTCGGCGTGCGCTTCACCTACGCGGAGCAGCCTTCGCCGGATGGCTTGGCCCAGGCGTTTATCATCGGCGAAGAGTTCATTGGCGATGACCCTGTGTGCTTGATCCTGGGGGACAATATCTTCCACGGCCAGCATTTCGGCGAGCAGCTGCGCACTGCGGCGGAACGCCCCTCAGGCGCTACCGTGTTCGGTTACTGGGTCAAAGACCCTGAGCGTTTCGGTGTAATTGACTTCGATAGTGAAGGCCGCGCCCTGTCCATCGAAGAAAAACCGGCTAAGCCTAAGTCCCACTACGCCGTGACCGGCCTGTACTTTTACGACAACGACGTGATCAAGATCGCCAAGGCGGTCAAGCCGTCGCCACGCGGCGAGTTGGAGATCACCGACGTCAACAATGCCTACCTCCAGCGTGGCGATCTGCACGTTGAACGCTTCGGTCGTGGTTTCGCCTGGCTCGACACCGGCACCCATGACAGCCTGTTGGAAGCCTCGACCTACGTTCAGACCATCGAGCACCGCCAGGGCTTGAAAGTGGCCTGCCTGGAAGAAATCGCCTACGAAAACGGCTGGATCGATCGTGACTATCTGCTGGAACGTGCCAAGTACTTTGGCAAGACCGGCTACGGCCAATACCTCTACTCGCTTGCCGGAGAGACCCAGTGAATGTAGTTGAAACCACACTACCTGGCGTACTGATCCTCGAGCCAAAGGTATTCGGCGACGAACGCGGTTTCTTCTACGAAAGTTTCAATGCGCGCGCCTTTGAAACGGCCACCGGGCTCAAGCGTAATTTCGTGCAGGATAATCACTCACGCTCGCAAAAAGGCGTGCTGCGAGGTTTGCACTATCAGCTTGAACACACTCAAGGCAAGCTGGTGCGTGTCACCTACGGTGAAGTGTTGGATGTGGCGGTCGACATCCGTCGCAGCTCACCCAACTTTGGCCAGTGGGTGGGTGTCCGTTTGTCGGCACAGAACCATCGCCAACTCTGGGTGCCGGAAGGCTTCGCCCATGGTTTCGTGGTGTTGAGTGAGTACGCAGAGTTCCTGTACAAAACCACCGACTACTACCAGCCAAGCGCCGAGCGCAGCATTCTCTGGAATGACCCGACGCTGGCAATCGACTGGGAGCTGGCCGAACCGCCGCAACTCTCCGCCAAGGATCAGGTCGGCAAACTGCTGATGGAAGCTGACCTGTTCCCATGAAAATCCTCATCACCGGCCAACACGGCCAAGTCTCCCAGGAGCTGCAACAGCGGCTCCAGGGCTTGGGCGAACTCATCGTCCTGGGCCGCGACCAGCTTGATCTGGCAAACGCAGACCTTATCCGCCAACAAGTGCGCGCCCATCGCCCCGGCCTGATCATCAACGCGGCGGCCCACACCGCCGTCGATCCGGCCGAGAGCGAACCGGACGCTGCGTTCGCCATCAATGCCATCGCCCCCGGCATCCTCGCCGAAGAAGCCAAGGCCCTGGGCATCCCGCTGATTCACTACTCGACCGACTACGTGTTCGACGGCACCAAACCTGCCCCGTACACCGAAAGCGACACGCCGAACCCATTGGGTGTCTACGGCCAGAGCAAGCTGGCGGGTGAGCAGGCGATTGCGGCTGTTGGCGGCCAGTACCTGATCTTGCGTACCAGCTGGGTCTATTCGGGCCATGGCAAGAATTTCCTGCTGACCATGCAACGCCTGCTGCAGGAAAAAGCGCAGATGCGCATCGTTGCCGACCAGATCGGTGCGCCGACCTGGGCCGGGACTATCGCCAACAGCACCCGCGTGCTGATCGAGCAGTGGCAGGCCGGTAAGGCAGGGGATTGGGGTGTTTACCACCTCACTGCCCAGGGTGAAACCTCGTGGTTCGGTTTTGCCGCGGCGATTGGCGAGCAACTGCGCGCCGAAGGCAAGGCCTGCGCCGAGCTGGAACCGATTCCTTCCAGCGCCTACCCGACCCCCGCCAAGCGCCCGCTGAACTCGCGCCTGGACTGCACGCGCCTGCAACAGCAATGGCACGTCAGCCAGCCACAATGGCAAGACGCATTGCACGAGTGTCTTGCACAGCAGCACTAGGCATAATGCGCCTGTACTCACAGGCGCGACTTCCATGACCCCACCCCTTGCGCGAAGACCCCGCTGGCGCAGCCTAGCCCTGCTGGCTCTGTGCCTGGCACCGCTGTTGTGGCCGCTGGAGCATTTGGCCGAGCGCTATTACCGCAGCGAACTGGCCGGGCAAAATCGCCAGACCCTCGACCTCTACGTCGCCAACTTGCTGGGCACCCTGCACCGCTACGAAATACTGCCGCAGATCCTCGGTGACTTACCGGCCCTGCGTACTGCATTGGACGCTCCCCATGTCAGCACCCACCTGGTCAGCGCCAACCAGTTGCTCAAGGATGTCGCCGCCCAGGCCGGGGTAGAGGTGATGTATCTGATGGACACCACCGGCAAGACCCTCGCCGCGTCCAACTGGGACAAACAAGACAGCTTTGTCGGGCGCAACTTTTCCTTCCGTCCGTATTTCAGCGAAGCCATGGCCGGGCGCCTCGGCCGGTTCTTCGGCCTGGGCACCACCTCGGCCAAGCGCGGCTACTTCTTCGCAGCAGCGGTACGTGACGGCGATACTATCATCGGGGTGCTGGTGGTGAAGGTCGACCTGGACCACACTGAAAGCCTGTGGGGCAATACCCCCGAACAACTGTTGGTCACCGACCACAACGGCGTGGTGATCCTCACTTCGCGCCCGCAATGGCGATTCCGCGCCACGCGGCCACTGACCGCCGAAGAACGCCAGGCCATCATTGCTATCCAGCCCTACCCCACCCGCGACCCGCAGCCACTGAGCCTCAGCAGCAGCGCTTGGCTGCGCCAATCCACAGCCATCGCAGAGACCGGCTGGAACGTGGAAATCCTCGCGCCGCGCTCGCTGATCAACCGCCCGGTGCGCACGGTCGTTGCCGTGGGCGGCGCCACGTTGTTGGTGCTGATGCTGTTGCTGGGGTTGCTGATGCAGCGCCGCCGGCACTATCTGGAACGCATCGCCTTCGAAGCCAAGGCCCGCCGCGAGTTGGAAATGCGCGTGGCCGAGCGTACCAGTGACCTGGAGGGCCTTAACCGGCGCCTTAAACAGGAAGTGCTGGAGCGCGAGCATGCCCAGCAAGAACTGGTGCGCGCTCAGGACGACTTGGTCCAGGCCGGTAAACTGTCGGCGCTGGGCACCATGTCGGCGAGTATCAGCCATGAACTGAATCAGCCACTGGCGGCGATTCGCAGCTATGCCGAAAACGCCGAGATCCTGCTCGACCATGAGCGCACCAACGATGCCCGTGGCAACCTCAAGCTGATCAGCGAATTGACCGGGCGCATGGCTTCGATTATCGCCCACCTGCGTGCATTCGCCCGTCGCGACCGGCATGCGCCGGAGAGCGTGGCTTTGCAACCGGCGCTGGACGACGCCCTGGCATTGCTGGCCAAGCGTCGGCGTTCGATGGAGGTGGAGTTGATCCGCGACCTGCCAGAGGCAACCCTGTGGGTGCAGGCTGGTGAAACCCGCCTGCGCCAGGTGCTGGGTAACCTGCTGGCCAATGCCTTGGACGCTCTCACCGAAAAAGGCCCGCCACGCAAACTCTGGCTGAGTGCCGAAACCACGCCCCATGGCGTCAACTTGTATATTCGCGACAACGGCCCGGGCTTTTGCATGGAAGCCCTGGGCCGCGCCAGCGAGCCGTTCTACACCACCAAGACGCGCACCCAGGGCCTGGGCCTGGGCCTGGCGATCTGCGACACGCTGATGCGCGCCTTTGGCGGCGAACTGTTGTTCGCCAACCACAAGGAAGGCGGCGCGCTGTTAACCTTGAAATTACGTGCCGGCTCGCCGGGCGTCAGTCTGCAACCGTCCGAGGACCGCAGTGTATGAGTATCGACAACTCGATTCAGGTGGTATTGATCGACGACGATCCACACCTGCGTCAGGCCCTGTGCCAGACCTTAGACTTGGCCGGCCTGAACGTCCTGCCCCTGGGAGAAGCCAACGGGCTCACCGCACGTCTGTCCCGAGACTGGCCGGGCGTGGTGGTCAGCGACATCCGCATGCCCGGTATGGACGGCCTGGAACTGTTGGCCGAACTGCACGGCCAGGACCCCGACCTGCCGGTGCTGCTGATCACCGGCCACGGCGACGTACCGCTGGCGGTGCAAGCCATGCGTGCCGGCGCCTATGACTTCCTGGAAAAACCCTTCGCCAGCGACGCGCTGCTCGACAGCGTGCGCCGTGCCCTGGCCCTGCGCCGGCTGGTACTGGACAACCGCAGCCTGCGCCTGGCTCTCAGCGACCGCCAGCAACTCAGTACGCGCCTGGTAGGGCACTCGCCACAGATGTTGCGCCTGCGCGAGCAAATCGGTGCACTGGCCGCGACCAAGGCCGATGTGCTGATCCTCGGCGAAACCGGGGCAGGCAAGGAGGTCGTCGCCCGCGCCCTGCACGACCTCTCAAGCCGACGCAGCGGCCCGTTTGTGGCGATTAACGCCGGAGCACTGGCGGAATCGGTCGTGGAAAGCGAACTATTCGGCCATGAACCGGGCGCGTTTACCGGCGCGCAAAAGCGCCGCATCGGCAAGTTCGAGTTCGCTAATGGCGGCACGCTGTTCCTCGATGAAATCGAAAGCATGAGCCTGGATGTACAGGTCAAGTTGCTGCGCCTTTTACAGGAGCGTGTCGTGGAGCGCCTGGGTGGCAATCAGCTGATCCCGCTGGATATCCGCATTATCGCCGCCACCAAGGAAGACCTGCGCCTGGCCGCCGATCAGGGCCGTTTCCGTGCCGACTTGTATTACCGCCTCAATGTGGCGCCGCTGCGCATTCCCCCGCTACGGGAACGGGGTGAAGATGCGCTGATGCTGTTCCAGCACTTCGCCGACGAGGCCAGCAGCCGCCACGGCCTGCCCTTGCACGAACTGCAACCGGGCCAGCGCGCGCTGTTGCTGCGCCACAGCTGGCCGGGCAATGTGCGGGAACTGCAAAACGCCGCGGAGCGTTTCGCCCTCGGCCTGGAGTTGGCCCTGGATAACGCCCAGGACCATCCCGCCGCCGGCGTGCTGACCTCCACGCCCGGAGGCCTGAGCGAGCAAGTCGAACAGTTCGAAAAAAGCCTGATCGCCGCCGAACTGACCCGCCCCCACAGCTCCGTGCGCAGCCTCGCCGAAGCCCTGGGCGTGCCGCGCAAAACCTTGCACGACAAACTGCGCAAACACGGCCTGAACTTCGCCGACAGTGCCAGCCAGAGCGCCGATGACGAATGACATCGTCCACCTACGAAGAGGCCGCCATGAGCCGCGATAGCCGTTACCTGGAATCCATCCTTCACCATGACATCCCACTCACCCGGGAAATGGGCCTCAGGGTGCTCGACTGGCAACAGGACCAGCTGCAACTGCACCTGCCCCTGCAAGCCAATATCAACCACAAGAGCACCATGTTTGGCGGCAGCCTCTACTGCGGCGCCGTGCTGGCGGGTTGGGGTTGGCTGCACCTGAAGCTGCGTGAAGCCGGGATTGAAGACGGGCACATCGTGATTCAGGAAGGGCAGATCAGCTACCCGCTGCCGGTGACTCAGGACGCGACAGCCATTTGCGCGGCGCCGGATGAAAAGATTTGGAAGCGCTTTATGGCGACCTATCAGCGCTATGGGCGGGCGCGGTTGGCGCTGCAGACGTGGATTGTGAATGAAGGCAGTGCAGAGCGTGCCGTCGTCTTTACCGGCCAGTACGTCTTGCACCGCTAGCAGCCATTACATAAAACAAATGTGGGAGCTGGCTTGCCTGCGATAGCGGTGGGTCAGCCAATACCTGTACGACTGACACTCCGCCATCGCGGGCAAGCCCGCTCCCACATTTTGCTCTGCAGTGATCTTAAGATCTGGCCAGGGTCAGCAGCCGATCACGCCAGGCGGCCTTGGCTGGCAATGCCAGAAAGAACGGGTTCAGCAACGACTCCCGCGCCGGGTAGCTGAACGGCTTGCCATCCAACTCCAGCACTTCGCCCCCCGCCCCTTCCAATACACCCTGGGCCGCTGCGGTATCCCACTGCGACGTCGGCGCCAGGCGCGGATAACAATCGGCACTGCCCTCAGCCAGCAAACAAAACTTCAACGAGCTGCCGATATTCGCCAGTTTCAACTCGCCCAAGCCCTCGCTCAAACCATCTAACAGACGCTCCTGCTCAGGGCTGGTATGACGACGGCTGGCCACCACGGTAAAGGCTTCGCCCGCAGCCCTGGCCTGGCGCACTTGAATCTGCTTGGGCGCGGCATTGACGTCCGAACGCCAAGCCCCCAGGCCCGCGCCGCCGAAGTAGCAACGGCCAGTGGTCGGTATCGACACCACGCCGAACACCACACGGCCCTGTTCGATCAATGCAATATTGACGGTGAATTCTTCACTGCCAGAAATGAATTCCTTGGTGCCATCCAGAGGGTCCACCAACCACCAACGCTGCCAGCCGGCACGCACGCTCTGATCGATATCGGCGTCCTCTTCAGACAGTACTGGAATGCTTGGGTCCAGCGCGGTGAGGCCAGCGAGAATCAGATGGTGGGCAGCCAGGTCAGCAGCCGTCACGGGAGAATCATCCGCCTTGGACATCACGGCTACCTCGGCACGCCAGTACGGCAGGATGGCTTCACCCGCCTGCCGAGCCAGTTCAATGACCGGGGCGATAAACGGGTGGCCTAAAAACAGTTCGCTCATGCGGTGAACGCTCCACGCTGGGTCAACAGGTCTCTCACCAGATACAGCGCCGCCAGGGCGCGACCTTCGCTGAATTGCTCGTTTTGCGCCAACGCCGACAGCTCACGCAGGTTGACCCGGTCTACCCGCATCGGTTCGGGCTCATCACCTTCAAGGCGCTCTTCGTAGAGATCGGTAGCCAACACCACCTGGATCTTCTGGCTCATATAGCCGGGCGACAATGACAGCTCGGTGATGTGCTCCAACTGCCGTGCACCGTAGCCGGCCTCTTCCTTGAGTTCGCGGTCTGCCGCTGCAAGCACGTCTTCGCCGGGCTCGATCAGGCCTTTGGGCAACGACAATTCATATTCGTCAGTGCCGCCGCAGTATTCTTCCACCAGCACTGCATGATCTTCATCGATCATCGCCACAATCATCACGGCGCCATAGCCCGTGCCACGCCCGACAAGACGCTCATAGGTCCGCTCAACGCCATTGGAAAAGCGCAATTGCACTTCCTCCACGCGGAACAAACGGCTACTGGCGACTATTTCGCGGGCGAGGACAGTGGGTTTCTGGCGCATAAACGGCTCCTTGGCGTGATCGGGTTACTATACCGTGGCTTTTCCGATTGTCTGTGTCGGATATTTTTACTTACATGAGACCCCACCATGCCCTCTCTGCCCTGGCACGCCATCGACACCGTCCTGCTGGACATGGACGGCACCCTGCTCGACCTGCATTACGATAACCACTTCTGGATGGAGCACCTGCCCCAGCGCTACGCCGAACTGCACGGTGTGAGCCAGGCCATGGCGGAGATGGAGCTGCAACCGCTGTTTGAGCGTAACGCCGGACAGTTGCAATGGTATTGCCTGGATTTCTGGAGCGCCGAGCTCAAGATCCCGGTGCGCGAACTCAAGCTGGAAACCGCCCACCTGATCGCCCTGCGTCCGGATGCCGATACGTTCCTGGCGGCGATCAAACAGGCCGGCAAGCGCGTGATCATGATCACCAACGCTCATCGTGATTCGCTGTCATTGAAGTTGGAACGCATTGAACTGGCGCCGTATTTCGAGCGTTTGATCAGCTCTCACGACTACGGTTTTCCCAAGGAAAACCCGCAATTCTGGCAAGCCTTGCAAGCGGATATCCACTTTGACCCGGCCCGTAGCCTGTTTATAGATGACACTTTGCCGATCTTGCGCAGCGCCCGGGATTTCGGGGTCGGTCATTTGCTGGCAGTGAAAGAGCCTGATAGCAAGAAAGGACCAAAGGACACCGCAGAATTTGCAGCCGTCGGGGATTATCGAGAACTCATTGCCGGGCTTATGTAGGAGCGAGCTTCCTCATTTTGCCCTGCGTATTACTCAGGGATGCGCAGTGTCTGGCCGGGGTAGATCTTGTCCGGGTGCGACAGCAGCGGCTTGTTAGCCTCGAAAATCTTGTTGTACTGGTTGGCATTACCGTACACCGCCAGGGAAATCGCGCTGAGGGTATCGCCCTTTTTCACTACGACGAAGCGAGCAGCGGTAACCGCAGGGCCAGTAACAGTGATCTGGTCATCCACACTTGCCACGCCGGCAATGTTACCCAGCGCCAACAGGATCTTCTCTTTCTCTTCCTGCGTGGCCACTTCACCGGTCACCGTGACCTTGTCGCCATCCACCGTGGTCTGCACGTTTGGATTACCCAGGCCCACCTTGCTCACATGCTCCTTCAACTGCTCACTCGCGTTCGCATTACCCGGCGTCAATAGGTCGACAATCTTTTCGCCGGCTTCTTTGATAAAGCTAAAAATACTCATGGTGCGCTCTCCTTGGGATTTAATTTCCAGATGCCCAAGACTAGACCAGTCCTGCCGACTTGGGTTCCAGACTGGCTAAAGACTCAAAAGTATCCAACTCACCCCTGCCTGGAATAAGCCCGACGCAAACGCAGGTGAACCTTGATCGACGCCCTCTATCAATAGATCAATACTGGCGATTAGACGTGACCCTTTGTCGCGCCTAGTCTAAACACTGATCAATCCGCCGGTGGTACTGCCCCATGAACGCCAAGCGCCCTCACTGCGCGGCGCCCGCTCTCGAATCGACCGCGCCCGTCGCTAGCCAGAGCTATCACTATTGCAATCTTGAACACACGGAAGTCGCCAGCACTGCGCTGGCCGAAGAAGTGGCGTTGGCGATTGCCTACAACGATATCAGCCAGGCGGTGATGCTGGTGACGCCTACGGACCTGGAAGACTTCATTGTAGGTTTCAGCCTCGGCAGCGGCATTATCACCGACGTTAACGACATTTATGACCTGAAAATCAGCGGTTCAGGCGCAGCCCAGTACGCTCAGGTACAGGTTTCCAGCCGTGCGTTCTGGAACCTCAAGCAGCAACGCCGCCAATTGGCAGGCACCAGCGGCTGCGGTCTATGTGGCGTGGAAGCGGTAGAACAAGCATTGCCCGACCTTCAGGTACTGCCCGGCGCACCCTTGCCGCCCGCGCAGTGGCTAGATGGCCTGCGCCAGCGTATCAGCGCATTCCAACCCCTGGGCCAGCACAGCGGCGCCGTGCATGCGGCGATTTTTATGGACAGCCAGGGTGAATTGCTGATGGGTCGCGAAGACATCGGCCGGCATAACGCCCTGGATAAGTTGATTGGTGCGTTGATCCGCCAAAAGATTCCGACCGACGGCGGCCTGGCGATTGTTACCAGCCGCTGCAGCCTCGAATTGATTCAGAAAGTCTTGCGCGCGGGCATCCAGACCCTGGTCAGCCTGTCGTCGCCTACCGGCCTGGCCTTGCAATGGGCGCGCCGGCACAACCTCAACCTCATCCACCTGCCGCAAAAAAGCGCGCCACGGGTCTATAGCCCTGCGATGGAGCACCAGCCATGAGCCTTCACCACCAAGCCGACCAGACCCCAACCCCACGCTACAAGCCCTATAAAGGCCCAGCCGGTGGCTGGGGCGCTCTGATCAGTGTGGCGCAAGCCTGGCTGACCAGTGACAACGCCCTGAAAAACCTGCGCATGATGCTCAAGACCAATCAGAACGGCGGCTTCGACTGCCCGGGCTGCGCCTGGGGCGACTCGCCGGAAAGCGGCATGGTCAAGTTCTGCGAAAACGGCGCCAAGGCGGTCAACTGGGAAGCCACCAAGCGCCGCGTCGATGCGGCATTCTTCGCCAAGCACAGCGTCACAGCGTTGCTGGAGCAAAGCGACTATTGGCTGGAATACCAGGGCCGCCTGACCGAGCCGATGCGCTATGACGCCGAGACCGATCGCTACACGCCCATCAGTTGGGAAGCCGCCTTCGACTTGGTCGGCAAGCACCTCAACGCACTGCCCAGCCCGAACATGGCCGAGTTCTACACCTCGGGCCGCGCCAGCAACGAAGCCGCCTACCTGTACCAGTTGTTCGTACGCGCCTTTGGCACCAACAACTTCCCAGACTGCTCGAACATGTGCCACGAAGCCAGCGGCGTAGCCCTGGCGCAGAGTGTCGGCGTGGGCAAAGGCACTGTGACCTTTGATGACTTCGAACATGCCGATGCCATTTTCGTCTGGGGCCAGAACCCCGGCACCAACCACCCACGCATGCTCGAGCCGCTACGCGAAGCGGTGAAACGCGGCGCTCAGGTGGTGTGTATCAACCCGCTGAAAGAGCGCGGCCTGGAGCGCTTCCAGCACCCGCAACATCCGCTGGAAATGCTCACCAACGGCGACAAGCCGACCAACACCGCCTACTTCCGCCCGGCGCTGGGTGGCGATATGGCTATCTTGCGTGGCATGGCCAAGTTCCTGCTGCTGTGGGAACGCCAAGCCCTGGCCGAAGGCAAGGAAGCGGTGTTCGACCACGACTTCCTCAACGAGCACACTGCCAACGTCCTGGAATACCTGGGTCAGATCGACGACACCTCGTGGGAGGAGATCGTTGAGCAGTCCGGCCTGACCCTGGTGGAGATTGAGCAAGCGGCACGCATGTACGCCAAAGGCAAGAATGTAATCATGTGCTGGGCGATGGGGATTACCCAGCACCGCCACTCGGTGCCGACTATCCAGGAAATCGCCAACCTGATGCTGCTGCGCGGCAATATCGGCCGCCCAGGTGCCGGGCTGTGCCCGGTGCGTGGCCACAGTAACGTACAGGGCGACCGCACCATGGGCATCAACGAACGCCCACCGGTGGCGTTTCTGGACGCGCTGGAGCGTCGTTTCCAGTTCCAGGTGCCGCGCGACAATGGCCATAACGTGGTGGAAGCAATTCACGCCATGCTTGAAGGCCGCTCCAAAGTCTTTATCGGCCTGGGCGGCAACTTTGCCCAAGCCACGCCAGACAGCACGCGCACCTTTGAAGCGCTGCGAAATTGCGACCTGACCGTGCAGATCAGCACCAAGCTCAACCGCAGCCACCTGATGCACGGTAAAGATGCGTTGATCTTGCCGTGCCTGGGCCGCACCGACATAGACATCCAGGCCGACGGCCCGCAAGCGGTGACGGTGGAAGACTCGTTCAGCATGGTCCACGGCTCCAACGGCCAACTGCAACCGCTGTCGAAACTGATGAAGTCCGAGCCGGCGATCCTGGCGGGCATTGCTGCCGCTACCCTGGGCAGCAAGCCCGTGGATTGGAACTGGCTGGTGGCCGACTACGGGCGCATCCGCGACCTGATCGCCGACACCATCCCAGGCTTCAAGGACTTCAACGAGAAGATCAAACATCCAGGCGGCTTCTATCTGGGCAACTCCGCCGGCGCCCGCCGCTGGAACACCCCCTCAGGTCGCGCCAACTTCCGCCCCAACATCTTGCCCAAAGACCTGATCCATGAGCGCACCCGCGCCACGGGCCGAGTGCCGGACCTGATCATGCAGTCAATGCGCTCCCATGATCAGTACAACACCACCATCTACGGCCTGGACGACCGTTATCGCGGGGTCAAAGGCCAACGTGACGTGCTGTTCGTCAACGAAGCCGACATCATCCGCCTGGGCTTCAAGCCGGGGCAGAAGGCAGACATCGTGTCGCTGTGGGAAGACGGTCGTGAGCGCCGCGTGAAGGGCTTTACGTTGCTGGCATTTGATATTCCGGCGGGGCAGGCGGCGGCTTACTACCCCGAAGTGAACCCGTTGGTGCCGTTGGAAAGCACTGGCGACGGTAGCCATACGCCAACGTCCAAGTTTGTTGCGATTCGCTTGGAAGCGGCGAGTGACAGTGGGTTGATCATGGCGCGCTCGGCCTGACTCGATCCGAGATATGTGTTGCTTGAACTAACGCTTTCGCGGGCAAGCCCGCTCCCACACTGGGATGGGTTCACCATTGAGACTGTGTGGACCGATCTGATGTGGGAGCGGGCTTGCCCGCGAAGAGGCCAGCACAAGCACCACACATTCGGCAGGCACAAAAAAAGGCCGCTTTTGCATAAAAGCGGCCGTTCCGAAGTAGCTAAAGACCCGTAAAAACGACTTAAGTTCCCCATACAAAACAGTAACTTAGCAAATTGTATACAACCTCTGCCGCCGGTCGGATTTCGATTGTCAGCGCCTCGATACAACCTCAGGATCGCGCCGTCATCCCTTGAGGTTTCCCTGAATGAAGTTCTCCTCGATTCTCTTGTTGTCCCTTGGCCTGGTCAGTGGCGCAGCCATGGCAGGCGGCACCACCGAAGCCGGTGTAGGCGGCGCATTGGGTGGGGTTCTAGGTTCCGTTGTCGGCCAGCAGCTGGGCGGCAACACCGGTTCGACCATCGGCGCGGCCCTCGGCGGCGCAGGCGGTAGTGCAGTCGGCGCCGACAAACGCAGCCGTGGCGAAGCCGCCATTGGTGGCGCATTGGGCGCAGCCGGCGGTAACGTCGTGGGCCGCAGCGTCGGCGGCAGCACCGGCGCACTGATCGGCTCCGCGGCCGGCGGTGGCGCGGGCGGCGCGCTAGGCAACTACATGGGTAACGAAAGTGATCGCGACAACCGCCATTACCGCGATCGCGACCGTGACGATCGTCGCTACTACCGCGATGGCCACCCAGGTCGAGGCCATGCCTATGGGCATCGCAAGAACAAGCACCGTTATCGCGACTGATAAACCCGCGCTCTGACGAACACATCCGATGTGGGAGCCGGGCTTGCCCGCGATAGCAGTGAATCAGGTTTTAGACGTACTGCCTGATACTGCGCCATCGCGGGCAAGCCCGGCTCCTACATTTGGGATGCTTTGCTTATAGGTGCGTCAAACCAGCAGCCGCTGCATCGCTTCGCGCAACATTCCCGGAATCGGCACTGGCTGGTTCGAGGCTCGGTCCACAAACACATGGACAAAGCGCCCCGCCGCACACGCCTCCTGCTCGCCCGCCTTGAATACTGCCAGCTCATACTGCACCGAACTATTGCCCAGCTTGCCTACCCGCAGGCCGATTTCAATGCGCTCGGGAAAAGCAATCGAGGCGAAGTAATCGCAGGCCGAACTCACCACAAACCCCACCACCTCACCGTCATGAATATCCAGCCCGCCCTGTTCGATCAGGTAGGTATTAACGGCTGTGTCGAAGAAGCTGTAGTAGGTGACGTTATTCACATGGCCGTAGGCATCGTTGTCGTGCCAACGCGTGGTGATCGGTTGGAAGTGGCGGTAGTCGTCGCGCACAGGCGTTGAGTCAGGCATCGGCAAGTCTCATCAAAGTTGATCCAATTGAGCATGGGCCCAGTCGCGCACCTCGGCGTAGGGGTAGTCTTCCAGCGCAGCAAAACCGGGAATGCCCCGCGCCTTCAACTTGGTAAACAACGGTACGCTGATACCGCCAAGGAAACGCGTCAAACGCTCCGCATTCGGCAAGTGCCCCGTGTGCTCATGATGCCTGTGGATAAAATCACCGCACAGCCCCATGAAGTTTTTATCCACAAGCGGCGGCAGGCTCGGCGGCGCCGGCAGATGGGCGACCTGGCCGTGGCATACCGAACAATGCCCGCAACGCTGGGGTGCATTATCATCACCAAAGTAGTGCGCCAGACGCTGCCCCAGGCAGTGGTCGGTGGCGAACAGGTCGAGCATGGCGTGAATCCGCGCGACCTCCGTCACCTCATGCTGCTTGAAGCCTGTGTATAACTCGGCGCTTAACGCGTGCGGGTCGAAATGGGTGTCGAGCAAACTGTAGACCTCAGTCATCTGCTTGCTTTCGAGCTCGATCAGGCCCTGCTCCTGAAAATAATCCAGTGCCTTCACCACCCGGCTACGCTCGGCATTGTGCTGTTGATAAAGCGCATCGAAATCGACCGTCGCCCAGGTTTTAGCGCGCTTGCACACCTGGATGATCGCCGCGACAAACTGCTGCCGCTCGCCGGAAAAACGCGCCAGCAAGGCTTCGGGTTCGATCAGGTATTTGAAACGGTATTGCGCATAAAACGCATAGCGCGGCGCGATCACGCCCTTGAGCTCCAACTGCACCAAGAGCGTCTTGAGCGGCAGCTCGCGAATATTGCTGTGGTCCGACAGCGACCTGAGCAGGAACTCCCACTGCCCTTCACTACGCGCGGACTGCAACTCCTCCAATACGCGAAAAATGCCGTCCTGCTCCGGCGTATCACCGTACACGAAGTTTTCCAGCACATTGAGGCTGTCGCGGTTGGCCAACACCAGGCAATCGGACGGCTGCCCGTCACGCCCTGCGCGGCCGATTTCCTGGCTGTAGTTCTCGATGGACTTGGGCAGGTCGAAGTGCACGACATTGCGGATGTCACTCTTGTCGATGCCCATGCCAAACGCGATAGTTGCGACAATGCAATTGGAACGCCCGCCCATGAAACGCTGCTGGATACCTTCGCGTTTTTCATGGGGCAGCCCCGCGTGATAAGCCTCGGCCTGAATACCGTGGCGGTTCAGATGCTCGGCAATCTGCTCGGCGGTTTTCTGCAAGGTGACGTAGACGATACTCGGCTGGTTGGCCCGCGCTTTCATCCACTCCACCAGCCTGCGGCGTTTGTCATGGCCGCTGACGGGTTCCACCAGCAGGTTGAGGTTGGGCCGATAGAAGCCCGTGGTCACTACATCTTCGGCAGCAATGGCGAACTTGGCCTGCATGTCAGCGATCACCTTGGGCGTGGCCGTGGCCGTCAGCAACAGCGCCTGAGGGATGTTGAACTGGCGCTGGTAGTCCGGCAGCTTCAAATAATCCGGACGGAAGTTGTGGCCCCATTCGGAGATACAGTGCGCCTCGTCTACCACCAGCAACGAGATCTGCACGCTGTTCAGGAAATTACGGAAACGCTCGTTCTTCAAACGCTCCACGGAAATCATCAGAATCTTGAGCTCGCCCGACCGCGCACGGGCCATTACATCATTGGCCTCATCACGGCTCTGGGCCGAGTCGATACTGCCCGCCGAAATGCCATGGCGCTGCAGGAAACCCAATTGGTCCTGCATCAACGCCAGCAAAGGCGACACCACCAACGTCAGGTGCGGCAGCAACACGGCCGACAACTGGTAACACAAGGATTTGCCCGAGCCCGTAGGGAAAATGGCGGCGGCAGATCGCCCAGCCAGCACGGCGCTGACCGTCTCTTCCTGGCCCAAGCGAAAGTGTGGGTAACCAAAGACCTGCTGGAGGGTGTCGTGCATAAGGCTGTCACTCCATTGACCGCTGAGTTGGCTCAAAAACATAGCCCGGGAATCCCAGCGAATCGAGAAAGGTCGCAAGGAAAAAAGAGACAGGATGATACACAGGGGGAGGGATGGCTCAGGGCCGAAGTGGGACTTTTCTGAGAACGTAACAGGAAGCAGCAGATACAAATGTGGGAGCTGGCAAGCCCTCTCCCACATTTCACAACCGAGCTACAGCTGAATCAGCGGTTCTGCACCCGCTCGATCGCCGTGTCATACACCGGGTTGGCCTTTTGCTCCTTGGCCAACTGGTAATGACGCAACGCATCCGGGAACTGCCCAGCCGCTTCGTAGATGCGTGCAATGTTGTAGTAGGCACCGGCACGCACGGTCGCGGCATTGGTACCGGTCGCCAGGGCGATAGCCTTGCGGTTGGCCCAGATCGACTCCGCAGTATTGCCGGCTTTCTGATACGCCAGGCCAAGGTTGCCGTAAGCCTTGCCGAAGCTGTTATCCAGCTCGATGGCTTGACGGAAGAAGTCGATGGCCTGGTCCAGGTTACCGGCCTGGTAGGCCGCTTCGCCCTTGAGGTTCAGCTTCTTCGCATCGGCCTGTACCGACGAGCTCACTGTCACGGCGGTGACGGCCACGCTGTCGTCCAGCAAAGGCTTGACCTCGTTGAGTACATCTTCGGCGCCAACTCTCACGCCGGTGAAGGTGTTGATGTCCTGGAAGTCGCCACTGCCGGTCATGCGGAACACGGTCCACAGGTTGCCCGTGCGGTTCTGCGGCACATAGTAAGTGCGCACCAGGGATTGCCCCATGTACACGAACACCTTCGCCTCACTGTCGGACAACTCGCTGGAGGTGGGAGAGCCGCTGTTGGAATAGTCGTGCACGGCATAGACGTAGCTTTCGCCGTAATGCTTTTTCTGCAGGGTGATGGTTTCCGGGCCATAGCTGTCGGTGTCATCCACGTCCAGTTCGGCGTCGGTGCCCTTTTTATTGTTGAAGAAGATGTTATTGCCGGGGAAGATCATATGGGAGTCGAGGTCGCGCGGAGCCTTGCCCCAGGTCAACACCACACGCAGGCCGTCGAGATTTTCCATCACCGGGCTGATGGCATAGGTCATGCCTTTGCACGGGCACTTCACCACCAGGTTGGAATAGCCAGGCTTCTTGATGATCAGCAGGTTGCTGGCATCGTCAGCCGCTTCACTGGTCAGCGTGACCTGTCCTTGTGCGTTGGTGCGGCCCACCACGTTCTGCGCGCCATTACGTTGCAGCAACACTTCGGCATCGGCGATTTTCTGGTCCTTGACCACCGCGCTGAGCACCTCAATTGGCAATTGCTCGGCTTGGACGGAAAACGCCACCGCACACAAAGACATCGCCGAGGCGACACGAAGCAAACCCATGCTTAACTCCCTTTAAGTAGTGGGCGGAATCGCCCTACAAGATTTTGCGGTGAAACATACGCTGAATTGAGCTCGCTGGCAGATTTTTTATACAGATTGTGACAGGGATTTTATCCCGCCTACCGAGCTACGCATTGCGCTACAATCAAGCCTTGCTTTCCAAGAGGACGCAGCGATGAGCGAACTGACGTTTGAGCAAAAACAGGATCACTATCACAAAATCCGCCGTTCCAATTACTTGGCCAGCCTGCGCCTGGAAGGGTTCGATACCCAACCGACCGACGTCGACAAACCCCTGCCCACACGCGAAGCCGTCCTTGCCAAGTACCGCAACACCTCACGCTGATGCTCGGCAAATACGGGGTGGGCCAGGACCCGTACTGCTATCCCGGTAGCAGCATCCTGCGCAACCGCCTCGATTTGCTCGATGAAGCACGCCTGCACCAGGCCGAGCGGGAATTATCCGAAATCGCCGTAGGCAACCTGCCACTCTTTCCGCCGCCCTACGACCTTGATCGCCTGCAACACATTCACCGCGTCCTGTTCGGTGACATTTATGACTGGGCCGGCGAACTGCGCAGCGTCAACATCCAGAAAGGCGACACGCTGTTTTGCACCCCGGAGCGTATTCCACCAGAAGCGGCAAAAATCGTCCGGCATATGCAAGACGCCAATTGGTATGTCGGTGCGAGTCAGGCTGACCTTGTGCGTCAAATCGCTGAAGCTTATGGCGACCTGAATGTCATTCATCCCTTCCGCGAGGGAAATGGACGGGCGCAGCGGATCCTGTTTGAACAGATCATCGTGAATGCGGGGTTTTCGGTGAATTGGTGGTTGGTAAAACATGCGGCCTGGATACCCGCGAATATTGATGCGGTGGCGTGTGACTATCGGGGATTGGAAGCGATTTTTGAGCGGTGTATCGGTAGGCCTCTCAGTGCCTGATCGAACTTCGAACGCCTAAACCATCTGTTTATGGCTCGAAAACAAACTCACTTTTAAGGTTCGGCTCGTCGCTGCCAATTCAGCGACCGAACAGCCATCCCGCAGCTAAACCTGTAGGAGCAAGCTTGCTCGCGAAAAATGTCAACGGTAACGCGTGCTTCCTGGATAAACGCGGTGCCTGTGAATTTTTCGCGAGCAAGCTCGCTCCTACAAAAAGCCTTAGGGCAAACCCGGCGCCCACATTTGCTCGGTTCAGCCAGCAAAATCGGTATCACGTCATAAATGCAGGAAGGCATTGTAAGAAACCAAAAAACGGAGCGTCGTCCGTTTCCCAAACTGCTTCAAACAGTGTCTTGCCCCTCTACAGAAAAGCCCTTTGCCTGGACGACACTAGCCCCCTCTCCCAACGCGCTCGGCATAATTTTGTGACCATCGAAAGGACTCAACACATCAGCCACTATGGCATCACCTTCACGATGATTCGCCTTGGTACTGGCAAACCGGGATTGCCAGCGTGGCTGGTGCGATGAACGAGTACATTCAGTGGATCAATTTGCTGCTCTTCTTAATACTGGCCGCTGTAATTGATAGAACAATAAGGTTGCCCCTACTCAGAAAATGGCTCGGGCTCTGCCTATTGATAACCGGTCCAATACTTCTGTTGTATGCCACGTCTTGGATCATAGGGGCACAGCTTGAAAGTCTGCCGATAGTCGCCTTTGTGACAGGCATCGGGTTGCTGAGCACCCCGAATATCTATTGCAGGGTAAACAACACTCACCCTTTGATGATTGGTCCCACCATGAACCTGTCTCCCAACTTCCCCGAAGGTCCCGTCATGCAGCAGCTCCTGCAATTGCTGCATGAAGAAATCGGCTTGCCAAAACAAAAGACCATTGGCTTGCACACCTCACTGAACTTCGACCTCGGGTGCGATGGTGCTGAGGCCAAGCAATTCATGGAGGCGCTGGAGCAGGATTTTGGTGTCGACCTGGGCGACTACGACGCTTATCGTTACTTCCAGCCGCCGGTGTTCGACGTGTTCCTGAAGCGTCGCGCCAAAGGCCGTGGTGACAAGATCCCGTTGACCATCGGCATGCTCTACCTGGCGATCAAGACCCACCGCTGGGACACGCAGACGCTGGAAAACCTGAGCTGACCTGAGCAACACTGAGCACAAAATGGGGGAGCGGGCTTGCTCGCGAATACGGCGTGTCAGCCAATATTTGCGTTACTGATACATTGCATTCGCGGGCAAGCCCGCTCCCACAGTGGATCTGCGCTCATCTGACGAGCCGTATAAATAACAAGGACCTTACATGGACGTAACAATGGGCCTGCTGGCCGCTCTGCTCTGGGGCGGCACGGACTTTCTGGTGGGCCTCAACGCCCGCGCCGTTGGCGTTAAACGCGCGGTGTATTTCGGCCAAGCTCTCGGTTTTTTGATCATGACCTTCCTGCTGGTCATTTTCCCGGCCTTCCTTTTCAAATCCCTTGATGCACCGTTAAGCGTTTGGCTCCTGGGCGTCGCCGCCGCTCTGCTGACGGTGTCCGGCGCCCTTGCGCTGTCCAAAGCCTTTGCCTTGGGCAAAGCAGCCATCGTCGCGCCGCTGGTGACGTCCTATGGAGTGGTGACCACCCTGCTCTCCTGGGCCAGCGGTGAACACATCAGCCTGATACAACTGGGCTGCATCGCCCTGTGCGTGATCGGCGTTGTGCTGTCCAGCGTTCACAAGGACAACGGTACGCCTCACAACAACCCGCGCCTGTCCATTGCCTACGCCATGTTCGCCGCAACCTTGTACGGCACCAGTTTCTGGCTGCAAGGCCGCTACACACTGCCAGCGCTGGGGCCAATCACCATGTTGTGGCTGGGTTACCTGGTAGGCCTGTGCGTGCTGGTGGTAATGGTGCTGAAGATCAAGGATGGTCTGAAGATCCCGCCACTGAAAAACTGCGCGACGTTGACCGGAGCGAGCTTGATGAACCTCGGCGGTTTCTCGGCGTTTTCGTGGGGCGCAATGGCCGGCTCGGTGTCGGTGGTGACGGTGATCAGTACGCTCTCTGGAGGGATCGCGGCGATCCTGGGGTTTGTATTTTTCAAGGAGCGGTTGTCAGCGGTGCAGGTGGCAGGTGTCGTCCTGGTGCTGGTCGGTGCAGTGGTACTGCACATGGCCGACTAATCGTTCGCACATAAAAAAGCCGCCTACTTAAGAGGCGGCTTTTTTACAACCGGCGAGTCTTACAACTTAGGACCCGCCGCCTTGATCGCATCGCTGACTTCAAACTTCTTGAAGTTTTCGATGAACAGGCCAGCCAGCGCTTTCGCGGCTTCGTCGTAGGCAGCCTTGTCAGCCCAGGTGTTGCGCGGGTTCAACAGGCCGGTTTCAACGCCCGGTACGGCCAATGGCACGTCGAGGTTGATGGTGTCCAGGTGTTCGGTTTGCGCACCGATCAACGCGCCGCTCTGGATCGCTGCAATCACGCCGCGAGTGGTCGGGATGTTGAAGCGTTTACCAACGCCGTAGCCGCCGCCGGTCCAGCCGGTGTTGACCAGGTAGACCTTGGAGCCGAAACCACGGATGCGCTTGATCAGAAGCTCTGCGTATTCGCCAGCCGGACGTGGGAAGAACGGCGCGCCGAAGCAGGTGGAGAAGGTCGACTTGATGCCGCTGCCCGAACCCATTTCGGTCGAACCCACCAAAGCGGTGTAGCCGGACAGGAAGTGGTAGGCCGCCTGTTCTTCGCTGAGGATCGACACAGGCGGCAGTACGCCAGTCAGGTCGCAAGTCAGGAAGATCACCGCGTTTGGCTCGCCGCCCAGGTTCTTCTCGGAACGCTTGGCAACGTGCTCCAGCGGGTAGGCGGCACGGCTGTTCTGGGTCAGGCTGACATCGGCGTAGTCGGCGTGCTTGGCCTCGTCGATCACGACGTTTTCCAGCACCGCGCCATGCTTGATGGCTTTCCAGATAACCGGCTCGTTCTTCTCGGACAAGTCGATGCACTTGGCATAGCAACCGCCTTCGATGTTGAACACCACGCCTTCGCCCCAGCCGTGCTCGTCGTCACCGATCAGGTAACGGCTTTCGTCGGCGGACAGAGTGGTCTTGCCAGTGCCGGACAGGCCGAAGAACAGGGTCACATCGCCTGCTTCGCCGATGTTGGCGGCGCAGTGCATCGGCAGCACGTCGGCAGCCGGCAGCAGGAAGTTCTGCACCGAGAACATGGCTTTTTTCATTTCACCGGCGTAACGCATGCCGGCAATCAGTACTTTTTTCTGGGCGAAGTTGAGGATCACGCAACCGTCGGAGTTAGTGCCGTCACGCTCTGGCACGCACTCGAAGTTGGCCACGTTGAGCACTTGCCACTCTTCACGACCGGCCGGGTTGTACTGGGCCGGGTTGATGAACAGGCAACGACCGAACAGGTTCTGCCAGGCAGTCTGGGTAGTCATTTTCACGGCCAGGTAGTGGTCTTCTGCAGCCCCTACGTGAACATGGGAAACGAAATGCTCTTGCGCGTTGTTGAAGGCCTCGACGCGAGCCCACAAGGCATCGAACTTGTCGGCCGGGAACTTGCGGTTGATCGGGCCCCAGGCGATGGCGTCCTGGGTGGAAGGCTCTTCAACGATGAAACGGTCAACCGGCGAACGACCGGTGCGGTGACCGGTTTCTACGACCAGCGCGCCAGTATCGGCAAGCACGCCTTCACCGCGCTGCAGGGCTTCTTTGACCAGATCGTCAACACTCAGATCGGTGTATACGGCGTTATTGGCTTGCGTCATGAGGTTCCCCGTCGGCCTATGGCCGAGTGCTCCAAACGTTTTGTAGTAGAAAGTTGCGCACTACTACCGCGAAAAAAGTGGGCCGGATTATGCCAGAAAAGCCCAAAAAGAGTAGGGCCCTCCCGTCAGAACACCTCTAATCCGGCGTTTGTCAGGTGATTTACCTGTGCTTAAACGTTTTAGTGGCGGGTGTCGGAAGGGGTGTCGATGCCTGCTCCAGCGAACAATTGCGCTACATCAGCCGCATCGAACAGGTAGCGCTGGTTGCAGAACTGGCAGTCGATCTCGATATGGCCGCCATGTTCCACCACCAGGTTTTGCGCATCTTCCAGACCCAGGCTGACCAGCGCGTTACCGGAACGCTCGCGCGAGCAACTGCAGCGAAAATGCAGGCCCTGTGCGTCGAACAGGCGCACGGCCTCTTCGTGGTAGAGGCGGTGCAGGATGGTTTCGTTGTCCAGGCCCAGCAGTTCTTCGGCCTTCAAGGTGTCGGCCAAGGCGATGATATGCCGCCAGCTTTCGGCACGATCATCCTCATCCTTGATGCGATCGGCCGGCAGTTGTTGCACCAGCAAACCACGGGCGCGCTTGCCGTCGGCGTTAAGCCAGAACTTGGTGCCCACTTGCTGGGACATAACGAAGTAGTTGGTGAAGCATTCCGACAGGGTCTGACCGTCGAGGTCGACAATACCCTGGTACCGCTGGCCCTCGGTCGGGTCGACAGTCAGTGCCAGGACGCCATTGGGCATCAGGTCGGCCAAGGTGGCATCTGCGGCAATCTGGTCAGGCTCGTAACGGGCCAGACCACGGATCTCGCGCTCGCTCGAGCACTCGATCATCAACATGGGCACTGGCCCTTCGGAACGAGCCTGCAAGATCAGCAAACCGTCGAACTTCATGGTGCCCACCAGCAGCGCCGCGGCTGCCATCAACTCGCCGAGCAATTGCGCGACCGGCTCCGGATAGGCGTGTTTGGCAAGGACTTCGGCATAGCTGAGCTCCAACGAAACCATCTCGCCGCGGGCATCGCTCTCATCGAAGATGAAGCGTTGGGTGAAGTCGGTATCCGGTAGATCAGTCATAGGTCTGGGTATCTGAAGTGATGACAAAATGATTACAAGGTTTATAAAATTAAACGCTTTAGCACCATCTTGGTGCGACTTCTCCTGAATTCAAGGAGCTGAATAGAGCGATGAGGGACAGTTTATGAACAATCCGGGTTTGTTCCAAGCCAACTGGAACCTCCGGCGATGGGCTCTTTGCAATCTACTCGCTATCGGGCTGCTGTGTTTTTGGCTGTGGCCCACGGGCCAGATGCTCTGTGTGATTTTCGACGAGTGGCTGTTTCATCTGCTCAATGGCCCATTGGCCACGAACTCGACCTGGTTGCATATATGGGCCGTGGCCAGCCTGCGGCCGTTTGATGCAGTGGTCGGCGTGATTTTGCTGGCACTGCTGATTCGCGGCGACTGGGTGTTCAAGGCCGTGCAGGTGCGCCAGGCGTTTTTTGGCTTCCTCGGCATTCTGCTGCTGTTGCTGTTTGTCCGCATGCTGTTCTCCAAACTCGCGGCGCACATGGGCTGGCAGCACAGTAGCCCGTCGATGGTCATCAGCGGCGCGATTCAAATGAGCGACTTTTTCCCAGGGCTGGAGAAAACCTGGGAATTGAAGGACCGCTCGAGCCAGAGCTTCCCCGGCGACCATGCTTCGGTGCTATTGATCTGGGCGATGTTCATGAGCGTGTTCGCCCGGCGCATCGGCCAGGTGCTGGTGATCTGGGGCCTGGCGCTGCTGTTCATGATGCCGCGGCTGGTCGCGGGCGCGCACTGGGGACAGGACGACTACATCGGTGGCGTACTGCTGGCGCTGTTGGCGTTGGGCTGGGGGTATTACACGCCGTTCGCGGCGAAGGTGTCGGGCGCTTTGTTGCGGATGACGGCGCCGCTTTTCGGGCTACTGAGCAAGTTGCCCGTTATTGGGCGGTTGAGTGTCATGCGCACAACTCCGTAACCCCCCAGGGCTAAAAGTGGGAGCGGGCTTGCTCGCGAATGCGGGGTGTCAATCAATGCATCTGTGCCTGACCCACCGTATTCGCGGGCAAGCCCGCTCCCACATTTGATCGAGTGTGCATGGGCGACTCGTGCAATCAATCGTCATTGCCGCTGCCGCGAAATTTGAATAGATCGCGGCGCTGCTTCTTGCTCGGCTTGCCGTCAGTGGTCAGGCCTGAAGCACCTGCTTTGCGCATGGCTGCAGCGTTTTCGCGCTTAGCGATGCTGGCTTCGGTCTCGGCATACAGTGCCTGCGCTTCAGGCGCGCCGCGGCGTACGATGGAAAGTGCCTGCACCACGATGGTTTTTTCATCAAACCCTGTACGAATCTGAAACTCGTCGCCGACGCGCGGCTCCTTGCCCGGTTTGCAGCGCTCGCCGCGATGATGCACCTTGCCGCTCTCGATAGCGGCCTTGGCCAGAGCGCGGGTCTTATAGAACCGCGCTGCCCACAACCACTTGTCCAGCCGGACCTTCTCTTCCTCTTCCTGCTTTTGAGCCACTTGAATTCCTCGCTCTGAAAAATGTCGCAACTTTACCGTTGAAACCCTTCGACGCATAAACCCCAAGGCTCACCTAAGATACGCCAGGTAGCACCCTGTTTTCGCGAGGATACGCCGTGACCGACTTTCCCCTTTCACTCACCTCGCCCAACCAGCGGTGCGTGGGTTGCCAGCAAAGCGAGCCTCTGGGGTTCGATTTTGCGTTCGCCTACCAGCCTATCGTAGACCTGCGTGACCATTCGATCTTCGCCAACGAAGCCTTGGTGCGCGGTCCCCTGGGAGAAGGCGCGCTGTCGGTGCTGGCTCAGGTCAACGAAACCAATCGCTACCGCTTCGACCAGCGTTGCCGGACCAAGGCCATCGCCGGTGCCGCGGCCCTGGGCATGCAGACTCACCTTTCCATCAACTTCATGCCCAATGCGGTATATCGCCCGGAACTGTGTATCCGCAGCACTCTGGAGGCCGCCCGAGCGCACAATTTCCCGCTGGACCGGCTGATTTTCGAGACTCTGGAAAGCGAGCACGTAGATAACTATCGCCATTTGACGAATATTCTGCGTGAATACCGCGAATTCGGCTTCAAGACCGCCATCGACGATTTCGGCGCGGGCTATTCGGGGCTGAACCTGCTGGCCGATTTCCAACCTGACTTGATCAAGCTCGACATGGCGCTGATTCGCGATGTCGACCAGGATCGTGTCCGCCAGGTCATCGTCCGAGGGATTGTCACAATCTGTGAGCAGTTGGGGGTTACTGTCATCGCCGAAGGCATCGAAAGTGCCGGCGAGCGCGACTTCCTGTCCGACTGCGGAATATTTCTGATGCAGGGCTTCTGGTTCGCCAAGCCTGCATTCAAAGCGTTGGCTGAGGTATCTCCTCAAGCCTGGGCGAATTGACCGGTTAACCATATTGAAGACATTTGACCATTTGACCGTTGTGGGTCTGCGTGAGTGGGTGGCACTTCCCGACTTGGGAGTCGCAGGCCTGCGCGCGAAGATCGACACCGGTGCCAGTACCTCAAGCCTGCACGCCACCGATATCGAGCCCTTTGAGCGCGACGGTGAAAAGTGGGTGCGTTTTACCGCGCACCTGGGCAGCGTGGTGCAACTGCGTCACCGCCGCTGTGAAGCGCCCCTGGTGACGATGAAAACCATCAAGAGCTCCAACGGCCATGCACAGGTGCGCTACGTGATCAGCACCACCCTGGCCCTGGGTGATCGGGTATGGCGGGTGGAGTTCACCCTCGCCTGTCGCAAAGCCATGCGTTACCGCCTGCTGCTGGGCTCCAAGGCGCTGATTGACGGCCAGCTGGTGGTCAATCCGGGCCTCAAGTACGTTCAAGACAAGCCGGTGTTCCCGGTCTCCACTATTTCTGCCCCAGGTGCTGCATGAAGATTGCTGTGCTGTCGCGAAACCCGCGTCTGTATTCTACCCGCCGCCTGGTCGAGGCCGGCACTGAACGTGGCCATGAAATGGTGGTGATCGACACGTTGCGTGCCTACATGAACATTGCCAGCCACAAGCCGCAGATCCACTACCGGGGCAAGCCCCTGGAAGGCTTTGATGCAGTGATCCCGCGTATCGGCGCTTCTGTGACGTTCTATGGCTGCGCGGTATTGCGCCAGTTTGAAATGATGGGGGTGTTTCCGCTGAATGAATCCGTGGCCATTGCACGCTCGCGGGACAAGCTGCGCTCCCTGCAACTGCTGTCGCGCCGGGGCATCGGCCTGCCGGTCACCGGTTTTGCCCACTCCCCGGATGACATTCCCGACCTGATCGAGATGGTCAATGGCGCACCGCTGGTGATCAAGGTGCTGGAAGGCACCCAGGGCATCGGCGTGGTGCTGTGTGAAACAGCAACGGCAGCGGAGTCGGTGATTGAGGCGTTCATGGGCCTCAAGCAGAACATCATGGTGCAGGAATACATCAAGGAAGCTGGCGGCGCGGACATTCGCTGCTTCGTGGTAGGCGACAAGGTGATTGCGGCGATGAAGCGCCAGGCGAAGCCCGGTGAGTTCCGCTCCAACCTTCACCGTGGTGGCAGCGCCAGCCTGATCAAGATCACCCCGGAAGAACGCATGACCGCGCTACGGGCAGCCAAGGTGATGGGGCTGAGCGTGGCGGGTGTGGACATCCTGCGCTCCAACCATGGCCCCTTGGTGATGGAAGTAAACTCATCGCCGGGCCTGGAAGGAATCGAGACCACCACCGGTAAGGATGTGGCAGGGATCATCATTCAGCATCTGGAAAAGAATGGCGGGCCGAATATGACTCGGACCAAGGGAAAGGGCTGACAGCCCTCATTGGTCACACGCCGCCAACCACCTGTGGGAGCTGGCTTGCCTGCGATAGCGATAGCTCAGTCAACAATAATGTTGAATGTGCCGCCCTCATCGCAGGCAAGCCAGCTCCCACATTTGCATTCATATTGCTTGTTAGACGGCGTCTCTAGGCAGCATCAACCCCAACGGCAGCCGCACCCGCGCCTCCAACCCGCCGCCTTCCCGGTTGCGCAGCTCGACATTGCCGCCATGCATCGACGCAATCCGCCGCACAATCGCCAACCCCAACCCGGTGCCCTTGCCTCCTCGGGCTCGGTCGCCACGGGTGAAGGGGTTGAAGATACCCTCCAGCTCAGCCGGGTCGATTCCTGTGCCACGGTCCATCACGCTCAGCACCACGTAAGGCGCGGCACTGTCGCCAGAAACGTACGCCGCCACTTCCACATCGGAACCGGCATGGTGCAAGGCGTTGCCAATCAAGTTGTTCAGCAGGCGCTTCATCGACACCCGGCGTAATGCGAACGGCTGGATCGGCTCCAGGCGCGTGCGCACCTGCTCACCGTTCTGGTTATAGGGCGCAACCACCTCACGCACGAGCTCCGTGAGGTCGACCTCCTCGACCACCTCATCCCGCCCGTCGCGGATGAACGCCAGGAACTGGTCCAGGATGGCGTCCATGTCTTCGATGTCGCGCACCATGTCATCGGTGAGGTCGGTATGGTCACCCATCAATTCCAGGGACAAACGCAATCGCGTCAGCGGCGTGCGCAAGTCATGGGACACCCCCGCCAGCATCAACTCGCGTTCGCGCCCGGCCTGTTCGACATCTTCTGCCATCTGGTTGAAGGCGCCGTACACCTCGGTCATCTCACTGGGCGTGTCGCTGACCGGCAAGCGCACACTACGCCCCTGGCCCAGTTGGCGAGCGGCAAACACCAGGCGCTTGAGGGGTTGGTTGAGCTGGCGGACGAAGATCCACGCCGACGCCGTTGAGAGCAAGCCAATGGCCAGGAACCAACCCAACACGTTCCAGATTTTTTGCCCACGCAGCGGGTGCGGATAAAGCGGAACCTTGATCCACGCATCCCCCAGGCTTGGCGCTCGCACCCACAACGCAGGCGAAACATGCATACGAAGCCGCACCTCGGTATCGGCGCCCAATTCGGCCTGCATCTGGCGCTGGTAAATCTCGCTGTAGGGCCAATGTTGCTCGCCTTCAGGCACACCGGCGCCGTCAACTCGAGTGAGGGTCGATGCCTTGGCTACCTTTTCGCGGTTCTCAGGGTCTACCGCCCAATAACCACGCAATGTCAGGGCGACGCCATGGCTGTACTGCCGATCCACCAGCACGTCTTCGTTCATCAGCAGATAAACCAACGTGAGTGCCTTGGAAAACAGAACGACAATAAGCACCAGCCAGAGGGTGCGGGAGAAGAAACTTTGCGGGAACCACAGCGGGGTTTTCATAGATGAAAGCTGCACACCTTGCAGGAACGAGCGGTGCTCGCAGAATTGCAGACGCCGGGCATCCCGTCGACCCTCATGGGGTCAAACGCCAGGATACCCGCCCCTGCAAATCATCGGTCACTTGGTTGCGGTGCCATCCGGCACAAACACATAACCCACACCCCACACCGTCTGGATATACCGCGGCTTGGACGGGTCTGGCTCGATCATCCGGCGCAGTCGGGAAATCTGCACGTCGATGGAGCGCTCGAGGGCGTCCCATTCCCGGCCACGGGCCAGGTTCATCAGTTTGTCACGGGTCAGCGGCTGGCGAGCGTTCATCACCAGGGCCTTGAGCACTGCGAATTCACCCGTGGTGAGCATGTGCACTTCTTCACCGCGCTTGAGCTCACGGGTGGCCAGCGAAAGTTCGTAATCGCCAAAGGTGACGCTTTCGTCTTCGCTGCCCGGTGCGCCCGGTACCGCCGGTGCCTGGCGACGCAATACGGCCTTGACCCGCGCCATCAGCTCATCGGGGTTGAAAGGCTTGGCCAGGTAGTCATCAGCCCCCAGTTCCAGGCCCTTGATACGGCTCAGTTCATCGCCCTTGGCGGTGAGCATGATGATCGGGATCTGGTTGTTAGCACCGCGCAGGCGTTTACAGGCAGTAAGGCCGTCTTCGCCGGGCAGCATCAGGTCGAGTACGACCAGGTTGAAGACTTCACGCCCTAACAGACGATCCATCTGCTCGGTGTTCGGCACCGCCCGGGCACGATAGCCCTTGGAGTTGAAAAAACGCTCCAGCAGGCTGCTCAGCCCCGGATCGTCATCAACGATGAGAATTTTTTCGCCTTCAGCAGTTTGTGCGGTGCTGCTCATTGGATGCTCCTCTTATCTCGGCGCGCATTATGGCGTAGCTGCCGTTATACGCACCGTGTGCATTGTTAGCAGATTTTTCATCTACTGCCAGCGAACCCGCGCCCTACAAGCTGCGGCGCAGTAGCCCCCAAGGGCGGAACGCTGGTTATAATGCGGCGCCTCCGTGCAGGGCAACGTCAGATCGTTACCGTTTGCTGCCGGGCTTTTTTTACCCGCTTGTCGTGACTTTTTCGATTTCGAGGGTCAATAGCCAGCCTCTTGACCCAGGCAGCGGCGCCAGTCGGGCCGCTCAACCAGCCTCGCCGAGCCTTGTTTTTACGGGCCGGCGCGCTGATTTTAAGAATTTCAGGTGGTTTTATGGACAGCATCAACAGCCGCATCGCCGAGGAACTCGGTGTACGCCCACAACAGGTCGAAGCGGCCGTCGCTCTACTGGATGAAGGCTCCACGGTGCCCTTCATCGCCCGTTACCGAAAAGAAGTGACCGGCAGCCTCGACGACACCCAACTGCGTCACCTGGAAGAGCGCCTGCGCTACCTGCGAGAACTCGACGAACGGCGTATCAGCATTCTCGCCAGCATCGAGGAACAGGGCAAGTTGACCCCGCAACTGGAACGCGACATCAAGCTCGCCGACACCAAAACCCGCCTCGAAGACCTTTACCTGCCGTACAAACAGAAACGTCGTACAAAGGGCCAGATCGCCCTGGAAGCCGGCCTGGGTGATTTGGCCGATGGCTTGTTCAACGACCCATCGTTGACCCCGGAAACCGAAGCCGCGCGCTTCATCGACGCGGAAAAAGGCGTCGCCGACGTCAAGGCCGCCCTCGAAGGCGCCAAGTACATCCTGATGGAGCGCTTCGCCGAAAACGCCAGCCTCCTGGAAAAACTGCGTACCTACCTCAAGCAGGAAGCCATCCTCAGCGCCCGCGTCATCGCCGGCAAAGAGGAAGAAGGCGCCAAGTTCCGCGACTATTTCGAACATGACGAGCCGCTCAAAAGCATGCCGTCCCACCGCGCCCTGGCGATTTTCCGCGGCCGCAACGAAGGCATTCTCAGCTCCGCGTTGAAAGTCGGTGACGAGTTGCCGGGCACCATGCACCCGTGCGAAGGCATGATTGGTCAACAATTCGGCATCCAGAACCAGAACCGCCCGGCGGACAAGTGGCTCGGCGAAGTGGTGCGCTGGACCTGGAAGGTCAAGCTTTACACCCATCTGGAAACCGACCTGCTGGGCGAGCTGCGCGACGGCGCCGAAACCGAGGCGATCAACGTGTTCGCCCACAACCTGCACGATCTGCTGTTGGCCGCACCGGCCGGCCCGCGTGCCACCCTGGGCCTCGACCCGGGCCTGCGCACTGGTTGCAAGGTCGCGGTGGTCGACGCCACCGGCAAGCTGCTGGACCACGCCACCGTGTACCCACACGTACCGCACAACAAGTGGGACCAGACCCTCGCGATCCTGGCCGCCCTGTGCGCCAAGCATGCGGTGGACCTGATCGCCATCGGCAACGGCACCGCCAGCCGCGAAACCGACAAGCTGGCCGCCGAGCTGATCAAAAAATACCCAGCCATGAAGATGACCAAGGTCATGGTCTCCGAAGCAGGCGCTTCGGTGTACTCGGCGTCGGAGCTGGCCTCCAAGGAATTCCCGGACCTCGATGTGTCGATCCGTGGCGCGGTGTCCATCGCCCGTCGCCTGCAAGACCCGCTGGCCGAACTGGTGAAGATCGACCCTAAATCCATCGGCGTCGGCCAGTACCAGCACGACGTGTCGCAGCTGAAACTGGCACGCGGCCTGGATGCGGTGGTGGAAGACTGCGTAAACGCCGTGGGCGTGGATGTGAACACCGCGTCCGTCGCCCTGCTGGCGCGAATCTCCGGCCTCAACGCCACCCTGGCGCAGAACATCGTCAGCCATCGCGACGAAAATGGCGCGTTCAAAACCCGTGCTGCACTGAAAAAAGTCGCACGCCTGGGTGAAAAAACTTTTGAACAGGCTGCTGGTTTCTTACGCGTAATGAACGGTGACAACCCGCTGGACGCCTCTGCGGTTCACCCGGAAGCCTACCCATTGGTGCAACGCATTGCCGCCGAGACCGACCGCGATATCCGTTCGTTGATCGGTGATGCCGCGTTCCTCAAGCGCCTGGACCCCAAGAAGTACACCGACGAGACCTTCGGTGTGCCGACTATCACCGATATCCTGCAAGAACTGGAGAAACCGGGTCGCGACCCGCGCCCGGAGTTCAAGACCGCCGAGTTCCAGGACGGCGTCGAAGACCTCAAGGACCTGCAACCGGGCATGATCCTCGAAGGCGTGGTGACTAACGTGACCAACTTCGGCGCATTCGTGGACATCGGCGTGCATCAGGACGGCTTGGTGCACATCTCCGCGCTTTCGGAGAAGTTCATCAAGGACCCACGTGAGGCGGTCAAAGCTGGTGACGTGGTCAAGGTCAAGGTCATGGAAGTCGACATCCCGCGCAAACGCGTCGGCCTGTCGATGCGCATGAGCGACACCCCCGGCGAAAAAATCGACGGTGCACGTGGTGCTCGCCCCGGTTCGGCGCCGCGCCAGTCGCAGAACAACGCGCCGCGCAAGGAAACCGCGACTGCCGCGCCCAGCAACAACGCCATGGCGTCGCTGTTTGCCAACGCTAAACAGCTGAAGAAGCGTTGATGGAGATTCCGGCCGGTTTGACCCAGAGCGCATTCAGCGAACTGATCGGCTGCCGCCTGCAACGCCTGGAAGAGGGCGTTGCCGAGGTGGCCCTGACCCTGGAGCCGCACCTGCGCAACCGCGCGGGCAAGCTCCATGGCGGGGCGATTTTCAGCCTAGTGGATATAACCATGGGCCTGGCGTGTTCCAGCGCCCACGGTTTCGACCAGCAGAGCGCCACCATCGAATGCAAGATCAACTATATTCGCGCCGTGGAAGACGGTGATGTGCTGTGCACCAGCCGGGTGATCCACACCGGTCGCCGCACCCTGGTGGTCGAGGCCGACGTGTACCAAGGCGAAAGACTTGTCGCAAAAGCACAGGGCACGTTCGCTGTCCTATAGCTCCCCACCCCCGATTTGAGTTAATTTCGGCGCTGCGATAACAGCGTCGGAATTTTCTCGCTGCGCTGTAGCCCAATTCATGGAGTGAAGTCGGCAAATTCAGAGCGGGTCAAATCGACTCAAAACCAGGCGATCACGCCAGTTTCCACTTCACCCTTGTAGACCGTCCTGCCCACCCCCATATTGGGGCGACTGACGCGTGAAGGAATCCAACTTGAGCGAACTTCTCAACCGCCGCCTGGCCCTGCTCGGCAAGCGCGAACACCTCTCCCTGCTAGAGCAATGCTTGCACGGCATCGAGCGCGAATGCCTGCGCGTCACCAGTGAGGGTCGCCTGGCGCAAACGCCACACCCCGAAGCATTGGGCGCCGCGTTGACCAACGAACAGATCACCACCGACTACTCGGAATCGCTGCTGGAGTTCATCACCCCAGCCCTGCCGAACCCGGCCGATACCCTGAGCAGCCTGGACAAGATCCATCGCTTTGCCTACACCAAGCTGGGCAGCGAATACCTGTGGAGCCCCTCGATGCCGTGCCCGTTGCCGGCCGAGGAAGATATTCCGATTGCCTACTACGGCACCTCCAATATCGGCCAGCTCAAGTACGTGTACCGCAAGGGCCTGGCCCTGCGTTACGGCAAGACCATGCAGTGCATCGCGGGCATCCACTACAACTTTTCCCTGCCGGAACAGTTGTGGCCATTGCTCAAGGAAACAGAAGGATTTGTCGGCACCGACCGTGACTATCAGTCCACGGCCTACATCGCGCTGATCCGTAATTTCCGTCGCTACAGCTGGCTGTTGATGTACCTGTTCGGCGCCTCGCCAGCCCTGGACGCCGGCTTCCTGCGGGGGCGCTCGCATCAGCTTGAAGTCCTGGATGCCGACACCCTGTACCTGCCCTACGCCACCAGCCTGCGCATGAGCGACCTGGGTTACCAGAGCAACGCCCAGGCCGGTCTGACGCCGTGCTACAACGACTTGGCCAGCTACACCGACAGCCTGCGCGAAGCGGTGGCAACACCCTACGCGCCGTACGTTGAAGTCGGCACGCACAAGGATGGCGAGTGGGTGCAGCTCAATACCAACATCCTGCAGATCGAAAACGAGTACTACTCCAACATCCGTCCCAAGCGCGTGACCTACACCGGCGAGCGGCCGATCCAGGCGTTGATGGCCCGCGGCATCCAGTACATCGAAGTACGCTGCCTGGACATCAACCCGTTCTTGCCGATGGGTATCGATCTGCCGGAATCACGGTTCCTCGACGCATTCCTGCTGTACTGCGCACTGAACGACAGCCCACTGTTCGCCAACAACGAGTGCGGCAACGCCACCTCCAACTTCCTCAGCGTGGTCAAGGAAGGTCGCCGTCCTGGCCTGCAATTGCAGCGTGACGGCCAGCCGGTGGACATGAAGGAGTGGGCGGCCGAGTTGCTGGAGAAGATTGGCCCGCTGGCCGCCCTGCTCGATCAGAGCCACGGCATCACCGAACACAGCGAGGCACTGGACGCCCAGTTGGCCAAGGTCAAGGACCCGTCCCTGACACCGTCGGCTCAGGTGTTGGCAGCCATGGCTGAGCGCAAGGAAAGCTTTGCGCAGTTCTCTCTGCATCAAAGCGAAGTGCATGCCGAGTACTTCCGCAAGGAGCCTTTGGCGCCTGAGGAACAAGCGCACTTTGAAGAACTGGCCCGTGCCTCGCTGGCGCAGCAGGCGGAGCTGGAACAGAACGAAGTGGGCGATTTCGATGTGTTTGTCGGCTCGTACCAGGCAAGCATCCTGGCCATCAGCAACTAACCTCAGGCTCGCTCCCCTGTGGGAGCTGGCTTGCCTGGGATATCGGTGGGTCAGCAACCCACCTGTTGACAGATACACCGCTATCGCAGGCAAGCCAGCGCCCACATTATTTTTGCCAGCCTGAAAACAGGCTTCGCCATTTCCCCTCATAAGCTAATTCGAAAAAGTTATTTATTTTCGAATTCTTAGATCATTTAGTCTCCTCTCACGCCGACCCTCGGCCGCCTGATTGAGGAGCTTCCCCTTGAAACTGTTGACCCCTCTGCGCCTGTTGGCCGCATTGTCCCTGGCCGGTGCCAGCCTGTTTGCCCAGGCGGCGGATGTGACCATTGCGTACCAGACCACCGTGGACCCGGCCAAAGTCGCCCAAGCCGACGGCGCCTATGAAAAAGCCACCAACGCCAAGATCGACTGGCGCAAATTCGACAATGGCGCCGACATCATCGCCGCCATCGCTTCGGGCGACGTGCAAATCGGCTACCTCGGTTCCAGCCCGCTGACCGCCGCAATAACCCGCAAAGTCCCGGTGCAAACCTTCCTCGTCGCCACCCAGATCGGCGGCGCCGAAGCCTTGGTGGCGCGTAACGGCTCGGGGATCAACAGCCCGCAGGACCTGATCGGCAAAAAAATCGCTGTGCCCTTCGTTTCCACCGGCCACTACAGCCTGCTCGCTGCCCTGAAGCACTGGAACATCGACCCGGCCAAAGTCACCATCCTCAACCTGGCCCCGCCCGCCATCATCGCCGCCTGGAAGCGCGGTGATATCGACGCCACCTACGTGTGGGACCCGGCCCTGGGCGTGGCCAAAGAAACCGGCAAGGTGCTGATCACCTCCGGCGAACTGGCCAAGTTCGGCGCGCCGACGTTCGATGCCTGGATCGTGCGCAAGGATTTTGCCGAGAAGCACCCAGAGATCGTCACCGCCTTTGCCAAGGTCACTCTGGATGCCTACGCCGCCTACCGCAAAGACCCACAAGCCTGGCTTGCCGATACCGGCAACGTCGACAAACTGGTGAAACTCTCCGGCGCCAAGGCCAGCGATATCCCGTTGCTGCTGCAAGGCAACGTCTACCCGTTGGCCGCCGACCAGGTAACCCTGTTGGGAGCGCCAACCACCAAGGCCGTCACCGACACCGCTGCGTTCCTCAAGGAACAAGGCAAGGTCGAGGCCGTGCTGCCCGACTACGCCCCTTACGTCAGCGCCAAGTTCATTACCAACTGACCCAGGAGTTCACTGCGATGGCCTTGCTACAACTGGAGCGCATCAGCGCACAGTACCCAGGCGCCCCGGAACCGGTACTGTCCGATATTTCACTGGAGCTTGGGCCCCAGCAACTGCTGGTTGCCCTGGGCCCGTCCGGCAGTGGCAAGACGTCGTTGTTGAACTTGATTGCCGGCTTTGTCGAACCGTCTGCCGGGCGTATCACCCTCGATGGCGTGCCGGTCAAGGGTCCCAGCGCCGAGCGCGGCGTGGTGTTCCAGGACGACGCCCTGCTGCCCTGGCAGGACGTGCTGGCCAACGTCGCCTTTGGCCTGGAACTGGCCGGCGTGCCCAAGGCGCAGCGCGAAGTGCGCGCCCGCGAAATGCTCGCGCTGGTGGACCTGGCCGGTTTCGACAGCCGGCGCATCTGGCAGCTCTCGGGCGGCCAGAAACAGCGCGTCGGCCTGGCCCGCGCCTTGGCGGCCGACCCTCGCGTATTGCTGATGGACGAACCCTTCGGCGCGCTGGATGCCTTTACCCGCGAACAAATGCAGGAGTTGCTGCTGCAAGTGTGGCGGCGCACGGCCAAGCCGGTATTCCTGATTACCCATGACATTGAAGAGGCGGTGTTTCTGGCCACGGACCTGATCCTGCTGGCGCCCAACCCCGGCCAGATCGTCGAACGCCTGCAGCTGGATTTCGGCCAACGTTACGCCGCCGGTGAATCAGCCCGCGCAATCAAGTCCGACCCGCGCTTTATCGAAACCCGTGAACATGTGCTGGGCAAAGTGTTCTCCCAACGGCAGGTGTACGCATGAGCAGCTACGAACTTCCCGCCACGGCCAGCAAGGCGGTGGCACCTGTCGTTATTCCGGTACGCCGCAGCCTGAGCACGCGCTGGATCAGCGTGCTGACCCTGGTGGCCTTGCTCGCCCTCTGGTGGGCCGTCACCGCCACCGGTTTGATCGAACCCCTGTTCCTGCCGCCACCATCGGCAGTGTTGCAAAAAGGCTGGCTGCTGGCGACCACCGGCTACATGGATTCCACCTTGTGGCAGCACCTGGGCGCGAGCTTGAGCCGCATCGGCCTGGGCCTGGGCTTTGCGGTGCTGACCGCCGTGCCGGTGGGGATTGCCATCGGAGCCAACCGCATTGCCCGAGGCATTTTCGATCCGTTGATCGAGTTCTACCGGCCAATTCCGCCGCTGGCCTACCTGCCGCTGATCGTGATCTGGTGCGGCATTGGCGAGCTGTCCAAGGTGCTGCTGATTTACCTGGCGATTTTCGCCCCGATTGCCATCGCGACCGCAACCGGGGTGCGCACCGTCGACCCTGCCAAGCTGAGGGCTGCGCAGTCGCTGGGCGCAACCCGCGCACAACTGATTCGCCATGTGATCCTGCCCAGCGCCCTGCCCGACATCCTCACCGGTGTGCGTATCGGCCTGGGTGTGGGCTGGTCGACCCTGGTCGCCGCCGAGCTGATTGCCGCCACCAGCGGCCTGGGCTTCATGGTGCAGTCGGCGGCGCAGTTTCTGGTCACCGATGTGGTGGTGCTGGGCATCCTGGTGATCGCCCTGATCGCCTTCGCCATGGAAATGGGCCTGCGCGCCCTGCAGCGTAAATTAGTGCCCTGGCATGGCCAGGCACACTGAGTGAAGAATCCACAATGAGCAGCCTGACCGTTACCCCATTAAGCACCGCCCTGGGCGCCCAGATCAGTGGCGTCGACATCACCCAGCCGCTGAACCCTGAACAGCGCGACGCCATTGAACAGGCGTTGCTCGACTATTCGGTGCTGTTCTTCCGCGACCAGCCGATCACCCCGCAGCAACAGGCACGCTTCGCGGCCAATTTTGGCGACCTGCACATCCATCCGATCTATCCCAACGTGCCGGAACAGCCGCAAGTGCTGATCCTCGACACCGCGGTCACCGACGTGCGTGACAACGCCGTTTGGCATACCGACGTGACCTTCCTGCCCACGCCGGCCCTGGGCGCGGTGCTCAGTGCCAAGCTGCTGCCGGCGTTTGGCGGCGATACATTGTGGGCCAGTGGCATTGCGGCGTATGAGGCACTGTCCGAGCCGTTAAAGCGCATGCTCGATGGCCTCACCGCCACACACGATTTCACCAAGTCGTTCCCGCTGGAGCGCTTTGGCAACACCGCCGAAGACCTTGCGCGCTGGGAAGCAACCCGCAAGAAAAACCCGCCGCTATCGCACCCAGTCGTGCGCACACATCCGGTGAGTGGGCGTAAATCGCTGTTCGTCAGCGACGGATTCACCACCCGAATCAATGAACTGGAACCGGCCGAAAGCGAGGCCATTCTCAAGCTGCTGTTCGCCCACGCCACCCGCCCGGAATTCACCATCCGCTGGCGCTGGCAGGAAAATGACGTTGCGTTCTGGGATAACCGCGTCACCCAGCATTACGCCGTGGATGACTACCGGCCGCAGCGGCGGGTGATGCACCGGGCGACGATTCTTGGGGATGTGCCGTTCTAACGCTTGGCGACAGATCGTTCCCACGCTCTGCGTGGGAACGCCTCCTGTGACGCTCTGCGTCACGACTTTAAAGCGGACGCCGAGCGTCCGGGGCTGCATTCCCACGCAGAGCGTGGGAACGATCAACCAGTGGTGTAAGGTTATTCAGCAGTGGACGGTTTTTCCCACAGGTTGATCCCACCTTCCTGCGCAAACCGATCAATCTCCGCCAGTTCTTGCGCACTGAAGCTCAAGTTCTTCAACGCCCCGACGTTCTCGATAATCTGTTCCGGCCGGCTTGCGCCGATCAGCGCACTGGTTACCCGTGGATCACGTAATGTCCACGCCAACGCCAACTGGGCCAGGCTCTGGCCACGGCGCTTGGCGATTTCATTCAGGCCGCGTACATGGGCGATGTTGGCTTCGGACAGGTGCTGGGCCTGCAACGAGCCACCACCCGGACGGTTCACCCGCGCATCGGCTGGCACCCCGTTAAGGTATTTATCGGTCAACAAACCCTGGGCCAGCGGCGTAAAAGCGATCACCCCGGCGCCGAGTTCTTCAGTGGTCTCCAGCAGGTCTTTTTCCACCCAACGGTTGAGCAGGTTATAGGCCGGCTGGTGGATCAACAGCGGCACTTTCCACTCTTTGAGCAGCGCCGCTATTTCGCGGGTTTTTACCCCGGAGTAAGACGAGATACCGATGTACAACGCCTTGCCTTGCTGCACGGCGGTGGCAAGGGCGCTGGCGGTCTCTTCCAGCGGCGTATCGGGGTCGAAACGGTGCGAATAGAAGATATCCACATAATCGACGCCCAGGCGTTGCAGGCTCTGGTCCAGGCTGGCCAACACGTATTTGCGCGAACCACCACCCTGGCCGTAAGGACCGGGCCACATGTCCCAACCGGCTTTGCTGGAAATGATTAATTCGTCGCGGTAATGCTTGAAGTCTTCGCGCAGCAAACGGCCGAAGTTGATCTCGGCGCTGCCATAGGGCGGGCCGTAGTTGTTAGCCAGGTCGAAGTGGTTGATGCCCAGGTCGAACGCCGTGCGCAGCAACGCGCGCTGGGTGTCGATCGGGGTGCTGTCGCCAAAGTTGTGCCACAACCCCAGGGACAGGGCTGGTAGCACCAATCCACTGCGGCCTACGCGGCGATAGGGAATAGATTCATAGCGGTTTTCGGCAGCAATGTACGTCATCGAATCCTCTCTTGATCTAGGGCAAATAAGGCCCGGGAATAGGCATATTCCCGGGCCTTTTAAGCAGCTGAATCGCTTAAGTCTGCCTCTTCCTTTTACAGCAAAGACCTACTTGAGAGGAACGCTATCAGCGCACCATGTGCAAGAACTGCAGATGGCGCTCGTACTGGTCGAGGATGTCATTGATGATCTGCTCCTTGGTGTAGCCCACCAGGTCATAGTCCTGGCTGCCCTCACTCAAGTGCACTTCGGCCCGATAGTAGCGGCGGTTGTTGATCTCTTTCTTACCGATGCCGCCCAAGGCGAACGACGGCGTGAAGTAGCCACGCATCTGCACCTGGTAGATGAACGGACGTTCTTCGCCATGGCCGATTTCGAGGCTGACGCTGTCGTTGGACGGGTCGGGCTGGGTCACCACCGTAAGGCCCTTCTCGACAAACACGGCGGTCACTTCTTCAATCGCGGGGCGCACCGTGGTGTCGAGGAAACGGTACACCTCGTCACGCGACGGAAAATGCACGGCCTGGCTCAAGCGCTGGCGCCAGCCGCCTCGACCTTTGCGTGAAGCCGATATCGGCGCCAGGGAATGCAACTGCGCAATCTGCTTTTGCGACTCCAGGTAGAACGCCTTGTGCAGCCCCCACATCATCAGCAGCAGGATCAGCGAGAACGGCAGCGAGGTCAGTACCACCGCAGACTTGAGCGAGTCGATACTGCCAGCGAACAGCAACGCACTGGTGACTAGGGCGGTCATCGCGCCCCAGAACACACGCAGCCACTTCGGCCCGTCTTCATCCGCGTTGCCGCCTTTGGACGAGAGGGTGGAGAGCACCACAGTGCCGGAGTCAGCCGAGGTCACGAAGAATACAAAGCTGATGAACACCGTGACCGCGATCACGGTCTTGCTCCACGGGTAGGTTTCCAGCAGCAGGTAGAGGCTCATCGATGGGTCATCGATAGCCGACTGGCCCAGTGCAGCCATGCCATGGTTGAGCACCTGGTCGATGGCGCTATTACCGAAGATCGACATCCACGCCAGGGTGAAGCCCAGTGGAATCAGCAGCACGCCAAACACGAATTCGCGGATGGTACGACCACGGGAAATGCGCGCGATAAACAGGCCCACGAACGGCGACCATGCGATCCACCAGGCCCAGTAGAACACCGTCCAACCGCCCAGCCAGTCGCTCGGCTCGTTGTAGGCGTACACATCAAAACTTTTGGTGGGCAACGCGCCCAGATAGTCACCGATGTTCTGGATCAAGGTGTTGAGCAGGTGCTGGGTAGGCCCGGCGAACAACACGAACAGCAGCAGCGCACAGGCCAGCAGCATGTTGATGTCGGACATCACCCGCACGCCTTTGTCGACGCCGGCCACGGCCACGATGATCGCCGCGCCCATCATCAGGGTGATCAGGCCCACCTGGATCCACTGGGTATGGGCAATGCCAAACAGGTAGTCCAGGCCAGAGTTGAGGTGCAGTACGCCAAAGCCCATGTCGGCGCCCAGGCCGAACACCGTGGCAATGATGCCAAAGCCATCCACCGCATAACCGATAGGGCCATTGATGCGCTTGCCGATCAGCGGGTACAGCGCCGAGCGCAATGCCAGCGGCAGGTTATGCCGGTAGGCGAAATAGGCCAGGGCCATGCCGACAAACGCGAACACGCCCCAGCCATGCAGGCCCCAGTGCAGGAACAACACCTGCATGGCCTGGCGCGCCGCATCGGCGTTCATTGCTTCGCCCTGGGGCGGCTGCACCAGGTGCGTCAGCGGCTCCGAGACACAGAAGAAAAACAGCGTGATGCTGATCCCGGCGGCGAACAACATGCCGGCCCAGGACAGGTAACTGAATTCGGGCTCGTCGTGGTCGGCACCGAGTTTTATCTTGCCGTAGCCCGATAGCGCGGTGACCACCACGAAGACCAGATACAGGGTCATCGCCAGCATGTAGTACCAGCCGACCGTGTTGGCCGCCCAGTTTTGCGCCGCCAGCAGCCAGGCACCGGCCTGTTGCGGGATAGCGATGACCGTGATGCCAAACAGCAGGATGACGGTGGCGGCAAAATAGAAAACGGGCGCATTCATGCGCACCATGCCGCTGGAAGGGGTGGACGATGCACTCATGAACGATGCACCTCAAGGTTGCGGGATATGGCTGTAAAAAACGGACTCAGCAAAGGTAAGCCTCCTGTTGTGAGCGGGCAGCGAACCACCGGTTTAACTTGAACGAACGTTCAAGTTAAACATGAATAGGCGGTCTGGGACTAATCGCAAGGCTGAGTGGTAGGTGTTTCCTACACTAGCTCAGGGATTGGTATGACGCGTGGAGGAGACGAATCGTTCAGCAACCCGACGGTGAAATACATACGAAATGTGGGAGCTGGCTTGCCTGCGATAGCGCTGGGTCAGCCACCCATCTGTTGACTGATACACCGCTATCGCAGGCAAGCCAGCTCCCACACTGACCGGCGTTTGGCTCAGGTATTACTTCTGCGCCCCATCATCATGCTGCAAATTCGCCTGGGTGATATTCGCCCCGGCCGGCACGCTGCGGGTCAGCCACACATTGCCGCCAATGGTCGAACCCTGGCCAATGGTGATCCGCCCCAGGATCGTCGCCCCGGCGTAAATCACCACATCATCTTCAACAATAGGGTGACGCGGGTGGCCTTTCTGCAATTGCCCATCTTCATCCGCCGGAAAGCGTTTGGCGCCCAGTGTCACGGCCTGGTAGATGCGCACGCGCTCGCCGATGATCGCCGTCTCGCCAATCACCACGCCTGTGCCGTGATCGATAAAGAAACTCGGGCCGATCTGTGCGCCGGGGTGGATATCAATGCCGGTGGCCGAGTGGGCGATTTCTGCACTGATCCGCGCCAACAGCGGCAGGCCGGCACGGTACAGGTGATGGGCCAGGCGATGGTGGATCACCGCCAGGATGCCCGGGTAGCACAACAGCACCTCATCCACACTGCGTGCGGCCGGGTCGCCGTGGTAGGCGGCCAGTACGTCGGTGTCCAGCAGGCTGCGCAAGGATGGCAACACCAGGGCGAAATCCTGGATCAGGCGAATGGCGTGGGCGTTGACTTCGCTGTCGTCCTCACCGCTCTGGCGCGCGGCATAGCGTAACTCCAGGCGCGCCTGGGCGAGCAAGGCGTTGAGCGCGACGTCGAGGGTGTGGCCCACGTAGAAGTCTTCGCTTTCTTCGCGCAGGTCCGCCGGGCCCAGGCGCATCGGAAACAGGGCGCCGCACAAGGCCTCAAGAATCTGTGCCACCGCCTCGCGGGACGGCAACTCGCGGCCACCATGCTCGCCACTCAAGCGCCCATTGCGCGTTCGCCACTGGTCGCGGGCGCCGCGCAGCTGGCTGACGATGGTCTGCAATTGCCAATGACTGGAACGCTCACTCACGGTATTCACTCCTGACGAAATGGCCATCACTTTACGGTATGCACCCAGGCAGCTCTTAAGAACCAATGGTGTGAACATAAGAACCTTTCGTCATAAGCGATTGACGGTTGCCCGATGAAAAGTGCCTGCCTATAGTCCCCCCATCACTCAGCCACCGTGCGTACCCATGATCAAACAACAGCTCGACCGTTTTAACCGTCTGGAACTACTGGGCAGTGCCACGGCCCTGGAAAAACTCGAGCGGCTGTCGGCTTGGCTGGGCAGGGACATCTACGTCAAACGCGATGACACCACGCCGCTGGCCATGGGCGGCAACAAGCTGCGCAAACTCGAATACCTGGCCGCCGACGCCATCGCCCAGGGCGCCGATACCTTGGTCACCGCCGGCGCGATCCAGTCCAACCATGTGCGCCAGACCGCCGCGCTGGCTGCCAAGCTCGGCCTCGGCTGTGTTGCCCTGCTGGAGAATCCTACCGGCACCGACGACCCCAACTACCTGGGCAACGGCAATCGCCTGCTGCTGGAGTTGTTCGACGCCAAAGTGGAGTTGGTGGAAAACCTCGACAACGCCGACGACCAACTCAACGCCCTCGCCGACCGCCTGCGCAGTAACGGCAAGAAGCCGTACCTGGTGCCTATAGGCGGTTCCAATGCACTCGGCGCGCTGGGCTACGTGCGCGCCGGGCTGGAGTTGGCCGCGCAGATTGAAGACAGCGGCATTGAATTCGCCGCCGTGGTGCTTGCCTCTGGCAGTGCCGGCACCCACAGCGGCCTGGCCCTGGCCTTGAGCGAAGCACTGCCGCAATTGCCGGTGATCGGCATCACGGTGTCGCGTACCGAGCAAGCGCAATTGCCCAAGGTGCAGGGCTTGGCCGAGCGCACTGCCGAGTTGCTCGGCGTGGCTATTCCGCAAGCCTTCAAGGTCACCCTGTGGGACGAGTATTTCGGGCCGCGTTATGGCGAGCCAAACGCTGGCACCCTCTCGGCGATCAAACTTTTGGCCAGCCAGGAAGGTCTGTTGCTGGACCCGGTGTATACCGGCAAGGCCATGGCCGGTTTGCTGGACGGCATCGGGCACCAGCGCTTTGAAGAGGGGCCGATCATTTTCCTGCATACCGGTGGCGCGCCGGCATTGTTTGCTTATGACTCAGTTTTCAACTGATTGAATACGGTCGATGTGGGAGCTGGCTTGCCTGCGATTGCGGTGGGTCAGCCAGAAACTTGGCATTGACACACTGCAATCGCAGGCAAGCCAGCTCCCACACAAGCCGCGCATATTTCCAAAAAGAATATTAAATTGTATTTTTATTATTTTCAAGACTTAAAAACCCGCTTTATCATCGCGCCGAAGGCGAAGACGCGCTTCGCACTTTAGGGCAGGATACGACTACCGCGTCACCTGCTTCGCTCACCATAAAAACACAGGGGCTCTCCATGACTATTTTCGCATTTCGTCGCACGCTGTTGGTTGGCACTTTGGGCCTGGCGCTTGGCGCTGGCTGGCTGGGCCAGGCGGTTGCCGGCGAGCAGTTGAACACCATCAAAAAGGCCGGCGAGATCAAGATCGGCCTGGAAGGCACCTACCCACCGTTCAGCTTTGTCGATGAAAGCGGCAAGCTCAGCGGTTTCGAAGTGGAATTGTCCGAGGCACTGGCCAAGGAGCTGGGCGTCAAGGTCAAGCTGCAAGCCACGCCATGGGACGGCATCCTTGCCGCGCTGGAATCCAAGCGCCTGGACGCCGTGGTCAACCAGGTGACCATCTCCGAAGAGCGTAAGAAAAAATACGATTTCTCCAAGCCTTACACCGTGTCCGGCATCCAGGCGCTGGTGCTGAAAAAGAACGTCGACTCGATCAAGAAAGCCGACGACCTGGCCGGCAAGAAAGTGGGTGTGGGCTTGGGCACCAACTACGAACAATGGCTCAAGGACAACCAGCCTAAAGCTATTATCAAGACCTACAACGACGACCCGACCAAGTTCCAGGACCTGCGCATCGGCCGCATCGACGCCATCCTGATCGACCGCCTGGCCGCGCTGGAATACGCCAAGAAGGCCCCCGACACCGCCGCTGCCGGCGACGCCTTCTCCCGTCAGGAATCCGGTATCGCCCTGCGCAAAGGCGAGCCTGAATTGCTCGACGCAGTCAACAAGGCTCTGGACAAACTGCGCGCCGACGGCACCTTGAAGACGCTGTCCGAGAAGTACTTCAACGCTGACGTCACTCAATAATGGAAGCAGGTTTCCAACTCGCGCTGGACTCCGCGCCCTTTCTGCTCAAGGGCGCGTACTACACGGTAATCCTCAGCCTCGGCGGGATGTTTTTCGGCCTGTTGCTGGGCTTCGGCCTGGCCTTGATGCGCCTCTCGCGCTTCAAGTTGCTGAGTTGGACGGCCCGGGTCTACGTGTCGTTCTTTCGTGGCACGCCGTTGCTGGTGCAGCTGTTCCTGATCTACTACGGCTTGCCGCAAGTGGGCATCGAGCTGGACCCTATCCCTGCTGCCATGATCGGCTTTTCGCTGAACATGGCTGCCTATGCGTGTGAAATCCTGCGGGCCGCCATCGCCTCCATCGAGCGTGGCCAGTGGGAAGCTGCTGCCAGTATCGGCATGACCCGTGCGCAGACGTTGCGCCGGGCCATCCTGCCCCAGGCGATGCGCACGGCGTTGCCGCCTTTGGGCAACAGCTTTATTTCACTGGTCAAGGACACGGCGCTGGCCGCCACCATCCAGGTGCCCGAGCTGTTCCGCCAGGCCCAACTGGTGTCGGCGCGTACCTTCGAAATTTTCACCATGTATCTGTCCGCGGCCCTGATCTACTGGATCCTGGCGAGCATCCTGGCGCATCTGCAAAATCGTCTGGAAGACCGGGTCAACCGGCATGACCTGGAGTCTTGAAGCATGATCGTGGTTGAAAAACTGACCAAACAATTCAATGGTCAGGTGGTGCTCAACGGCATCGACCTGGAGGTCAAGGAAGGCGAAGTGGTCGCCATCATCGGCCCCAGTGGTTCCGGCAAGACCACCTTCCTGCGCTGCCTGAACTTCCTCGAAGAACCCACCAGCGGCCGTATCAAGGTGGGTGACATCCAGATCGACAGCAGCAGGCCGCTCAACCAGCAACAGGGCCTGGTGCGACGCCTGCGCCAGCATGTGGGCTTTGTGTTCCAGAACTTCAACCTGTTCCCCCACCGCACCGCACTGGAAAACGTCATCGAAGGCCCCATCGTGGTCAAGAAGATGCCACGGGAAGCGGCGGCCGAACTGGGGCGCAAGCTGTTGGCCAGGGTCGGCCTGGCAGGCAAGGAAGCGTCCTACCCACGGCGGCTGTCCGGCGGCCAGCAACAGCGTGTGGCGATTGCCCGCGCATTGGCCATGGAGCCGGAGGTGATCCTGTTCGACGAACCCACCTCGGCCCTCGACCCGGAACTGGTGGGTGAAGTATTAGCGACCATTCGCAGCCTGGCCGAAGAAAACCGCACCATGGTCATCGTCACGCACGAGATGAGCTTTGCCCGTGATGTGGCCAACCGGGTGATCTTTTTCGACAAGGGCGTGATCGTCGAACAGGGCGAAGCCAAGGCGCTGTTTGCCAACCCCAGGGAAGAACGTACCAAGCAGTTCCTGAGCAAATTCCTCGCCCACTGATGTTCTGTGTGGGAGCTGGCTTGCCTGCGATGCAAGCGCCTCGGTGTAGCAGTCCAACCGGGGTGATCCTATCGCAGGCACGCCAGCTCCCACATAAGCGAGGCCCTACAGGGAGTCGCCATTTCACCCCGTAAAAGACCCCGCCGCCTGCCTCTTGAAATCCCCCTCCCCGTCAGACCCGTCTGAATCTCGCCAAACCCACCGTTTAGCCCTTTGCCTCCATTGACGCTCCCTGGCCAACCCTCTTATCTAGCGCCTTGAGGATTGGATCCTATCCCGGCTACTGACTGAATCGTGCCTTTCGACCCCCCTTGCGCCTGTTCGTCGAGGTTTCGGAACGATTGCTGCTGGCTGCACCAAGGAGATTACTTATGACACACGCTCAAACCTCGGCCACGCTCCGTGCCCCAAGGCTGCCCCAGGCTATTGGAAACGGCATCAGCGCCCTGGCCTCCGCCCACTTGCAAGTCGACATTTCACCCTACCCGAGCATGGAAGAAGGCGACCTGATCGAACTCTTCTGGAACAACTGCTTCGCCGCCTCGCGCAAGGTGACGGCGTGCAAGATCGGCACGTGCACCCACCTGTGCGTACCGCAGAGTTTTGTGCAGGACGGACCGGCACGCGTCCACTACCAGGTCTTGCAGATCGGCCATGGCCCGATGCGCTCGGCGGTGACCCTGGTGCGGGTCAAGACCAACTACCCCGGCGGTCAGCCTTCGCCGCGCCTGAACCCTGAAGGCGGCGATGAAAACCAGAACCTGGCGCCCGTGAACCTGCCCGAGACGATCCGCCGCCATGGCGTCAACAGCAGCCAGGTAAGGCGCGGTATTCCGCTGACCATCGAGCCTTACCTGAACATGAGCACGGGCGATGCCATCACCTTGCGCTGGGGCGATGTACGCCTGGACCTGCCCCGCATTCAGGCTCAAAGCGTCGGCCTGGCGGTGCAGGTGTGGGTGCCGCCCCACGTGATTGTCGAAGCCGGCGACGACTGCCGGTTGGAGGTCACCTACTGCATTCTCGATCGCGTGGGTAACAACTCCCGCTGGGCGCCCGCCCGCACGCTGCGCATCGCCGCCTGCACACCGCCCCGCCCAGCCTCGCCCGCGCCAGGCTATCAACCGCGTCGCTTCGGTTCACCCTGTGAACCGGGGTGACAGCCCTTCTATGCATATTCCTAAAAGTTAGTTTATTTAAATAATTAACACGCTTAGGGTATATGCACCGGACCACCGGACATTCCTGATTTTTCTGTTTATTTCATTGAATGCGAGGTCGGTATGGTCAGAATTACCCCGGTGCGCAACGCCAGGGCATTGCGTGCAGCCAAGGAGCGGCGCTGATGTCTAACTTGGCTCTAACATCCCCCCAGAGTGATGTGGACGTAGCTCCCCTGCTGTTGCCCGCCACGGTGCTGCGCAACGACGCCCAGGCGCTGAGCGCCGCCCACGAGCTGGCCCAGGCTGCGCGTGCGCAGGCCGCCCAGCGCGACCAGCAACGCAAACTGCCCTGGGCGCAGCTCGAACAGTTCACCCGCAGCGGCTTGGGCAGTATTTCCATTCCCCGCGAATACGGCGGCCCCCAGGTGTCGTTTGTGACCCTGGCCGAAGTCTTCGCGATCATCAGCGCGGTCGACCCGGCACTCGGGCAGATCCCGCAGAACCATTTCGGCATCTTGCACGTATTGCAGGGCACCGCCACCGAGCGTCAGAAAAAGCAGCTGTTCCAGAGCGTGCTCGACGGCTGGCGCATCGGCAACGGCGGCCCGGAACGCGGCACCAAAAATACTCTGGAGCTCAAGGCGCGCCTCACGGCCGAAGGCGACGGTTACGTGCTCAGCGGCCAGAAGTTCTACTCCACAGGCGCCCTGTTCGCTCACTGGGTGGCAATCAAGGCCCTGAACGATGACGGCAAGCAGGTCATGGCTTTTGTACGTCGCGGCAGCGAAGGGCTGCGCATCGTTGATGACTGGTCCGGCTTTGGCCAACGTACCACCGCCAGCGGCACCGTGCTGCTTGATCGCGTAGCGGTGGACCCGGACCTGGTCATCGACAACTGGCGCCTGGGCGAAAGCCCGAATATCCAAGGGGCCGTGTCGCAACTGATCCAGGCCGCCATCGACGCCGGCATCGCCCGGGGCGCCCTCGACGATGCCATCGCCTTCGTGCGTGAGCGTTCGCGCCCGTGGATCGACGCCAAGGTCGAGCGAGCCAGCGACGACCTGTATGTGATCGCCGATATCGGCAAGCTGAAGATCGAACTGCACGCCGCCGAAGCCCTGCTGCGCAAGGCAGGCCAGGTGCTTGACCAGGTCAGCGCCGCGCCGATCACCGCGCAATCCGCCGCCCACGCCTCGATTGCCGTGGCCGAAGCCAAGGTGCTGACCACCGAAGTGGCGTTACAAGTCACCGAGAAGCTCTTCGAACTGGCGGGCAGCCGCGCCACCCTGGCCGAATTCAACCTTGACCGTCACTGGCGCAATGCCCGGGTTCACACCCTGCACGACCCGGTGCGCTGGAAGTACCACGCCATCGGCGCCTATCGGCTCAACGGCACCTTGCCGGCTCGTCATTCGTGGATTTAACCAACCAGAACACTTTTTCCACGAGCTTCTGGAGAAACTCATGACCCTTTCTCACCCCGTCGCGGTCATTACCAGCGACGAACAAGCGCTTATTGTCGCCAGCGATCTTGCTGAAGACTTGCGCCGCGACAGCGCCCAACGCGACCGCGAACGCCGCCTGCCGTTGCCCGAGCTGGACGGGTTTTCCCGCTCCGGCCTGTGGGGCATCAGCGTGCCCAAGGCCTACGGTGGCGCGGGCGTGTCCAACGTCACCCTGGCCAAGGTCATCGCACTGATCGCCCAGGCCGATGGCTCGTTGGGCCAGATTCCGCAAAACCATTTCTATGCCCTCGAAGTACTGCGGGTGAACGGCAGCCCCGAACAGCAGCAACGCCTGTACGCCGAGGTATTGGCTGGCCAACGCTTTGGCAACGCCTTGGCGGAGCTGGGCACCAAGACCGCACACGACCGCATTACCAGCCTCACCCGCGACGGCAACGGTTTTCGCATCAACGGGCGCAAGTTCTACGCCACCGGCGCGATCTACGCCCAGCGCATCCCCACTTCGGTGGTGGATGCAAATGGCGTGCAGCAACTGGCCTTCGTACCGCGTGACAGCGAGGGACTGACGGTGATCGACGACTGGAGCGGCTTCGGCCAGCGCACTACCGGCAGCGGCTCGGTAGTGTTCGACAACGTGTGGGTCGCGGCGCAAGACGTGGTGCCGTTCCAGAGCGCTTTCGAACGCCCGACCACCGTCGGCCCGCTGGCGCAGATCCTCCACGCAGCCATCGACACCGGCATCGCCCGCGCGGCCTTTGAGGATGCCTTGCATTTTGTGCGCACCAAGACCCGCCCATGGATCGACGCCGGCAACGACAAGGCCACCGAAGACCCGCTGACACTCAAGAGCTTCGGCCACCTGAGCAGCCGGCTGCACGCCGCCGAAGCCTTGCTGGAACGCTCGGGTGAATTCCTCGACCGCGCCCAGGCCGACAGCAATGCCCAGACCGTCGCCGCAGCCTCCATCGCCGTTGCCGAAATACGCGCCCTGAGCACCGAGATTTCCCTGTCGGCCGGCAGCACCCTGTTCGAACTGGCCGGCAGCCAGGCGACCCTGGCCGAACACGGCCTGGACCGCCACTGGCGCAACGCCCGGGTGCACACCCTGCACGACCCGGTGCGCTGGAAATACCATGCGGTTGGCAACTACTACCTCAACGATGAAAACCCGCCGCTGCGGGGGACCATCTGATGAGCAAAAAAAAGATCCTGCTCAATGCTTTCAACATGAACTGCATCGGGCACATCAATCACGGTTTGTGGACTCATCCACGGGACAACTCGACCGAGTACAAGACCCTCGAATACTGGACTGAACTGGCGAAGATCCTGGAGCGCGGGTTGTTCGACGGTTTGTTCATCGCTGATATCGTCGGCGTGTATGACGTGTATCAGGACTCCATCGACGTGCCGCTCCAGGAGTCGATCCAGTTACCGGTCAACGACCCGTTGCTGCTGGTGTCGGCCATGGCCGCCGTCACCCAGCACCTTGGCTTCGGCCTTACCGCCAACCTCACCTATGAGCCGCCGTACCTGTTCGCCCGGCGCATGTCGACGCTGGATCACCTGAGCCGTGGCCGGGTGGGTTGGAACATTGTCACCGGCTACCTCGACAGCGCCGCCAAGGCCATGGGCCTTACCGAACAGGTCGAGCATGACCGGCGCTACGACCAGGCCGATGAATACCTGCAGGTGTTGTACAAGCTCTGGGAAGGCAGCTGGGAAGACGACGCGGTGCACAACGATCGCCAAGCGCGGGTGTATGCGCAACCGGGCAAGGTGCACAAGGTAGAACACCACGGCGAGTTCTATCAGGTGGAGGGTTACCACCTGTGCGAGCCCTCGCCGCAGCGCACGCCGGTGCTGTTCCAGGCCGGCAGTTCCGAGCGCGGCTTGCTGTTCGCCGGGCGGCATGCCGAGTGCGTGTTTATCAGCGGGCAGAACAAGGCCGCGACCAAGCGCCAGGTGGACAAGGTGCGCGCCAGCGCAGTGGAGGCTGGGCGCAACCCGGACGACATCAAGGTGTTCATGGGCCTGAACGTCATTGTGGGCGCCACTGAAGCGTTGGCCTGGAACAAGCACGCCGAGTACCTCAGCTACGCCAGCGCGGAAGCTGGCGTGGCGCACTTCTCGGCCTCGACCGGGATTGATTTTGCCCAGTACGCGTTGGACGAACCGATCCAGTACGTCAAGAGCAACGCGATCCAGTCGGCCACCCAGAACCTGCAGAACAACGACTGGACCCGGCGCAAATTGCTCGACCAGCACGCCTTGGGCGGGCGCTATATCACCCTGGTGGGCTCGCCTGAACAGGTGGCCGATGAGCTGGAATCCTGGATCAGCGAAACCGGGCTGGATGGTTTCAACCTGACGCGCATTGTGACGCCGGAGAGCTATGTGGATTTCATTGAGCTGGTGATACCGGAGTTACAACGACGGGGCTCGTACAAGACGGAATATGCGCAGGGAACGCTGCGGGAAAAAGTCTTCCACGACACGGCTCGCTTACCCAAACAACACACCGGCTCTACCTACCGCCACGTTGTTTGATCGTTCCCACGCTCCGCGGGGGAATGCCTCTTGGACGCTCTGCGTTCGCTTTGGGGACGCGGAGCGTCCCTGGCTGCATTACCACGCGGAGCGTGGGAACGATCTCGCTACCTAAGACCTTATGACTGGAAAACCACTATGAAAAAGACATTCTTAAACAACCCAGTCAAAGCACTGGCCCTGGCCTTCGGCTTATTCAGCTCGGCGGTATTCGCCGCCGATGCACCGTTGAAAATCGGCACCACCGCTGCCTTCGCCATTCCGCTGGAAGCCGCCGTAGAAGAGGCCGGCAAGCAGGGCCTGAAGGTCGAACTGGTGGAGTTCACCGACTGGATCGCGCCCAACGTCAGCCTCGCCGCCGGCGATATCGACGTGAACTACTTTCAGCACATCCCCTTCCTGGAAAACGCCAAGGCCGCCGCCGGGTTTGACCTGGTGCCGTACGCGCCGGGCATCATCAACAACGTCGGGCTGTATTCGAAAAAATACAACAGCTTTAACGAGCTGCCCGCAGGCGCCAGCGTGGCGATTGCCAACGACCCGATCAACAGCGGTCGCGGCCTGCAACTGCTGGCCAAGGCCGGGCTGATCACCCTCAAACCGGGCGTGGGCTACAAGGCCACAGAAGAAGACATCATCGCCAACCCGAAAAACATCAAGATCCTGCAAGTGGAAGCGGTGCAACTGGTGCGCGCCTATGACGACGCCGATCTGGTGCAGGGCTACCCGGCGTACATCCGCCTGTCCAAGACCTTCGATGCCGAGTCGGCACTGCTGTTCGACGGCCTCGATCATCCGGAATACGTGATTCAGTTCGTCATCCAGCCCAAGAGCAAAACCGACCCACGGGTGATCAAGTTCGTCGATATCTACCAGCACTCGCCGGTGGTACGTGCGGCTTTGGACAAGTCCCTCGGCAAGCTCTATCAGGTTGGCTGGGAAGCTAAACCATGAGTGCCGCCAACGCCCGATTGCACGATCTGGCCCCTGCGCCCAGCCACGCCGAGCAGACTGAACTGCACCCGGACTTGAACCACGCCCATGTGCGGTTCATCAACCTGGGCAAAACCTATGACGGCACGGTGCATGCGCTGCAAGGCATTGACCTGGCGATCCAGCGGGGCGAAGTGTTCGGCATCATCGGCCGCAGCGGCGCCGGCAAGTCGTCGCTGATCCGCACTATCAATCGCCTGGAACAACCCAGCAGCGGACGGGTGCTGATCGACCAGGTGGACATCGGGAGCTTCGATGAAGACCACCTGGTGGCGCTGCGGCGACGCATCGGCATGATCTTCCAGCACTTCAACCTGATGTCGGCCAAGACCGTGTGGCAGAACGTCGAGTTGCCGCTCAAGGTCGCCGGTGTGCCCCAGGCACAACGCGCGCGAAAGGTGCATGAACTGCTGGAGCTGGTAGGCCTGCAAGACAAACACAAGGCGTACCCGGCGCAGCTGTCCGGCGGGCAAAAGCAGCGCGTCGGCATCGCCCGCGCGCTGGTGCACGACCCCCAGATTCTGCTGTGCGACGAAGCCACCTCGGCCCTCGACCCGGAAACTACCCAGTCGATCCTCGGCCTGCTGCGCGAGATCAACCAGCGCCTGGGCCTGACCATCGTGCTGATCACCCATGAGATGGCGGTGATCCGCGACATCTGCCACCGCGTAGTGGTGCTGGAGCACGGGCGTATCGTCGAGCAAGGCCCGGTGTGGCAGGTGTTTGGCGATCCGCAACATGAGGTCAGCAAGACCCTGCTCGCACCGCTGCAACACGGCTTGCCGCCAGAGTTGCAACGCCGCCTGCAACCCACGCCCGCCTCGGCCGACGCCGCACTGGTGCTGCGCCTGCAGTTCACCGGCAGCGACACCCTGGAGCCAGACCTCGCGGCACTGTTCAGTGCCCTCGGCGGCCGTGTGCGTTTACTACAAGGGGGCGTGGAACGCATCCAGGGGCATGCCTTGGGGCAACTGCTGCTGGCGGTGAATGGATCGCCGCACAACGCCGAAGAACTGCGCAAACGCGCGGCCAACTGGGCACAACAGGTGGAGGTGCTGGGCTATGTGGTTTGATCGTTTAGTGCAGGGCGCCATCGACACCTTGTTGATGGTGGGGGTGTCATCGCTGATCGCGCTGCTGGTGGGCATTCCGCTGGCAGTATTCCTGGTCACCAGTGACAAGGGCGGCATCTACCAGGCACCGGCGCTAAACCGCGTGCTGGGAGCGTTCGTGAATCTGTTCCGCTCCATTCCGTTTCTGATCCTGATGGTGGCGCTCATCCCGTTCACGCGCCTGATCGTCGGCACCACCTATGGCGTCTGGGCGGCAGTGGTACCGCTGACCATCGCCGCCACGCCGTTCTTTGCACGCATCGCTGAAGTGAGCCTGCGCGAGGTCGACCATGGCCTGATCGAAGCCGCGCAGGCCATGGGTTGCCGCCGCTGGCACATCATCTGGCATGTGCTGTTGCCAGAGGCGTTGCCCGGCATCGTCGGCGGCTTCACGATCACCCTGGTGACCATGATCAATTCATCGGCCATGGCCGGAGCAATCGGCGCCGGTGGCCTGGGCGATATTGCCTACCGCTATGGCTACCAGCGCTTCGATACGCAGATCATGCTCACCGTGATTGTGTTGCTTGTGGTGCTGGTGGCGGTGATCCAACTGAGTGGGGATAGGTTGGCGCGGGTGTTGAACAAGCGCTGACGTCACGGGCACTCATCCAGTTGGGCAACACTGGCACGGGGCACGAAGGTGATGGTTTTTTCCTTGGCCTGCCAGGGCCGCACGATATAGCTGCCATCCGAGTCGGCCATCACTCGCAGTTTTACGCTGCGCTTGGGGTTGTCGGCGTCTACCAGCGCGCCGGGAACCTGGGCCTGCGCCGTCCAGGTCATCAGCGTACAAACGCGCCCTCCCGAGGCGGATCCTTGCAGCGGCAGGCCGCCCAACTTGGCCCCACTCGCCGGGATCAGCCCGAGTAAAACGATGAGCGCAAAGGCCACCAACGAGGCGAACGCCACCGGGTTTTTCTGGACGCGCATACGCACCACCAGGCAGGCGGCGCTCCCCTGGATCAGGAACAGCACAGCCATTTCAGCGGCCATGAACGGCGCAAAGAACACGGCGCTGTCGGAGTACTCGCTGAAGGCGCGGGAGACCGGCACCGTCACCATTAGAATGACCACCATTTGAATGGCCCCAGCGCCAGCACTGGCCAGCCAGAACTCGCCGGACAACTCACGCAGAGCAACATGGGCGGGGCGCGCACGAATAATGATGCCGACATAGGCCACTACCGCCGCCATGATCGCCACGATCCAACTGAGCGTCAGCAAAAGCCCACTTTCGGCGTTCACGGACAGGTACACGGCGGACATCCAGAACACAAACATCACCAACAGGCTGGCCGCCCAATGCCCCAGTAACCTCCTGTGCTGGGCCGTCTCTTGCGGCGACTGCGGGCTGAGATTGAGTTGATCACTCAGGCGCACACCGGTGCCGTTCAGGCGCGTGAACAAGATGAAGGTAGGGATCAGGATCGACGCGCCCATCATGCCGATCACAAATACCAACATGGCGAACATCGCCGGCAAGGCAGTGAACGCCGACGCCGACAAAATACTCAGCGGTACCTGTTCGACCTGGATGTACTGGTACAGGTACAAGCCTGCCACCGAGAGAATCCCCACCGTCAGCGGCCAGGCCCGCTCATTGAGCCAGAACAGCCCATTGCTCAATCTCGTGGCGTATTGGTCGACCTTGTTCGGTGCGGTGTCGTTGCCAACGGGTGAACGTTTTTCCTCTTCCATAGATGGATAACCCTCTTTGAATTAGGGCCGAATCTTACCCACAATCCCGCGGGGCGGTATGTCGGAATACCACAGTACGAACCCAGTGAAGTGCACTACATCGAATACACGTCTTTAAACTGAATCAGACGGAGCCTGAGGTTCCCTGTCACGAGTGCGGAGCAAACGCTGAAACTACTCGCCTATACCTGTTAACTCTGACAGTTGTTGATTGTTTTCTGCGTGTATCTAATCAAACAGAATCTCTCACCAAGGATGGACTGATGATGAAAATGCACTCTTTAGGGTTTGCAGGTTGCCTGTTACTGAGCGCGGTCAGCTTGACCGTCAACGCTGCCGCCTACACCAACTTAGGGCATGAAGCGGGAGCACAATGCGAAACCTCCGGCATCAACGACAGTGGTATCGCTGTGGGCAATTGCACTCCGGCCAGTGCCAGCGCCAACAATGTCCCTTGGTTAGCAGATACGAACACAGAGAACTCACAAGTAGCGCTCAAGCCATTGGTTGCTGAACAGCCTTGCCGCGCCCTCAATATCTCGAACGCCGGCTGGATCGGCGGTATCTGCAAGAACGCAAACAATGTCAACACCGCCGTGGTCTGGAACGCCACCACTCCAAATAACACTCCGACACCTCTCAAGCCGCTTCCTGGGGTAGTGCTGCCGTTGCGTGCCGCGGACGTAAAGACAATCATCATGGCGTCCAATCAACGCGGGGATATGGTTGGATGGAGCATCAGCAGCAATCAGGAGCTATCTACCGTCATATGGCTCGCGGGGGATGACACGCCTAAGCGGGTATTTTCTTCGCTGCTTGGACTGCTTGGGTACAACGATAAATGCGTTCCAGTGGGCGTCAGTGACAGCCTTTCGAATGGCTACCCCAGCATTGCCATGAACTGTCCCAGAACCAACGGCATCACAATTCCCCAAGTAGCTAAGGCTAACGTTACGACCTATACCATAAGCTCTTTACCCATAGCGACTGGAGCCAATCGTTGCTATGTCAAAGGGATCAATAACACACTGCAATCGGTAGGTTACTGCGAGTATCCCGATACCGCCACCAACCCGGTCCGGACCGCAGCCTGGATGACACCGACGACAGCGCCTCTGACCTTGACCCTTTCTATCAAGTCCAAAAATGCCGGACGCGCAATCAACAACAAGGGGATTGTGCTGGCATCACGGCAGGACGATACCGGTAGAGTGGGCGACTTAACGTGGATTCCCCTAGCAGGGTTGGCGGGCATTCAGCTGATTCAGCCCCCGACGGGAGCCGTGTCGACACAAGCGTTCGGTATTGCCGATAACAATACTGTTGCGCTTAACAGCGACGTTGATCAGTACCTCACCGGCTGTATCTGGTCACCTGCAACCGGTGGAAACGCTGCGGCGACCCATTGTCTGGCTTCGATTGGTGGAGGCAAAAAAAACTGGCTGAGCACCTTCTCTCAAAGCGGAAGCTACGCCGGGGGTGTAAACCTCAACAGCACCCAGGATATGGATGCGGTAGCAGTGGAGCTGCCCTGAGTGCATTAATACTTGAGGCAGCAAACGCCACTTCATGCCAACGACCTATAACTTCAGGGAAAAATCATGTCAAAACTCATGACGTCGAACAGCCTTGCGTCTGTCACATTGTTATTTAGTGTTGCTATAAGCGGTACCGCTGCAGGCACCCCATCGATAACAGGGGAGGTAATTTCTGAACTTGTCCTAGACAACGCCACCGCCATCTCTTTTCCAATTGAACCTTGGCCTTTGCCACCACCTGAAACGCGGAAGGTGGTAGGACAATTTTGCTACCTATTTCCTTGTGATAAGGGCGGTCCTAATTGGCACAATATTTACGAAGATTAGTTAAGCCTAGATTGTGGTAGCGGCCCAGGCATCGGATATAGTTGCTGTGTTCTCACTGAAATAGCCCTATGAAACTCGAACCCGACGACCTCAACCAGATCACCTCCACCACCCTGGGCCATTACAACAAGGTGGCCGAAGACTTCCGTGAAGGCACCCGCGATCACGATGTGAGCCAGAACATCGACGCGCTGCTGCGGCATATCCAGGGCACGCCGCCGTTTACCGTGCTGGATTTCGGCTGCGGGCCCGGGCGGGATTTGCAGACGTTTACGCGCATGGGGCATATCGCCGTGGGCCTGGATGGCTCCGAACGTTTTGCGCAGATGGCCCGCGAAGACAGCGGCTGTGAGGTGCTGCAGCAGGACTTTCTCAAGCTGGACCTGCCCGCCGAACGCTTCGATGGCGTGTTTGCCAATGCGGTGCTGTTTCATATTCCCAAGCAGGAGTTGCCCCGAGTGCTCAAAGAGCTGCACGGCGCGTTGAAGCCTGGGGGCGTGCTGTTCAGCTCGAACCCTCGGGGCGAGAACCAGGAGGGCTGGAATGGGCCGCGGTATGGCTCTTATCACGATCTGCAGGCCTGGCGGGCCTTGCTGACCGCAGCCGGGTTTGAAGAGTTGGAGCATTACTACCGGCCGGCCGGGTTGCCGCGGGAACAGCAGCCTTGGTTGGCGAGTGTATGGCGTAAGATTTAGTGCTGCATCGACTGTACCTGCCTCATCGCAGGCAAGCCAGCTCCCACCTTTGGAATGCATTCCCTTATGGGAGCCGGGCTTGCCCGCGATGGCGCCGTAACGGGCAACGTTATTTCACCTGATACACCACCGGCTCCTCCCCCTCCACAAGCACCGTCACACTGCGCCCGGCATACCCCTGTTTATCCACCGCCGAGAAATTCGCCACCAGCCGCGTCCCGTCTGCGAAGGTGGTTTGCTGCAGCTGCTTGTCCACCGTCAGCCAGCGGAAATCCGTCATTTCCTGGGTCGCCAAGCGCTGGTGCAACGGCCGGAAGAAGCGGTCCTGGCGCTGAATAACCGGCAGCCGCGCCTTGAGCGTCGCAGCACTGAGGTGGTACAGCGGCGGCACGTTGTAGAGCAGTTGGGTCAGCTCATTGTCGCCCTGCACATTGCTCAGTTTGAGGCTGTCGAACAGCCAATGATGGGTGGTGATCACCGAGCCGTGGAACACCGCCTGATACAACGGCACGCGCATCGTCGGTTCGAAATACAGCGTGCGAAACGGCTCCTTCAACGGCACTGATTTGAAGAACACCGCCGGTTGCTCCGTGGGGTACCAGTTGCCTACGAAGTACGGCGACTGCGGGTCCTGGGTCATCTCGCGGTCACCCCAGCCGATCACCGGGGTCTGCATGCCGTGGGCAAACAGGATGCCTTGGGCAGTGATCGCGTTGCCGTCTTCGGAGCCTGTGACCAGCTTCGACACGGTGTTGATCCAGCGGGAAGCATCGATATTGCCTTCGGCGTTTTGTGCCTGAGTCATGCTGGCGTTGCTGCGATAGCTGTCGAACAACATGCTGGTGGCGTAGGCATCGAGAAACCAGGCATTGAAGCCAGTCTTCGCGTGTACTGCCTTCACCCGTGCCTCCAGCAGCGGCCGCACACAACGTGGATCCGTGTAGTGGCCGGACTTCTGGAAACCGGTTTTCAGCTTGCCGTCTTTCAACACGATCGCGCAGTCGCGGTAGGCCTTGGCGCCCAGGTGGGCAGTGGTCCAATCGGGGTTTTCCGTGGCGGACAGGGCCGTTTCATAGGAGTCGTAAGGCGCCATCAGAAAACCGGCTTCCACCCCCGCGCGAATCGCCTCGGGATGCCATAGCCCACCCTCCCAACCTTCGCCCAAGGTCAGCAGCAGACGCTGCAGCCCGGCGTCGCGCAGGGTTTGAATGGTGCTACTGCCCCAGGTCTGCGGGCTGTCACTCAAGGCTCCCGCAAAGTCCACGGCCAGTTCACTGCGCAGCTCACCATAACGGGCGGCAAGGCGGGTCATGTCTGGCTCTTGCACTTGCCAGGCCTGCCGGGCCTTGGTGTTGATCGCCGCGTTGAGGCCGCGAAGGAGCACGGTTTGTTCATAGCGATTCAGTGCAGCGGACTGCGCCAGCAGCTGTGCGCTCTCTTTGTCCATCAGGCTCTTGAGTTCATGGCTGCGCAGCCGTTGGATCAGTCTTGGCCAATCACGCACATCGCCCAAAGCCAGCAGGCCGTTGTCCCAGAGGTACACATGGCTGGCGCCCAGCAGTTTCTGGGCTTCGGGTGTTTGCCGCAGTTTGTCCGCCAACGGCTCATAGCGGCCCTGCTCCACCAGCCACTGGCGGTAGCGCTTGGCACCAGCCAATGGGTCGGCATCGCCCAGGTACAGCCGCAGCGTCATCGGCGCATCAGGCGCCAGCGAGGTGAATTCGTGGGCCGCGGAGAGGGCCAGGCCGTTGCCGTCGGCTTGCCATTGCAGGCGGTTGTTGTAGGGGTTGGTCAACAGCCAGCTCAAGGTGAAGCCACCTTGATCCACGCCCCACAGCGGCAGGCTCAGGTCCTGGGTGGTATTGAACTCGCCCCGCTCCAGCAGAAACGTCTTCCAGATGGCATTGCCGGCAGGCACGTAATGCCCCTCGGCCAAGGGCCAGATCAACCCTCGCCCCATGGCCTCGGCAGGCTGACGCAGCAGGGCCAGCTCACCGGGCTCGCGGGCGTTGATGGTCAGGGCCAGGTCACGCTGTTGCAGGCGGGCGCTCAGGCGATAAGCGCCGTTGTCCCATTGCCAAGTGGCTTGGTCAGGCGTGTTCTGCAATTGGCTGACGGCATGCGAGGCCACACCGCTGGATGCCTGCACCGAAGCCTGGCCTGCGGGTGTCACGCGCAGCGCCAGGGTGGCGGGGTCGAGTTCGACGCGCCACAAGGCATTTTCCAGTACGGTGGCGGCGAAGGCAGACGGTGCAAGGAGCAACGCGCAAAACAGCAAGGTTAAACGCAGGCACTGCATGAGGATCGACCTGGGTTTGGGATGAGGACCAGAGGGTACAACATGCAGTAGCGAGCCAGGACGACATGGGGATTTTTCAGAAACTTCACACAGCTTCAACCAGAATGAAGATCCAAGTGTGGGAGCTGGCTTGCCTGCGAAAGCGATAGTTCAGTCACAGATGCAGCGACTGACACACCGCCTTCGCGGGCAAGCCCGCTCCCACAGGGGGTCTGCGCTTAACTGGCAGCCCCCTCTCTCAGTGTTAATCCTGTTGTGGCTGATGTTCGTGTTTCGGCTCGCGGATCTTGTACCAGGCCACATACAGCGCCGGCAGAAACAGCAACGTCAGCAATGTCGCAATGATGATCCCGCCAATCATCGCGTAGGCCATCGGCCCCCAGAACACTTCCCGCGCAATCGGGATCATGCCCAGGCTCGCGGCGGCGGCCGTCAGCAGAATCGGCCGACGCCGGTGTTCGGTCGCTTCCACCACCGCGTCCCACGGCGTGTAGCCGGCCTCTTCGTACTCGTGGATCTGTGTGACCAGAATCACCGAGTTGCGGATGATGATGCCGATCAGCGCCAGGATCCCCAGGATCGCCACAAAGCCCATGGGCGTGCCCGTGGGGATCAACGCCAGCACCACGCCGATCAGCCCCAGTGGCGCAACGCTGGCCACCAGGAACATCTTCTGCACGCTGTGCAACTGAATCATCAGGAACGTGGCCATCAGGAACAACATCAACGGCACCACGCTGGCAATCGGGCCCTGGGCCTTGCCACTTTCTTCCACGGTACCGCCGGTGGCGACTTTGTAGCCCACCGGCAAGCCTTCGCTGAATTTCTCGATGGTCGGCGCCAACTGCTTGACCAGGTCGGTCGGCTGCATCTCATCGCGCACCGCGGCCTTGATGGTAATCGTCGGCTTGCGGTCACGACGCCACACCAGCGGCTGCTCCAGTTCGTAACGCACCGTGGCAAAGGCCAGCAATGGAATCGAGGTGCCATTGGGCGTAACGATCTGCAGGTTCTGCAAGGTTTCCGGCGTACCGCGCTCGGCGTCCTCGGCGCGGCCGACCACGTTGATCAGGTAGATATCGTCGTGCACCTGGGTCACCGCCGCGCCGCTGACCACGCTGTTCATCAACTGCGCCACGTCTTCCGACGAAAGCCCCAGTTGCCGCACCTTGTCCTGGGCGATGTCGACGCGCAGCACTTTGCCCGGCTCGTTCCAGTCGTAGATGATCTCGCCCAGGTGGGTGTTCTGATCCAGCAAGGTCGCCAGTTCAATGGCGTGCTTGCGCACCTGATCGGTGTCTTTACCAGAGACGCGGTACTGGATCGGCCGCCCGACCGGCGGGCCCATTTCCAGCGGCTGCACGTAGCTGCCGATACCGACAAAATCATCGCGCAAGCGTTTCTGCAATCGAGCGATCAGAGCGCCACGCTCTTCCAGGCCCTTGCTCACAATCACCAGCTGCGCGTAGTAGGGGTTTTCCAACTGCTGGTCCAGCGGCAGGTAGAAACGAATCGCGCCCTGGCCGATGTAGGTGCTCCAACGGGCGATATCCGGGTCGTCCTTGATGATCGCTTCGAGGCGGTCTACCGCCTTGCGCGTCTCGTTGATCGAGGCGTTTTGCGGCAGGTTCAGGTCGACGAGAATTTCCGGACGGTCCGACGACGGGAAGAACTGGTTCTGCACAAATTGCATGGAAAATACCGAGGCCACGAACAGCGCCACGGTGATGCCAATCGCCCACCAGCGGTTGCGCATGGCCCACAGCATGCCGCCATTGAAGGCACGGCCAATGCGCCCTGGCTCGGCGTTATGCGGTTTCACATTGGCGCTGAGGATATGCACGCCGATCACCGGCGCAAACAGCACCGCCACCACCCACGACACCAGCATCGCCACGGCAATCACCGCGAACAGGGTAAAGGTGTACTCGCCTGCCGAACTGGCGTTGAGGCCAATCGGTACGAAACCGGCCACGGTCACCAGCGTGCCGGTGAGCATCGGGAACGCCGTGGAGGTATAGGCGTAAGTCGCCGCCTGTTCCTTGGTTTCGCCTTTTTCCAGGCGCGTGATCATCATCTCCACCGTGATCATCGCGTCATCCACCAGCAGGCCGAGGGCGATGATCAACGCGCCCAGCGACACGCGCTGCATGGTGATGCCGCTGTATTCCATGAACACGAATACCAGCGCCAGCACCAACGGAATCGAGCACGCCACCACCAACCCGGCGCGCATGCCGAGGCTGATAAAGCTCACCACCAGCACGATGATCACCGCCTCGAACAATGCGCTGGTGAAGCCGCCGACCGCCTCTTCCACCACTTCGGCCTGGTCGGACACCTTGTGCACGCCGACGCCCACCGGCAGGTCGGCGGTCAGCTCGTCCATGCGCCCGTGCAGGGCCTTACCGAACGACTGGATATTGCCGCCCTTCTGCATGGCGATGGCCAAGCCAATCGCCGGTTTGCCGTTGAAGCGAAACATCGGCCGCGCCGGGTCCACATAACCACGGCTGATGTCGGCAATATCCGCCAGCCGGTAGAAACGGTCATTGAGGCGCAGGTTGACGTTGGCCAGGTCTTTCTCCGAGGCGAACTGCCCGGAGGTGCGCACGGAGATGCGTTCCGGCCCGGCCTCGATCACCCCGGCGGGGGTCACGGCGTTTTGCGATTGCAGGCTTTGCACGACCTGGCGCTGATCAATCCCCAGGGCCGCGAGTTTGCGCGTGGAGAAATTCAGGTAAATCACTTCGTCCTGCTGGCCGATCATCTCGACCTTGCCCAGCCCTGGCACCGAGCGGATTTCGGCGCGCACCTGTTCCACGTAGTCACGCAACTGGCGCATCGACAGGCCATCGCCGGTAAAGGCATACACCGAGCCGAACACGTCACCGAACTCATCGTTGAACGATGGCCCCTGCAAGCCCTGGGGGAAGGTCCCACGAATGTCATCGATCTTTTTGCGGACCTGGTACCAGATCTCCGGGATGGCCTTGGCACTGGTGGTGTCCTTGAGGAACACGAACACCGTGGACTCGCCGGGCCGGGTGTAGCTTTTCACATAGTCGAGAGAGTCGAGTTCCTCGAGTTTTTTCTCGATACGGTCGGTGACCTGCTTGAGGGTTTCTTCCTGGGTCGCGCCCGGCCAGCGGGTCTGGATCACCATGGTCTTGATGGTGAACGACGGGTCTTCTTCACGGCCCAGGTTCATGTACGAGAACACGCCCATCAGCAGCGCGACGAACATCAGGTACCAGACGAAGGACTGATGCTTGAGGGCCCAGTCGGATAAGTTGAAGCTCCCTTTCATCGCGGGCTGTCCTCGTCGATTTTGACTTTTTGCCCAGGTTTCAGGCTGTTCACGCCGGCGGTAACAATGCGCTCGCCGGGTTTGACGCTGCCATTGAGCAAGGCGCTGCGGGCATCACGGCTGATAACCGTGACCTCGCGGGGTTGCACGGTCTGGCTCTGGGTGTCGAGCAGCCAGATACGGGTCTTGCCGTCCACTTCCTGCAAGGCGCTCAGGGGCAGTTCGATACGCGGGGCGATGGCGGTGCTCAACGTCACGCTGATTGCCGTGCCCAGGCGGAACGCGGGCGGGGTTTCGGCCAGGCTCAGGCGTGCGCGACGGGTGCGCGTGGCGCTTTGGGCCTGAGGCTCGATCTCACGCACCACGGCGGTGGTGTGCACGCTGGGGTCCAGTTGCCCGGCGACCAGGAACACCACATCGGCAGGCAAGCGTTCAGCCAGGCCGGCGGGCAGGTCGATCACCGCTTCCTTGATGTCCGGACGGGCCAGGGTCACCACCTGCTGGCCGGCGCTGACCACTTGGCCGGCCTCAGCGTTCCAGGCAGTGACGATGCCGGCATGGTCGGTGCGCAGTTCGGCGTAGTTGAGTTGGTCCTTGGCCTGGTTGACCGAGGCACGGGCCTGGTCAAGGGTCGCCTGGGTGGTTTTCAGGTCGGTCTGGGCCACATCCAGCTGAGCCTGGGCGCCGACGCCACGGTTGAACAGTTCCTGTTGCCGCCGAGCGTTGGCCTGGGCGTTGATGAACTGCGCCTGTACGCGCGCCAGGTCGCCCTGGGCAGCGCGTAATTGGTTCTGCTGGTCGGTGGGGTCAAGCACGGCGAGCAAGGCGCCCTTCTCCACCTCGGCGCCGACATCCACGGCGCGACGGGCGATGCGGCCGGGCACACGGAAACCCAGGTTGCTTTCATAGCGGGCCTGGATGGTGCCGGCGAAACGACCCAGGTTTTCCTGGTCTTCGGCCCTCACTTCCATGGACAGCACCGGGCGTATGGGTTCGGGCGGTGCCTCTTCCTTGGAGCAGGCCATCAGCAACAGGCTGGCGGCGACAATGAGCGTCAATTGCTTCATGGCTGCGCTCCGGGTTGGGCGATCTCGACGACCATGCCGGGGTGCAGCAATTGCCCACCGGCTATCACGACTTTTTCACCGCCTTTGAGACCCTCGCCGATGATCACTTTGCCGGTGAGGTAGCGCGCCACGGTGACCTTGTGCAACTGCGCCTTGCCTTCACCGTCCACCAGCCACACGGCCGGCTCGCTGAGGTCTTTGGTCAGGGCCGACCAAGGCAGCTCGATGCTCGCCTTGGCCGGGCCATTGGCGGTGGCACTCACCACCGACCCCAGCTCCATACCCTTGGGCAGGCTTTGCAGGGCGATCTTCACTTGGACGGTGCCGGTATTGGCGGCCACGGCGGGCGTGACTTCGCGGACTTTGCCCACGGCCTTGATGCTCGGGTTGTCCAGCAGGCTCACCGTAATCGGCGCGTCGGGGGGCGGCTCCACCAGCAGGGACTCATACACGTTGAACACGGCGTCACGCTCGCCATCGCGGGCCAGGCTGAAGATCGGCACGGTGGCTTGTACCACTTGGCCGACTTCGGCCTGGCGCGCCGTGATGATCCCAGGGGCATCGGCGATCAACGCGGTGTAGCCCAACTGTTCGCGTGCATTGGCCAACTGCGCCTGGGCAGCGGCCAGGGCACTTTGACTGCTGCGCAGCGCGGCCTGGGCGGCGTCGTATTCGCTGCGGCTGGTATAGCCTTTGGGCAAGAGTTTTTCCTGGCGCACGAAGGCGGCGGCGGTCTGCTTGACCCGCGCCTGCTCGGCCACAACCTGGGCCTGGGCCGAATCGACGTTGGTTTGCAGGTCCTTGGGGTCGAGCTTGGCCAGTACTTGCCTGGCCGTGACGCGGTCGCCCACGTCGACCATGCGCTGGATGATTTTGCCGCCCACGCGAAAGGACAGATCGGTTTGCACCCGCGCCTGGATATCACCAGTCAGCGTCACCGCCGCGGCAAAATCCGCCGACTGCACGGTTTGCACGAACACCCGCGAATGCTGCTTGGGCTCGGCTTTGTCCTGGCCACAGCCGCTGAGCAGCGCCAGGAGGCCAAGGCTGAAAATAAATGTCGAGGTGCGACCGCCCATGCAGGCTCCTTTTGCGTGATGCCGACGTTCAAGTGTGTATGCGACTGTGAGCTTAGATCAGGGTTCCTTATCTGCATGGAGGATCCCATACTCCAATGGTTCCCATGCTGACTAATTACACATGCTTAAAACCCTCGCGGTGGCCAATTACCGCTCGATCAACAAATTGGTGGTGCCCCTGGACCGGCTGAACCTGGTGACCGGGCCCAATGGCAGCGGCAAATCCAACCTGTATCGCGCCCTGCGCCTATTGGCCGAAACCGCCCAGGGCGGGGTGATCAATGCGCTGGCCCGCGAAGGCGGGCTGGATTCGACCTTCTGGGCCGGGCCGGAAACCATCAGCCGGCGCATGCGCAATGGCGAAGTACCGGTCGAATCCACTGTGCGCCAGGGCGTCAAACGCCTGCGCCTGGGGTTTGCCGCAGAGGATTTCAGCTACGCGATCTCTTTGGGCTTACCCGAAAAAACCCTCTCGGCCTTCAAACTGGACCCCGAAGTAAAAAAGGAATGCATCTGGGCCGGCCACGTCTACCGTCCGGCCAGCCTGCTGGTGCAGCGCTCAGGGCCGATGGTGCGTGCCCGCGAAGGCCGTGCGTGGGATGTGCTGGCGCATCACACACCGAACTACCACAGCCTGTTCGATCAGGTCGGCAGCCTGCGTGGCTCGCCGGAAGTGCTGCTGTTGCGTGAAAGCATTCGTGGCTGGCGCTTTTACGATCACTTTCGCAGCGACGTGGACGCGCCAGTGCGCCAGCCACAGTTGGGCACGCGCACGCCGGTGTTGCACCACGACGGCCGCGATCTGGCGGCCGCGTTGCAGACCATCCGCGAGATTGGCGATCCCGAGGCGCTGCAACGCGCCGTGAGCGATGCATTCCCGGGCGCGCGTCTGCACATTGAACCGTTGCAGGGCGGACGCTTTGCCATCGAGTTCTATCAGGAAGGCTTGCTGCGACCGTTGTCGGCGGCGGAGCTGTCGGACGGCACCCTGCGCTACCTGCTGCTGATCGCCGCGCTGCTGACCCCTCGGCCACCGACCATGATGGTGCTGAACGAGCCGGAGACCAGCTTGCATCCGGACCTGTTGCCGGCACTGGCCCGCTTGATTATCCAGGCGTCGAAGCAGTGCCAGGTATGGGTGGTGAGCCATGCCAGCCGCTTGATTGCGGCGTTGCAGCAGGATGAGGGGTGTAACTCGATTGTGTTGGAGAAGGTGTTGGGGGAAACGCGGATTGTGGGGCAAGGGATGCTGGATGGGCCGGCCTGGCATTGGCCGGAGTAGGCGGTGACTGCACTGGCCTCACCGGGGGCAAGCCCCCTCCCACATTTTGATGTGTGAATACATTCAAAGGTGGGAGCTGGCTTGCCTGCGATAGCTATCTCAGCCCTGCCACTTACCGCCTTCAACAATCACACTCTCAGGCTTGGTGTCATCGCTCAGCTCTTTACGCACATATTGGTCATAAAGCTTGAGCAGGAATTTCTCCTCCCCCAACTTCGCCAGCTCAGCGTTCACCCAGTCACGCAGCTCGATATTGCCCTTCTTCACCGCCGGGGCAATGGGTGCTTCATCACCGAGCTTCTCTTCCAGCACGCGGTAGCCAGGGTTCTGCTTGGCCCAACTGAACAGCACCAGGTTGTCTTGCGCATAGGCATCCCCACGGCCAGCCGACAGCGCCTGCAGCGACTCGGAGTTCTTCTCGAACTTGAGCAGCTTCCAGTCCGGATGGTTCTTGGTCAGCCAGATATCCGCCGTGGTGCCGGTGGTGACGATGGTCGTGCGGGTTGCCAGGTCATCCAGGCTTTTGACGGCGCTGTCATTCGGCACCAGAGCCTGCACCGCCACTTTCAGGTTGGGGTTGGTGAAGTCCACTGCTTCCTTGCGTTCAGGCGTCACGGTCATGTTGGCGAGAATCAGGTCGACCTTGTCGCTTTGCAGGAAAGGAATGCGGCTGGCCGGTTCCACGGCGACAAACTCCACCTTGTTTTCATCGCCCAGCAGGTCCTTGGCGAATTGCCGGCCGATGTCGGTATCGAAGCCGACATAACGACCCGCTTCGTCCACAAAGCCGAATGGCGGTTTATCGGTAAACACGCCGACAATCAGCTTGTCCCGCGCTTTGATTTTGTCGATGTAGCTCACAGCCGCAGGTTTTACCGGCTCTTCGGCCTTTTTATCGCAGCCGGCCAGCAAGGCGACGGCAAACAGTGGCAGCAGTAACTTTTTCATATCAGCTCCAGTTCCTTGATCTTTTTGGGCAGTGTTGAAACAAAGGAGAACTTCTCCAGGAACTGCTGCGCGCGTGCGGTCTGCGGGTTCGTAAAGAATGCCTCGGGGGTGTTGTGTTCGAGGATGCGACCGGCCTCCATGAACACCACGCGGTCGGCGACCGCGCGGGCGAAGGCCATTTCGTGGGTGACGATCAGCAGGGTCATGCCATCGCGGGCCAAGTCCTGGATCACTTCCAGCACTTCCTTGACCATCTCCGGGTCGAGGGCCGCGGTGACTTCGTCAAACAGCATGACCTGAGGGTTCATGCACAACGAGCGGACGATGGCGATGCGTTGTTGCTGGCCACCGGAAAGCTGGCGTGGGAAGGCGTCGCGCTTGTCGGCAAGGCCCACGCGCTCCAGCAATTTTTCCGCCTGCTCACGGGCTTCACGCGGGTCGCGCTTTTGCACTTTCAGCGGGCCGAGCAGGATGTTGTCGAGCACGCTCATGTGCGGGAACAGGTGGTAGCTCTGGAACACCATGCCAATGTCCTGGCGTACCTGGCGCCAGTCGGTGGTTTTATCCAGCAGCTCTTTGCCGGCAAAGCGCAGGCTGCCGCTGTGCGCGACTTCCAGCCCATTGAGGCAGCGCAACAAGGTGCTTTTGCCACAGCCGCTGGGGCCTAAGATCACCACCACTTCGCCGCGCTGCACGCTCAGGTCGATGCCCTTGAGCACCTGCGCCTCGCCGAAGAATTTGTTGAAACCCTGAAACTCGATCAATGCGCTCATGCTTGGGCCCAGCGCCGTTCCAGCACCTTGGAGGCGGCCGACAACGGGTAGCAGATAAAGAAGAAAAACAGGAACAGCGCGCCGTAGATCAATACCGACTCATAGGTGCGCTCGATGATTTGCTGGCCGACCTTGATCACATCCACCACGCCGATCAGCACCGCCAGGGAGCTGGTCTTGATGATGCGCGTGTACACGTTGATGGTCGGCGGCGTCATGCGCTTGAGGGCCTGGGGCAGCAGTACGTAGCCGTACAACTGTGGGTCGGACAGGCCAATCGACAAGCCTGCTTCGCGTTGGCCACGGGGCAGCGAATGCAGCGCGCCACGCACCACTTCGCCCACCTCGCTGGCGCCCCACAACGACAGCACCAGCACCGCGCACCAGAAACTCGGGATGCTCAGGCCGAAGAAGATCGGCACGCCAAAAAACAGCAGGTACAACCACACCAGCACCGGAATGGCGCGGAACAGTTCCAGGTAGACCCGCAACACGCCGTTGATCGCCTTGTTATTCAAAGTGCGCAGCACGCCGTAGAGCACGCCGCCAACCGTACTGAAGCCGATGCTCAAAAACGAAATTGACAGGGTTTGCGCAGCGCCCTTGCCCAGTTGCGGCAACGACATCCAGAGCAACTCAAGACCCGAACTGGCCATGCTGGAGCCTCCTTTCCAGGCGGCTGAGCAACAGCGACAACGGCAAGAACAACAGCACGCAAATCAGCGTCAGCACGGCGAGCATTTCGTAGGTTTTATAGTAGAGGGCGATATAGCTCTTGGTGGTATAGAGAATCTCCGGCACCGCCACCGCCGACACCACGGTGGTTTCCTTGAGTAGAAAAATGAAGTTGGCGAACAGCGCCGGCAGGCTGAGGATGCCGGCCTGGGGCAGGATCACATGGCGCAACAGTTGCCAGTCGGACAGGCCAATGGACTTGCCCGACTCGATTTGCGCTTGCGGCACCGCTTCCACGCCGGCGCGCAGCACCTCGGTGAGGTAGGCGCCGCCCAGAAAGGTCATGGTGATGATCGCCGCCCAGAACCCGGAAATATTGAAACCCAGGGCCGGCAGCGCGAAGTAGACGAAGAACAGTTGGATCAACAGCGGCGTGTTACGCGCCAGCTCCACATAGAGCGCCACCAGGCGCGACAGGTAAGGCGTACGAAACACCAGCAGCGCAGCGTTGATCAGCGCCACCAGCAAGGACGTGGCAATGGCGATCAGGCCGACTTGCAGCGTCACACCCACGGCCTTGAGAAACGCCGGCAGGGTGCTGAGGATAAAAGCGAAATCGAAGGTCATGTGCAGTCCATATCGCCGCATGGGTAATGCCGCGAGCGCAGTCCGTGCCGACGTGGATAACGTCAGCTAGCGCGAACTTTAAAGGTATAAAAACCAAAGTTTAAATACCGAAATAACATATTGATATCACCCAAAAACCTAACCTCTGTGGGAGCTGTCGATCGTTCCCACGCTCTGCGTGGGAATGCAGCCCAGGACGCTCTGCGTCCGCTCTAAAGTCGTGACGCAGAGCGTCACAGGAGACGTTCCCACGCGGAGCGTGGGAACGAGCAAGCCAGCTCCCACAGTTTTGACTGTATTTCAGATAAAAAAACGCCGACGCTGTAGGAGCCGTCGGCGTTGAAACCTTGAAGGGGGTTTTGGCTTACATCAGAACGCTGGCACCACCGCGCCGTTGTACTTCTTCTCGATGAAAGCTTTGACTTCCGGGCTGGTCAGGGCCTTGGCCAACTTCTGGATAGCATCGCTGTCCTTGTTGTCCGGGCGCGCCACCAGGAAATTCACGTACGGCGACTTGGCGTCTTCGATGATCAGCGCGTCCTTGGCCGGGTTCAGGCCAGCTTCCAGGGCGTAGTTGGTGTTGATCAGGTCGAGGTCAACCTGGTCCAGCACCCGTGGCAGCAGGGCCGATTCCAGCTCTTTGAACTTCAGGTTCTTCGGGTTGCTGGCGATGTCTTTCGGCGTGGCCAGGGCGTTTGTCGGGTCTTTGAGGGTGATCACACCAGCCTTTTGCAGCAACAACAAAGCGCGGCCGCTGTTGGAGCCTTCGTTCGGGATAGCCACGGTGGCCCCGTCTTTCAGATCTTCGATTTTCTTGATCTTTTTCGAGTAGCCGCCGAAGGGTTCAACGTGCACGCCCACCACGGTAATCAGGTTGGTGCCCTTGCCCTTGTTGAAGTTTTCCAGGTACGGCAGGGTCTGGAAATAGTTGGCGTCCAGGCGTTTCTCAGCGACCTGCACGTTCGGCTGTACGTAGTCGGTAAAGACTTTGATCTGCAGGTCCACACCTTCCTTGGCCAGGGTCGGCTTGATCAGCTCGAGGATTTCGGCGTGCGGGATCGGCGTAGCGGCCACCACCAGTTTCTCGTTGGCCTGGGCAAAGCCAGCAGTCAGGGCAGCCGCCAGAGCGGTAAACAACAGAACCTTTTTCATGCAATGTCCTTCTAACGACCGTTTTTATGTGAGGTGCCAGCGAAGTGCTATCGCGGCGTGGAAGGGACAATACCTAGATTTTTTATTCCCGAACAATATCTTTTATTCACGTTGATATTCCATTTTGTTCATACAGGAATTTACGCACCGATTCCGTCTCGGCCGGGCTGGCGCTGGCCAAAATTCGTCGTACTTGCTCCAGCGGTGAGCCTGCCGTCGGTAGGTTCAAATGCTCGGGCAAGATTTCATCGCCGCTGCTCACCAGCAAGGCAAAGTGAATGACGTTTTCCAATTCTCGCGTATTGCCCGGCCACGTGTGGTGTTCCAGCACCTGCTGGGCGGCGTCGCTGATCAGTGGCACCGGAAGGTCCAGGCGCTGGCTGTAGATGCCGAGGAAATATTCGGCCAGAGACAAGATATCCCCCACCCGCTCGCGCAACGCCGGCAGGTCCAACCGGCCCTCACTCAAATAATGGAACAGACGCTCATGAAACTTGCCCACGGCCACGGCCTGGGCCAGGTCGATGCTGGTCGCGGCCACCAGGCGCACATCCACCGGGCTGGGCTGGTGGGCACCGACGCGGGTGACTTCGTGGTTTTCCAGGGCCGCGAGCAATTTCACCTGGATCGGCAGCGGCAAGTCACCAATTTCATCCAGGTACAAGGTGCCGCCATTGGCCGAGCCAAACCAGCCCGCGCGGCTGCTCGCCGCGCCACTGTGACTGCCGGCGGCATAGCCAAACAACTCGGCATCCGCATAGGTGGGGCTGATGGCGCCACAGTTGACCGAGACAAACAGGCCTGTACGGTCACTGCCACGGTGGATGTGCCGCGCCAGCAACTCTTTACCGCTGCCGGTTTCTCCTCGAATCAATACGGGTAAGGCGCGCGGCGCAAGGCTTTCCAACTCTTCACGCAGTTGGCGTGAGCGTGGGTCGACGAACACCAGCGCCTTGGCGCGGATGCTCAACGGGCTTTTTTCAGCATCTGGAAAGGTCAGCAGCGGCTGGCCGAAGGTTTCATGCAGACTCATGGCAGGCTCCCGCCCCAATCCACACAGGGACGGGGCGTTGAAAAAATATTAGGCGCTGCGCCGAGCATGGTGCTCGAGGCGATGTTGCAGGCGATAGAGGTAAGCAAACCCTTGCTCCCAGCGGCGGTGGCCGGACTTCACATTGATATGCCCGGCGCCCGCCAAGATGCCGGCTTCGGCGCCCCACTGACGCGCCAGTTCCAGAGCCCTGGGGGCGCTCACGGCACTGTCGTTGTCGGAGCTGACCACCTGGCTGGGAAATGGCAGCAGGTCAGTTGGAATAGGTGCGAAATTGCGCAGTGCAGGGGCACACGCAGGGCGCTCGACATCCGCCGGAGCCACCAGCAACGCACCGCGTACCTGTCGCAAGAACTGCACGGGTGCGGTGGCGGCCCAGTGGGCCACGGTGATGCAGCCCAGGCTATGGGCGATCAGGATAACCGGCGTACTGTCAGCAGCGATGGCCTCGGCCAGTGCCGCCACCCAATCCTCGCGACGCGGCGTCAGCCAATCGGCCTGTTCCACCCGTGCGCTATTGGGCAGGCTGTTCTGCCAATGGGTTTGCCAATGATCTTCTGGCGATCCTTGCCAGCCCGGCACGATCAGATAACGAATCGACTCGCTGTGCATGGGTGTGCCCTCCTGCAACGTTTAGCGTTGCAGCTCAGTATAGGGACGACCTTCAAACAGAATAAGGAATAAAAAAGAATTTATTAATAACAAAATAGAATTTAGCCATATCTCCCCGCCCACACCTCAGGAAACGCCATCGCTCGCCCCGACACCCAGGTGTCAGAGCGAGACGATGCCCTTCTCTTTGGCGAAGCTGGATTACTTTCCAGATGAGCAATCAGTGGCCACGTTCAAGCGTCCAGCGCTCACTTATTGCTCATGCCGCCAAGCCTATACCCGCATTAACGAGAATGCTGCATGGAGTGCTCCGCCCCGATAGAAACCCCAAACTTATGATTCATCGGCATATAATAATCTCTCAACTCAGTGTATTTTTTTGCATAATTTTCGGGAAGAAGAACACGAGCATTCAAGAGCTCGTTTATTTCATCGACAATCGGAAAGAAACCGTAATTCTCTCGTTCGAGCACATCCCCAAACATTCTCGGACCGGTTATTTCAAAAATCTTTGTTTCATACTCTTTATAAGCCTGTTGCTCTGCGGTTGTCGCTTCCTCAGGCAGGAACGGACGATTTGCCTGCAACCAGGATTCATTAGCCTTGTATCGCTGATAAGATTCTTCCATAAGGGTATCGAGCAAAGGATTGTCGGGATGGCTCGCAAAATTACTTGTATTGAACCCATTGAAGTCCGTGGCAGCGTAAGTAACGGGCGAATTCATCAGAATATCATTTGGAGTGGCTTTCAGCATGACATCGCCTACCCCCTTAGTCAGAACATCGTCAGTATCGAGATAAATACCACCGTATTTTTTTATCAGCGCAACGCGCATGACGTCAGACGAGGCCGATAAATTCTGCCCTTGTCCTGAGCGAAAATACTGATACATCTCCCCATACTTGCCGGCATTGAGTTCTCGAAAAGCCTCCTCTTCTTTCAAATCGTGAACTTCAAGCCCCCCCACTCGGTGATCCAGAGCGGATTTTATCTTCTGAAAGGCCCCAGCGTTATTGGCATCCACGTGAACGATAGACTTATACCCCGGGCTTTTCCTGGAGTTCTCAATAATATTTTCGAGCAAATGCTCTGGCATCTCATTGCCTGCCCAAAAATAGTGGATGACTTTTGGCACTTCTGTAGCGGCGGAAGGCAGCGACGGCAGTGGCGGTACTTTCAGTGTTTTATTAATAGTCGAAACCGGTGCACTTTTACTCCCGGCAGTCGCCTCGGCTTTAGTACCACTCAGCCACTTTCCTTGCCCCTTACGCCAATAAAAAATGTCATTCACTTGCCCGTTCTCGTTGAGCCCACGCCAGAGGCGTGCCTCTACGTCATACGTAACTTTTGTACCGTACTGATCTACAAAAACCATGTAGTCTTGCGAGAACATTTGATGGATATCGTCCATCGGAATCGTGAATTCCTCGAGGATCTTCGGAGGCGCAACAGGGCTCATCGGGTATCCTATCTGGCCATTGACACGTCGTGGCGGGTTGAAGTTTGGCCGCCCTTGTTCGGTGACTTGAGTGGGCGCCTGGGCTGCAATATCACCCCCTGCAACAATGCCCTCCCCGGAGACCCGCTCTGTCAGCACCTTCGCAAGCGGCGCCCCCGCATGAGTGGCTAATGGCGGTACGGCGTTCAATACGCCAAAAACGATACGGTCAGCCCCCGTCGCTTTGCCTTTGACGACATCATCAATACCGATGCCTGCCTGGGTGACCCCGGCAGCCAGGAAGAAAATATCCAGCCCTATGGCTACTTCCGGCATGACCAGCGCCAGTGGTGTCATGAACATTGCGACCTTTGTGGCCTCTTCCACACCCTGCAGTATCTTGTTCTTGGTGTAGTCGCCATCGCTGACAATGGCATTGTCGGCATCCGAGTAAGAACGCTCTTTTTGCCGAACCTTGACCGCTTCAAAAGGATCGCCACTTAATGGCTCAACGGTGATAAAACGATCCGGCACCCAGCCATTGAGCCCCGAAAGAAACGCGTTCCCTGACGCCTGCGCTTCGGACCAATTGGCCATCCCTTCCAAGGTTTGCCGCACACCGTCTGAAAACGACCTTCTGGCCTGGTCCTTGAGAGAAAAATGCGACAACAATGATTCGCGCTTCACGGGATCGGTGGCTTGCTCAGCCAACCATGTTTTCATTTGGTCCGGATTATCGAAGCGATGGATCGGCGAGGAGTTGCCAGGGATGTAGAGCAATGTGAGCTGGGTTTTGCGGTCGGTCACACACATCAAGTCGGTGGACTGAAAGCCATTGATGCTCAGCAGACCGACATCCAGATCCGGGTCCTTGACCGCAGGCATTGTAAAATCCTGGGCGGTCAGCTCGGACCATTCCTTTTGCGCAACAGGCCCCAACGCACGCTGGGCGAGTGCTGCCTCGGCAGGCTTAAGCGAGCCTTCCAAGCGTTGTAGATTGATCGCTTTAACAAAAGAGATTTTACTCAATGATGTATATGAGCCGCTGTGCTTGTCCCAAAAGCTATCAAGGGTATTTTTATACAGTTTAGTCCGGTCTGTATCCCAGACTAATGTTTTAAAATCATCAACGGGTATGGATACCTGAGTATCCGAAGTATAAGGCGCAGCCCCCTGAGCACTCGATTCCCGGTAAATACCTTGCCGACTGTTTGCCTCTTCGACCCAGCCGTCAATTTTATTGTAAACATACACTACCGGAGAAAAATATTTGGCAATTTTTCGAAACCAACCCTCATTATCCTCAATCGTTACATCTTGCCTGTTCTTCAGCGCCGCCTGTGTCAGTGTTATTTTTTCGACGACGTCTTTTTCGTCTTCCCCATTATCTTTAAATGTAACCAGAAACGTTTTATCGGGATCAAGATCCAATCCCCAGCGCTGCTTTATCGCTGCGGACAAGATTGTTGAAATTTCTTTTTCGGGGGTTATAAAATCGCCAGAATGCTTACCAATATAAGACTCTATATTAGCGTTTTTCTTCAATGTCGAACTTCCGTTGTTCGTCCCCCTGGAGACGCCGGCAGACTCCCCCCCTTTTGATGCACCGTATTTTCTCTGGTAGTCAACCAAACTTGGCGGCTTACAGGCTGAAGGATGTTTGAGACGTGGTGAACCGGAGGGTGGAGAGACCACCACCGGGGAATTTTCTACAGGCTTATCAGTTGACACCTGCGGATTTACAAACGTGTTTACCAGCTGAACAGGAAACCGAATAGGCATGTAATTTCTCCATTAATTAAATTGCTCCATGCACTGCCCAGCATAATCATGTCGTCCAGAATTGCACGCTAGGAAACACTCAAAAACATGTAAATTCTTTTCCTGTGCAACATCCATAAATGCCTGACCCTTAAATAAAAAAGGCCGCACCCTGCCAAGGAAAGCGGCCCAAAAACTGTCGAGATTTTTTGAAACTACCGTGCGGTGATCACCGACAACTTGGTAATCCCCGCGCGCTCGATCGACGCCATGGCGCGCGCCACTTCGCCATAATTCACACCGTCATCGGCCTGCAATTGCACCCGCACGTCGGGGTCCTTGGCCTTGGCCGCCTGCAGGTTGAATTCCAACAGGTCCGGCTGGATTGCGTCCTTGTTGATAAACAGTTTGCCCGCGCCGTCGATGCTCACCACCAACGGGTCTTTCTGCTCAACCGGCGCTACGGCCTGGGTTTTGGGCAGGTTGATGGGGATGGAGTTGGTCAATAGCGGCGCGGTGACGATAAACACCACCAGCAGCACCAGCATCACATCCACCAGCGGCGTGACATTGATCTCGCTCAGCACCTCATCGCTGTCTTGCGTGGAGAAGGCCATTCAGGATGCCTCCTTCACTTTCTGCGGGCTGCCGGCGTTGGCCTTGGCCAACGTCGGGTGCAGCAGCACGCGGAACGCGTTTTTCTGCGCCAGGCTGTAGAAGTCGTGGGCAAAGTCATCCAGGTCTGCCGCCGTCAGCTTCAGGCGACGCAGGAAGTAGTTGTAAACCAGCACCGCAGGCACCGCGACGGCGATCCCCACGCCGGTCGCCACCAGTGCCGCGCCGATGGGCCCCGCCACGGTTTCCAGGCTGGCGGACCCGGCAGCACTGATCCCCTTCAGCGCTTCCATGATCCCCCACACGGTGCCAAACAGGCCGATAAACGGCGAGGTGCTGCCGATACTGGCGACCACAGCCAGACCGGTTTCCAGGGAGCGACGCTCACGCACGATTTGCTGGCGCAGGGCGCGTTCGAGGCGGTCCTGGTGATTGATCGCCTGGCTCAAATCCGCAGCGTGGGGGGTATCGCCCACCTGGATCGCGGCATAGCCGGCCTGGGCTACACGGGCGGCGGCGCCAGGCTGGGTTTCGGCGAGTTCGGCGGCCGAGTCGAGGCTCGATGCCGCCCAGAACTGTTTGTGAAACTTGCGATCCTGGGCCTTGAGGCGACCGAACTGCACGCCCTTGAGCAAGGCCAGGCCCCAAGTGGCGACCGAAAAGGCCACCAGCAGCCAGATCACCGCGCTTTCGATGGATTCAAGTGGAGATGCCAATGCCATGATGTTTTCCCTCTGCGCCGCTGAATAATTAATGAATCTTGAAATCGATGGGCACGCTCACCCAGCCGTTCTGGGCCACATCGCCCTGCTTGGCAGGCACGAAACTCCAGCGCTTCACCGCCGCCAATGCCGCGTCATCCAACTGCTGGCGACCACTGCTTTTTTGCACCTGGATCTCACCCGGTTTACCACTGGCCAGCACCTGCACCCGCAGCAACACCGTACCTTCCCAACCGCGACGCTGAGCCAGTGACGGGTATTCCGGCGCCGGGTTCTTCAGGTACGCGGCGTTGGCCGAAGCAGGCGTCACCGGCGCTGGCGCCGCGGGTGCGGGCGGTGCAGGTGGCGCTGGCGTCGGTGGTGCAGGTGGCTGCTCGACGGCCTTGGGGGCCGGCTTAGGCTCAGGTTTAGGCACGGGCTTGGGTTTGGGTTTCGCAATGGGTTTGGGCGGCGCCGGCTTGGCCGCCAACTCATCCACCACCGGCGGCGGTGGTTCGACCACAGGCGGAGGCGGTGGTGGCGGTACAGGCGGTGGCGGTTCAACCACCGGCGGCGCCGGCTGGGAAAATTCGATGGTCATCGGTGGAATTTCCGGCGGCACAATCGGCAGCACCGGCGTGGGTTTCTGGCTCACCCAATAGATCACTGCACCGTGCAGCGCCAACACCAGCAACCCGAGCAAAACCCCCTCGCGGCGGCTGGAAAAACGCTTCGGGGTCTTCTGCAGGCGCAATTGCCCCAACGGCGCGCGATGCGGCCGGCCAAGGTCGACCAACTCACCACTCGGTGCCGGGCGCCACTGCGCCTCGGGTGCACTGGCGGCGGTCTGGACATTGCCCATTGATTCACTCCCTACGGTTTTGAAAAACCGACGGGCCAGCGTGAAGGCCCGTCGAGGGCTGAATCATCGGGGCCAGACACTTATCTCTTAAAGTAATCTTTAAAGTTATACATAGAACAAAAACACATAAACAAAACAGCCGATCACGCCAAAGCCACGTGGCCCGTGGCCTGGCTTCAAGCCGTTGTCTTTCAATGCCTTAAAGGCATACAAAATATTCGGCAAAGGTATGGGCTCAGTGCGGGTTTCCACTGCACAAGGCCAGCAATTCACCCAGCAAACTCTGGCCCGCTGCGCCCAGACCACTGCGGCCATACAGGGCCAATCGCACGCCATGAACAGGCGGCAAGCCACTCTCTGGGCCGAGTATGCGATGGCCCGGTTGCAATACCCGTTCGGGCAATAAACTGATGCCCAAGCCTGCCGCCACCGCCGAACAAACGCTGGCCAGGCTGGCGCTGGAATAGCCGATGCGCCAACGCCAGCCGGCCCGTTCCAGATGCTGCAGCATGTCGTTGCGATACAGGCCGCCTACGGGGAAAGCCACCAGCGGCAGCGGGTCGCGGCCCAGGGCCGGAGTGCTCAGGCTGTCGACCCAGTACAAGGGCTCCGGCCACGACGCCACACAGTCGTCGCTGTCGCCCATCTGCTTGACCAGCAACACATCGAACTCACCGCCCCGGTACTGGCGCTGCAATTCAGGGCCCAGCCCGCTGGTGACTTCCAGTCGCACCCGTGGATAAGCCACGACAAATGCCGAAAGCAGCGGCATCAGGCGCTCGGCGGCAAAGTCCTCCGGCACGCCGAGGCGCAACACGCCGTCGCTTTGCTGGTTGATCAGCACATCGGCGGCTTCTTCGTGCAGCGCGAGGATGCGGCGCGCATACGCGAGCAGGCGCTCACCCTCGGCGGTGGCCACTACCCGGCGCTGGTCGCGGTCGAGTAACTGACACGCCACTGCGTCTTCCAGGCGGCGGATTTGTTGGCTGACGGTGGACTGCGTCAAGTGCAGTCGCTCGGCGGCGCGGGTGAAATTGCCGCAGTCCACCACGGCGACAAAGCTGCGCAACAACACGGGATCGAACAACGTCATCACCATTGTGTTTGCCACTGATTGGCATGTTTATATTTAATTTCAGAATACCTTGCTGGCTGCCCATACTTCACACCTTTCATCGCATCCGGGGGCCTTGTATGACCAACGATCAAGCACACCTGCAACGCGCTATCGCCTTGGCCCGCGCCAACGTCGCCCAAGGTGGCCGCCCCTTCGGTGCTGTGCTGACGCGCAACGGTGAAGTGCTGGTGGAAGCCGCGAATGAGATACACCTGACCCAGGACCCCACCGCCCACGCTGAGCTGCTGGCGATCCGCGCAGCGAGCCGACAACTGGGTGCGCGCCTGGTGGGGTGCGTGATCTATGCCAGCGGACAGCCTTGCCCAATGTGCTTGAGCGCCCTGTACCTGTGCGGTGTAGAACGCGTAGTGTTTGCCGCCAGCAACGAAACAGCCGAGCCATTCGGCCTGTCGACGGCAGCCATCAGCCAGCAGGTTGGCTTGCCCATCGACGCGCAACGCCTGCCCATTCAGCACCTGCCCGATGCCGCAATGACTGCGCTGTATCACCAGTGGAAAACCCTGCATGACCCTGAATAAATCCCTCGCCGGCTGGGGCCTGCTGGTGGTGCTCGGCCTGAACCTGCGCCCCATCCTCAGTTCCATCAGCCCGCTGCTCGGCGAGATTCGCCAGGCCACCGGCCTGAGCTTTCAGAGCAGCGCCCTGCTCACCAGCCTGCCGGTGATCTGCATGGGGTTGGTGGCACTGGTGGGCGTGCGCGTGGAGGCGCGCTTGGGCGAGCGTCGCGGCATCGCCCTGGGCTTGTTGATGATTTTGCTGGCGTGCCTGGCGCGCTGGCTGATGGGCCAGGCTTCGGCACTGCTGGTTACCGCGCTGCTCGGCGGTGCGGGCGTGGCGCTGATCCAGGCGCTGGTGCCGGCGATGATCAAGCGCGAATTCCGTCACCGCGTGCCGGTGGCGATGGGCGTGTATTCGGCCTCGCTGATGGCCGGTGGCGGCCTGGCGGCGCTGCTCAGTCCGGTGGTGGCCACGCATTTCCAGCAATGGCAAGCAGGCCTGGGTGTGTGGCTCTTGCCGGCGCTGGGGGCGTTGTTGCTGTGGGCCTGGCTGCCGCTGGGCGCGGCGCGAAACCCACAGCAGGCGCCTGCGTTCAAAGGGTTGCGTAACCGCCGCGCCTGGCTGCTGGCGCTGTATTTCGGCCTGGTCAACTGCGGTTACATGAGCATGGTCGCGTGGCTGCCCGCCTACTATCAGCAACTGGGTTGGGGCGTGCTGCCCAGCGGGTCATTGCTGGCGTTCATGACGATTTTTCAGGTGACGGCCGCTCTGTTGATGCCAGTGCTGGCGCAACGCGGTATCGACCGCCGCCCATTGCTCAGCATCAGCCTGCTGGCGCAAACCATCGGCTACCTGGGCCTGATCATTGCGCCGCAGGAATATCCCCACCTGTGGGTGGCCTTGTGCGGCTTCGGGTTAGGGGCGTGCTTTGCCCTGAGCTTGCTGCTGACCCTCGACCACCATCGCGACCCACGCCAAGCCGGGCAACTGGCGGCGTTCGTGCAAGGCGTGGGCTTTTTGATCAATGCGATTTCGCCGTGGCTGACCGGCTGGCTGCGCGAGCTTACCGGCAACTTTGTCAGTGCCTGGGTGGTGCTGACGGTGACGGTGGTGGCGATGCTGCTGGTGACGCGGGTGTTCAGCCCGGCCACCTATCGCACCGACCTAGAAGTCGTAGCGCCCAGTCACGCCTAGGGTGCGCGGCGTGCCCAACAGGCCCTCGTAACCGCCGTTACCACCGGTCCACAGGGTGGTGTAGTAGGTTTTGTCGAAGGCGTTTTTCAGCCACAGCGACACATCCCACTGCCCTTGGTCATAGTCGCCGCGCAAACCGGTAGACAGGTTGACCACCGCATACGCCGGGATCTGCCCGTAGTCGGAATCTTCCACCGTGCCCACCGCCTTGGAACGGAACGCGTAACTGGCGGTGACATAGGGTTCGAAGCCGTTCGCCAGGTTCCACTTGTACTCGCCGTTGGCGTTGGCGATCCACTTGGAGGCGCCCACTACCTGATGGCCGCTCAGGTCGCAGGACGCCGGCGCACCGGGACGCAGGCTGGTTTCCGGCGGGCACGGCGCATCCTTGTAAGACAGGTACGTCACGTCATTGAAGGAGCCGTTGATGTTCAGGGTCAGGCCCTTGATCGGCACCAAGGTGCTTTCCACCTCCACGCCCCGCGAGCGTACCGAGCCGGCGTTGGTCAGGTACTGCACGCGGTTGTCCTGGTCGTAGGCGTTGGTCTGGTAGCCGTTGACCTGGGTCCAGAACAGGTTGGCATTGAGCTGCAGGCGGCGGTCCCACAGCGTGCTCTTGAAGCCTAGCTCGGCGTTGTTGGCGCGCTCGGTGCCGATCAGCAACGAGTCGGCTCCGGCCGTCGGCGCAGACCCCACCGCCAGGTTCACACCGCCGGACTTCTCGCCGTGGGACAGCGTCGCGTAGCCCAGCAGGTTTTCATTGAAGTGATAACTGAGGTTGAGCAGCCCCGACGGCGTGGCGCTGTATTGCGACAGGTCGCCAGAGTCATAGGCCCCGGTACGCCCACGCCGCGCCGTGGCAGCAGCCCCGCTGACCGCCGCGCCACCGACGGGCGCATTGCGCGTGACCCAGGCGCTTTTCTCTTCGTAGGTGCCACGCAGGCCGGCGGTGAAATCCAGGCGTTCGGTCAGGTGCCAGGTGCCTTGGGCGAACAGCGCGAAGCTGTCGGTGCGGATATGCCCGTTGCCCACACTGCTCACGTTGCTCAACGCACCGGCAGGTGTGCCGTTCCAGATATCGGCCTTGGGCCCGTAGTAGGCAAAGGATTTGTTATCCAGGTCGGAGCCGAAGTAGTAAGCGCCGAGCACGTAATCGAAGAAACCACCGCTGGGCGACGCCAGGCGAAATTCCTGAGACCACTGCTTATCTTCCACCGAAACCCCGGCGTTATATGACGCCGGTACGTTGAGGCCATCATCGTTGCGCGGGGTGAAATTCCACCAGCGATAAGCACTCACCGAGGTCAGGGTGAAGTCGCTGGGCAGCGTCCAATTGGCTTCCAGCGACGTACCGCCCTGGAACACCGTGACGTGCTGGTCGTTGTCGAGGTTGACCTTGCGATGGGTGCCGTCCACCAAAGTTGCGCCCGCCGCGTTGGCCCGGGATTGATACAGGTTGGTGCCATTGATGGTCGGGCCGGTGCTGTACAGCACGCGGGTGCCGGCGCTGGAATCCTCTTCGTTGTAGTCACCGATCCAGCGCAGGTTGAACGCTTCGTTGGGCTTGTACAGCAGTTGCCCGCGAAAGCCTTGGCGCGAACCGCCGTTAAGATCATGGCCGTCGTACTCGTTCTTGATATCGCCGTCGCTGCGCGTGCGATAGGCCGAGAAACGCCCTGCCAAGTCCTCGGTGAGCGGGCCGGAAATCGTGCCCTTGGTCTGGAAATAACCGTCCTCGCCCAGGGAAGTTTCGATGCTGCGCTCGGGAGTAAAACTCGGCGCGCGCGTACTGATATTGATCACGCCAGCGGTGGTGTTCTTGCCGAACAACGTGCCCTGGGGGCCGCGCAAAACCTCAAGCTGCTCAATGTCCATCAGGTCGAACACCGCCATGCCCGGGCGCCCGAGGTAGACGTTGTCGATATACAGCCCCACGCTGCCTTCCAGGCCATCGCTGGCCGGGTTGTTGCCCAGGCCGCGGATCGACACGCTGGACTGGCGCGCATGCATATAGGCGACGTTGACGCTGGGCACCAGTTGCTGCAAATCCTGGATGCGGTACACCCGCTGGGTTTCCAGGGCCTGGCCGCCGAGCACGCTCATGGGCGTCGGCACGGCCTGGGCACTTTCGGTACGCCGCCGGGCAGTGACCGTGACAGTTTCCAGTTGGCCACTGGCGCTTTCGCCCTTGCCGGCAGGCGCGGGTGTTTCAGCGGCCTGGGCCGGCGACCAACTGCTGCTACCGGCCACTAGAACAGCCAGGGGCAAGGACTTGAACAGACTCATAAGCGGCTCCAAAACCCCGGAATACTCGTCGCCTCATATTCCTAAAGGTTATTTATTTATGTTTTTACGAACATTTACTGCATAAGAGATAGCCTTTATAAGGAGTCGACCTAATGCATAGCCAATGCATTTCCCGGATATTTTTGATGTGAAAAATGCATATCGACCTGCGCCAGCTTCGCCACTTCATCGCGCTCGCCGAACAGCGCAGTTTCGTCGCGGCAGCAACGGCGGTGAACCTGTCGCAGTCGGCGTTCAGCCGCAGCATCCAGGCCCTGGAACACAGTGCCGGCTGCCAACTGGTCGACCGTGGCCGCAAAGACCTGGCGCCCACCAAGCAAGGCCAGGTGCTGCTCGAGCATGCACGGCGCCTGGTCAGCGGCGCACAACAACTGGCCAATGAAATCAGCCAGTTCAACGGCCTGGAAGCCGGTGAACTGCGTTTCGGTTGCGGCCCCGCGCCGGCAGCTGGGTTAGTCCCACGTGCCATCGGCAGTTTTATCGGGCGCTACCCCAAGGCCCGCGTGCAGTTCCAAGTGGATGACTGGCAAAGCCTGGGCAAGCGGCTGCTCAGCGAAGAGTTCGAATTCTTCGTCGCCGACACCCGCCACTTCGAAGCCAACCCCGACTACCACACCCACCGCCTGCGCCCGCGCCGTTGGCACTTCTGCTGCCGCGCCGGGCATCCCCTGGCCGCACGCAACAGCGTCAGCGCCGCCGAGCTGATGAGCTACCCGCTGGCAGTGACCATCCGCCCGCCGAACCTGCGCAAAGTCATCGTCGACCTCAGCGGCCGGCCGGATTACCAGCCCAATGTGGAATGCGAAAACGGCTACAGCCTCATGGGCGTGGTGCTGCGCTCGGACGCCATCGGCATCGTCAGCGCCAACAGCGATGTGCTGCACATGGCGCGGGGCGAGTTGGTGTGTTTGCAGATTGAGGGATTGGACGAAAACCTGGAGGAGCGCTACACCCGCTACGGGATCGTCAGCCGTGCAGGGTATCGGTTGTCGCCGCTGGCGCAGGCGATGATTGAGCAGATCAAGGAGATTGATGAGAGAGACGAGGATGCTTATGCGTTGGAAAATATTGCGGTCTGACTAAGCGGCTGCCCGTCACCTGCGTGAAGTCATCATTAGATAACAAAGATCACCTACAAGAGGGTCTATAACCTTTTGACCCGCACGAGGAAGCGCGTTTGATGGACTGTATCTTTTGCAGCATTGCCCGCGGTACTGCACCCTCCCACCTCCTGTGGGAAGACCAGACCCACATGGCCTTTCTCTCCATATTTCCCAATACGCCGGGGTTCAGTGTGGTTATCCCCAAAGCCCATCACGGCAGCTATGCGTTTGCCGAACCGGACACCGTGCTGTGTGACTTGGTCATCGCAGCCAAGAAGACGGCAAAGCTTTTGGACAAAGCGCTAAAAGGTGTGGCTAGAACGGGCATGATTCTGGAGGGTTATGGCGTCGATCATCTGCACGCCAAATTATTCCCGATGCACGGGACCGGGGAAGATAGCGCCTTCAAAAAAATCAGCTCGACCCAGGACAAATATTTTGAGCGTTATGAAGGCTATGTCTCCTCCCATGACGCGGCGAGGGCAGATGATAAAGCGCTGGCAGAACTGGCCGCTCACATCAGGTCCTTCGCCGGGTAAGCCTGCTCCCACAATCTGATCGCGGGGTACCAGGTAGATATGTGTCTGCTGCCTGCGATGACGTCAGCAGCCACACCCATGCACTCAATGCATAGAACCCAGTCCCCAAATGCACTTGCCAGAGCGCCCCTCGAACGGCGAAAAAACCCACCTGTCCTCCGTTCGGTAAATTCCTATGTCTGAACCAAAACCCGTGCGCAACGTGCTCTACATCATGTGCGACCAACTGCGCCGCGACTACCTGTCCTGCTACGGCCATGCCCATCTGCACACGCCGAATATCGACCGCCTGGCCGCCGCCGGCGTGCGTTTCAGTCGGGCCTATACACAAGGCACCATCTGCGGCCCGTCGCGCATGTCGGCCTACACCGGGCGTTATGTCAGCAGCCATCAAGTGGCCTGGAACGCAGTGCCGCTGCCCCTGGAAGAACTGACGATCGGCGACTACCTGCGCCCCCACGGCATCCGCACCGCACTGGTGGGCAAGACCCACGCCACGCCGAACCTTGAGGCCTTGCAGCGCCTGCAGATCAACCCCGACAGTGCCCAGGCCGAGCCGCTCAATGAGGTTGGTTTCGACGCGTATCTGCGTCACGACGGCATCTACCCCGACAGCCCGCTGTTCGACGATAAGCGCGAGTCCGCGCCCTACACCCAATACTTGCGTGATCACGGCTACCACGGCAGCAACCCTTGGCACGAATGGGCCAACGCCGCCGAAGGTGAGAACGGCGAAGTGCTCAGCGGCTGGCATATGCGCAACGCCGGCAAGCCTGCAAGGGTGGCCGAGGAGCATTCGGAAACCGTCTACACCACCGACCGCGCCATCGACTTTATCCGCGAGCAGGCCGAACAACCTTGGTGCCTGCACCTGTCGTATATCAAGCCGCACTGGCCCTACATCGCGCCGGCGCCTTATCACGCGCTGTACGGTACCGAGCATGTACAGGCACCGATTCAACCTGAGCACACCAGCGATCACCCGGTGTACCAGGCATTCCGCCAACACCAGGAGAGCCAGAATTTTTCCCGTGACGAGGTGCGCCTCACGGTGATTCCGACCTACATGGGCCTGATCAAACAGATCGACGATCAACTCGGGCGGCTGTTCGATTTTCTGCAAAGCACTGGCCGCTGGGACGACACGCTGATCGTGTTCACCAGCGACCACGGCGACTTCCTCGGCGATCACTTCCTTGGCGAAAAAGAGTTTTTGCTGGAGCCTGCGGTGGGCATTCCGTTGATCGTGCGCGACCCGCGTGCCAGCGCCGATGTCAGCCGCGGCACCGTAGACGAGCGCCTGGTGGAAACCATCGACGCCCTGCCCACCTTCCTCGACGCCTTGGGCTTGCCCGCCGCCGACCATCGCCTGGAAGGCCGCTCATTGATTCCATTGCTGCAGGGCGCACAACCCACCTGGCGCCGCTATGCCATTGCCGAATACGACTACGCCTTCCAGGCCCCGGCTCGCGAGCGCCTGGAGCAACCGATCGACCGTTGCCGCATGACCATGGTGCGCAGCGAGCGCTGGAAGTACCTGGCCTACGACGGCTTTCGCCCGCAACTGTTCGACCTGGAAAACGACCCGCAAGAACTGCACGACCTGGGCAGCGACCCCGCCTATGCCGAGGTACGCGAGACGCACCTGGGTTATCTGTTCGACTGGCTGCGCGGGTTGAAGCGGCGCACCACCATCAGCCACACGGAGGTTGAACTGCGTGGGCAATGGTTTCGTTATGGTGAGCCAGAGGCAGAGAAAGTGGTGAAGATCGGAGTCTGGTAAACACCACAAATCCAAATGTGGGAGCAAGCCCGCTCCCACCTTTTTAATCCTCACCCGGCTTAAAGACCTTTAGTGGTTTTGCTTGATTGCCCCTGCACCCCCACCGGCACATCCCCCTTGAGCGTAACCCGGCGCACGATGCGCTCCTGGGTGCCGTAGTCGTCCACCGCGTAATGCTGGGTGGCGCGGTTATCCCAGATCGCCACGTCACCGGTGTTCCAGCGCCAGCGCACGGTGTTTTCCAGGCGGGTGATGTGGCCTTGCAGCAGGTTGAACAACTGCGCCGACTCTGCCTGGGAGTAGCCTTTCAGGCGTTTGACGAAGTGCCCCAACAGCAGCGTTTTCTCACCGCTGACCGGGTGCACGCGCACCACCGGGTGTTCGGTTTCATACACTGTGGAGGTGAAGACCTTGCGGTATTCCTCCAGCTTCTCCACCGCCACATCCGGCTTGCGTGCGGCGTAGTCGTATTCGTTGCTGTGCACCGCCCAGAGGTGGTCAGCCAGTGCGCGCAGCTCCACGCTGAGGTCGTTGTAGGCCGCGGCTGTGTTGGCCCATACGGTGTCCCCGCCGGAAGCAGGCGCCAGCACCGAACGCAGGATCGAAGCCTTAGGGTAGGCATCGACGAAAGTCACGTCGGTGTGCCAGGAATTGGCGCGCTGGCCACGGGTGCCATCCAACTCCATCAGGAACCGCGTGCCGTCCCGCACCGGCACCGTCGGGTGGGCGATCGGCTCGCCGAGCAGGTGAGCAAAGGCTTCCTGGCTCTGGTCATCGAGGTGGGTCTGCTCGCGAAAGAAAATCACCTTGTACTGCACCAGCGCCTGCTGGATGGCCTCGACGGTGGCGGCATCCAGCTCACCGGACAGTTTGATGCCACGGATTTCGGCGCCGATCCGCCCGGCTACCGGGTGAATATCAAGTGGTTGGGCGATGGGTTGAACGGCTAATGCGGCGTTGCTCATTGTGATGACCCTCATGTGCCTGCGAAACGGTGGGGGGACGCTTCCAGCAACGCTCTATCCATATGCAATTTAGGTCTAGCAAATGAATGAATGCTTCGTTGACGGAATAAGAGCTTGCATTTAAAACCTCAGCTTGCTCGGTCGCAAATGCCTTCGACCTATTTTTAATATGCCGGGAAAGCATATGGATCTTCGCCAACTGCGCTACTTCATCGCCCTCAACGAACACCGCAGTTTCGTGCGCGCCGCGGACGCCATGGGCATCACCCAACCAGCGTTCAGCCGCAGTATCCAGGGGCTGGAACAGGAGTTTGGTTGCGTGCTGGTAGACCGTGGCCACAAGGACTTGCGTCCCACGCCGGAAGGCCAGGTGGTGTTGCAGCACGCCCTGAGCCTGGTGCATGGCGCAGCGCTGCTGAGCAGTGAAGTGACGCGCATGACCAAGCTCGACGCCGGCGACCTGCGCTTCGGCTGCGGCCCGGCGCCAGCCGTGAAACTGGTGCCGGATGCGGTGGCGCGGTTTATCAACGCCCACCCGAAAATCCGCACCACGTTTCAGGTGGATAACTGGGAAACCCTCAGCCGCCGCCTGAGCCGTGAAGAGATAGAATTCTTTATCGCCGACATCCGCCAGTTCGAAGCCGACCCGAATTTCCAGACCCGCGCACTCACCCCCAAACGCGGGGTGTTTTTCTGCCGCCCCGGCCACCCCTTGCTGGCCAAGGACAGCCTGTCCACCAACGATATGTTCGATTACCCGCTGGCGGCGCCGCTGATCTCCCAAGGCATTCGCAAACTGCTGGCGAACCTGAGTGGGCGCATGGATTTTTCCCCGAGTATCCAGACCGAGCACTTCCCGGCACTGGTGAGCATCGTGCTGCAAACCAATGCCATCGGCGTCGGCACTGAAGAAGCCTTTGCCGAGGACATTGCCAGGGGGGCGCTGGTGCTGCTGCACTGGCGCAACTTGCCGCAGCACATGGATACCCTGAGCGCACGCTGCGGGATCGTCAGCCGCACGGGGTCGCGGTTGTCGCCGGCGGCGAAGGCGATGATCGAGATGTTGGTGGAGGTGGATAGTCAGCAGGTGAGTGTGGCGGTTTGACGGGCCCCTTCGCGAGCAAGCCCGCTCCCACAGGTTGGAATGCATTCCAAATGTGGGAGCGGGCTTGCTCGCGAAGACGGCAGTACAGGCAACAACAAAATCAGAGCCCAGCCGCCACCAACCCCGGCGCCACCCAATCACTCACCTGAAACGACTTGCGAATCAACTTCTCCCTGGACGCCAAGTCCACCGCATCCTGCAATTTGCCAAGGAACACCGGGTCCAGCGTGGAGGGGAAAACTTCGCTGAGTTTCTGGTCTTTCAAATCATTGGTGAGGATCACCGGCGGGTAACTGGCCAGCCCTGACACCAGTGCGATGTACGCCTGTTTGTTGTTGTCATCGGTCAACCACTGCACCGCTTGCTGCTGGGCCTTGAGCAACGTGGCCACGGCGTCTGGGTGTTCATCGACGAATTTGGAGCTGCCCACCAGCACGGCCTGGATGCTGCCGGCATCGCCCAGGTCCTTGGTGGTCAGCGGTATTTCTGCCAAACCTTTGGCCTGCAACGCCGTCAGGGTGGACCCGCCCCAGGTGGCGTCAATCTGCTTGGCGGCCAGGGCGGCAGCGGCCGCGTTGAAGTCCAGGTTGATCACCTTAAGGTCCTTCTCGCTCAAGCCCTGGCTGGCCAATGCGCTGTCGAACGACAACTGGCTGGCCGTGCCTCGGAACACCGCCACGCGCTTGCCCTTGAGGTCTTGCAAGGTCTTGATGCCGGAGCCCGGCACCACGCCGAGGTAGTGTTTCACTCCCCGTGCAGAGGCGCTGAGCAGCCGCGTATCCAGGCCATTGGAGCGGCCGATGATCGCTGCCAGGTCGCCCAGATAGGCCAGGTCCACCTGGCCGTTGGCGAACGCTTCATTGATCACCGGACCGGCGCCCTTGAAGTAATTCCATTGGATTTTGATGCCTTGGTCGGCAAAGGTTTTTTCAAAGATCTGCTGTTCACGCAACACGTCGGTGATGCCACCGCCGCTGTGCTGGCTGCCGGCACTGAGGTCGGGCACTGCGATGCGGATTTCCTTGAGGTCGGCGGCATGCACCAACCCGGCCAGGGCGGTGCCGGCGAACAGGCTGATCAGACGTTTAAAGGGCAGTTTCATAAGCGCAGCTCCTGGTGGGCGACGGTCGCCTGGGGAGCAAAAAGTAGGCATAGACTGAACAAAACTTTAAATACTATAAATTCACAATTTAATAGCATTTAGAAATATGCAAGCTAACCCGCAGCCTCCAGAGGCATATGCATAAACAGCATCGAAAATATTCTTCGAATGCATTGGATGCGTGGCGGCGTGAGGCTTTAAATGACTTTTCTTATCTCACAATCATCTTGATCACGATTTTGTAAGATCGAAATCACATAACGCATTCGGAGGTCTTCCATGGCCCGGATTTCACTTCTGAGCCTGCCGCTGGCGGCCCCGTCTAAAGGCATCGCGCCGCGCTGGGCGCAGCTGGGCCAGCGTTTATTGCCGTGGCTGCTGCCGCTCACGCTGTTTGCCTTATGGTGGCTGGCCAGCCGCAATCATTGGATGAGCGAGCAGATTCTGCCCACCCCCGCCCTGGTGTGGAACAGCGCGGTGGAGTTGGCCGCTGGCGAGTTATGGAGCCATCTGGCGATCAGCTTGCAGCGCTTGTTCTGGGGCCTGCTGGCCGGTGTCAGTGCCGGCGCGATACTCGGCGCGTCCCTGGGTTTCAGTGCGCGCGCCGAGCGCTTGGTGTTCCCGACGTTCAGCGCGCTGGCGCAAGTGCCGACCCTGGCCTGGATCCCGCTGTTCATGGTGTTTTTCGGCATTGGCGAAACCCTCAAGCTGGTGGTGCTGGTCAAGGCCATCGTGGTGCCCGTGACCCTGCATACCCTGGTGGGCGTGCGCGACGCCCAGCCCAACCTGCGCGAAGCCGCCCGTGTACTGCGCCTGCCTGGCCACTTGCTGATCCGCCGCCTGGTCCTGCCCGCCGCACTGCCTGCGTTCATGGCCGGCGTACGCCTGGCCCTGGCCGCCGGCTGGACCTCCCTGCTGGCCGTGGAGCTGCTGGCCTCCAGCGAAGGCATCGGCTACCTGATGGTGTGGGCGCGCCAGTTGTTCATGCTCGATATCGTCTTCGTGTGCATCGTGGTCATTGGCGTGCTGGGTGTGGTGATGGACCGCGGCATCGGCTGGCTGGATCGCAAGTGGGTGCACTGGCCCCACCCCGCCACCGCGCAGATCCGCCGCGGGCCACGCTATGAAGGCTGGCAACGTCTGCAGCCCTGGTTGTTACCCTTGCTGTTGTTGGCGCTGTGGCAGGCAGCGTCGCAACAGGGCTGGGTAGACCCGAACATTCTGGTCAGCCCCTGGGCCGTGCTGCAAACCACCCTGGCCGGCGGGCTGGATGGCAGCCTGACCACCGCCCTGGGCAAAAGCCTGGGCCGGGCCCTGGGCGGCTTGTTGCTCGGCGGCAGCCTGGGCTTTGCCGTGGGCTTGTGGCTGGGGTTGTCGCGGCGCAGTGAACGACTGCTCGGCCCAACCTTGTCCGCGTTGCGCCAGATTGCCATTTTCGCCTGGGTGCCACTGTTGACCGCCTGGTTCGGCCTGGGTGAGTTGGCCAAGTGGGTGTTTATCGCCCTCGCCGCCTTCTTCCCGTTGTTTATTGCCACCCAGCGCAGCGTGCTCAACCTGTCACCCCAGCTGCGCGAAGCCGCGCAGGTGCTGCGGCTGAACCTCTGGCAACGCCTGCGCCGCCTGGTGCTGCCGGGTGCCGCGTCGGGGATTTTCGCCGGCCTGCGCCTGAGCCTGATCTACGCGTGGATGGGCACCCTCGGCGCCGAATATTTCATGCCCTCCAATGGCGGCATCGGCAGCCTGATGATCGGTGCCCAACAGCTGCTGCGCATGGACCTGATCATGAGCGGCATGCTGCTGGTCGGCCTCACCGGCGCCACCCTCAACCTGTTCGGCCAACGCCTCGAAACCCGCGCCACTCGCTGGAGACACGCATGAACGCACCAATTGTCAGCTTCAACCACGTGGGCAAGTCCTTCGACGTCGATGGCTTCGAACTGGAAGCCATTCGCGAATTCAACCTGGAGGTGGCCGAAGGGGAATTCGTCGCGATTGTCGGCGCCAGCGGTTGCGGCAAGTCCACCCTGCTGCGCCTGCTGGTGGGGCTCGATACGCAGTATCGCGGCGAGATCCAGGTGGATGGTAACGCCGTCAGCGGGATCGGCGGCGAACGCGGTATTGTGTTCCAGGAGCACCGCCTGTTCCCGTGGCTGACCGTGGCGCAAAACATCGGCCTGGGCCTGGTCAACGAGCCGCTGAGCGAAGCCGAACGCACGCGGCGCATCGGTGATTTTATCGAGTTGGTGGGCCTGACTGACTTCACCCGCGCCTATCCCCACCAACTCTCCGGCGGCATGGCGCAACGGGTGGCGATTGCCCGCGGCCTGGTGGCCAGCCCGCGCATCCTGTTGCTGGACGAACCCTTCGGCGCCCTCGACGCGCTGACCCGCCAGCAGATGCAGGATGAACTGCTGGCAATTCGCGCCCGCGCCAGAATCACCACGGTGCTGGTCACCCATGACGTGGAAGAGGCGATTTTCCTCGCCGACCGCGTGGTGGTGATGGAGCCCAGGCCCGGGCGCATCAAGCAAATAGTCGAGATCGCCCTGCCCCATCCACGCCAGCGCAGCAGCTTTGAATTCCACCAACTGCGCGAAGAACTGCTGCACGAACTGATCAGCGATGACCACTACCAACCACCCGTGCGCGAACAGATTCGCGATTTGCCCCTGGCGTTTATTGCCTGCTGAGGTGAGCTAAATCGCTGTGTGCCTGCTCACGTCGTTCGAAGCGGTTGGCGCGGGCAAAGGTGCCCAAATCATTGAAGCGCACCCCCATCTCGGCCATGACCTTGTGCGCCACCTTGGCGGTCATCTGGCGGATGTAGAACGGTTCTTTCACCACAAAGTGATGGATGCCGTGGGTGCTGCCGAAATTGAAGCAGAACGCCTGCAACGGCCACAGCCACCAAGGGTTCAGCACTTGGGTTTGCTGAATCACATTGCCCAGTTCCACATCGCCGTAGTAATGCATGTTGGAGCTGACAAAGTGCAGGCAGAAGGTGCGCAACACGTTCGGGCCGATGATCACCACCGCAGCGATATCGATCACCTGCATCACCTGCAAGGTACCGGCTGACCACTGAATGGGCGCGCCCATCAAACTGGCAATCCCATTGGCGGCATGAAAGCCCAGGAAGACGTACCACGCGCCCCAATGCAGCAAGGCCAGCGGTGCGTACACCCGCAGCACGCGCTTGAGGATACTGAACCTGTGCGGCCAGGTCTTGGCGCGCAACAGACGGATCAAGGCCGACATCATGTTGTCCCCCACCATCAGCAACCGCGCGATGCCCCAGGGTTCGCCATTGGTGATCGCGCGCTCTTCCATGTCGGCCTCGGTGCCCGAGACCTTGTGATGGTTGAGGTGCAGGTGCCGGCGTATCCATGGGTTGATGGTGCTTGGCCGCGCCAGCCATACCAGGCCCATCATCAGGTTGTGGGGCACGCGTTGCTTGCGAAAGTACATGCTGTGGATCAGGTCGTGTTCCAACTCATGGGTGAGCGAGGCGAAGAAGGCATTGAGCAGCAGACACACCCACCAGGCCATATGACCGCTGATATAGAGCGCTGCCGAGCCGAACATGCCCAGCAGGGCAAAGGCCAGGATGCCTGCGCCCAGTGCGTCCTGATGCAACAACCAGGGGTGCCGCTGGCGCAAGCGCACGCCTTCGGCCATCACGACCTCGCGGATATGCGCCGAACGCTGTTGCGCGTTCAACGGCTGGGGGCTTGCAGAAGTACCGTCCATGCTTCCATTCTCTTGTGAAGTGATGCCTGAATCCTGCACCTAACCCTAGCGCAGGACGCTAGCCGCGCACGCCAATCTGTTGACCACAAGCGCCAATTGCCATGACCGAACCCACTTCCCTCGCCAGCTGGACCCGTGCCCTGCGCAAGCAGCTCGACGCCCTGGGCCTCGACAGCGCCGCGCTGTGCGCCGAAGCCGGGCTGGACCCGCAGCAGATGGACGACCCCAACGCCCGCTATCGGTTGTCGGCCACCACGCGCCTATGGACGCTGGCGGTACAGGCCAGTGGCGACCCGGCGATTGGGCTGCGGGTGTCGCGGTTTGTCAGCCCCACCACCTTTCATGCGCTGGGTTACGCATTGGTGGCCAGCGGCAGCTTGCGCGAGGTGTTCGAGCGCATCGTGCGCTATCACCAGGTGGTCAGTGATGCCCTGGACCTGGAGCTGAGCCGCCACGGCGACATCTACCGTTTTCGCCTGCTCCAACCTCCAGGCAGCCCCGCGCCCGCGCCGGAAGCGATTGATGCCTTTGCGGCGATCTACGTACGCACCTGTCGCAACCGCCTGGGTCGCGACTATGCGCCGTTGGCCGTTTACCTGCGGCGCCCGGAACCCGCCGACCCCGAGCCGTGGCACAGGGTATTTCGCGCGCCGGTATGGTTTGCCGCCGACGAAGACCGCCTGGAATTCGCCGCCAGCGATTTCGACAGCCATCTGGACGACGCCAACCCGGAGCTGGCCGAACACAACGAAACCGTGCTCAAGCGCACCCTCGCCCAACTGCAACCGTTGACCTGGGAACGCAAGGTGCGCGCCGCCATCGAGGCGCAATTGCCAGACGGCGAGCCAAGCGCCGAACGTATTGCCCAAGCGCTGCACTTGAGCTTGCGCAGCTTGCAGCGGCATCTGGCCGATGAAGGCTGTCGATTCGACGCCTTGCTCAATGAGTGCCGGCAAAACCTGGCGTTATTGCACCTGCGTGACCCGCAGTGCTCACTGGCCGAGATCAGCCATTTGCTGGGGTTTGCCGATACCAGCAGTTTCAATCGTGCGTTCAAGCGCTGGACGGGGATGACGCCGGGGCAGTTTCGCGAGGGGTTGCAGTAGGAAGGGCCTCATCGCAGGCAAGCCAGCTCCCACAGGGGAATGGGTTCACATCATGTGGGAGCTGGCTTGTCGGGTCGCCGCATCGCTGCGATGAGGCCGGTACAACCACCACAAACTCCTGAGTTTGATTACAAACCTGTCATCCAATTGTGCGGCTTTTGTCCGCGTCCGCTGGTTACCGTGTTGGCCTGCTTTCTGGAGTCCTCACTATGTACCGCACTGCCTTGTTCCTGAGCCTCGTCGTGGCCACCGTCGCCCAGGCGACGCCACAACTGCCCCGCCACGCCGAGCTGGATCTGCACGCCGCTCGCCAACTGGCCGACGCCAGCCTGGCCCACTGCACCGCGGCGCTGACCGTACTCGACCGCGGTGGCAACCTGTTGCTGGGCCTGCGCGCTGACGGTGTCGGCCCGCACAACAGCCTCGCCAGCCAACGCAAGGCGTACACGGCGCTGTCGACAAAAACCCCGACCCGGCTGTTTGCCGAACGGGCGCGTAATAACCCCGAGGCCGCCAACCTCAACAGCGTGCCCGAGCTGCTGTTGCTCGGCGGCGGCGTGCCGCTGTTTGCCGATGCCGAACTGGTCGGTGCGCTGGGCATCGCCGGTGCCGGTGGCGCCGCGCAGGATGAAGCCTGCGCCGTACAAGCCGCCGAGCAACTGGGCTTGAAAATCACCCCTTGATTCCACTTCCCTCAAAAGGACTTCGCGATGAAAACGTTGAGCATGACCCTTGCCGCACTGAGCTTGAGTGGCCTGTGCAACCTGGCCCTGGCCGACGGCAACCCCCTGAGCGTGCACGTACTCAACCTGGAAAACGGCCTGCCAAGCGCCGGTGTCAACGTGACCCTGGAACAGCACGTGGGCGATAAATGGCAGTCGCTGTCTGAAGGTGTGACCAACCAGCAAGGCCGCATCGCCGAGCTGTTCCCGGCCAACCGCAGCATGCAGCCGGGCGAGTACCGCGTGGTGTTCAAGACCGGCGATTACTACAAGAAGGCGAACCGCGAGACGTTCTTCCCCGAGGTGCCGGTGATTTTCCAGGTCAAGCAGGCCGACCAGCACTACCACATCCCGCTGCTGCTCAGCCCTTACGGCTTCTCCACCTATCGCGGTTCATAGGCCCGCGGCCAGCCGCAGCCCATTGAGGTCGCGTATCTCGATGGCGCCGTAACTCAAGCCGATAATGCCCTGTTGCTCCAGCGCTTTGAGCAGACTGTTGATGGTCTGGCGCGACAGGCCCAGCATCGCCGCCAGATCCTCCTGGGGCAGTTGCAGCACGCGGCGCGCCTGCTCAACTTCGCCATAGCCTTGGGCGATCATCAGCAGCCGATGGGCAAGGCGCTTTGAAGCGGGCATCAGGCTCATCTGTTCGATATTGATCAACGACAGCCGCAGTTTATGGCTCATCAACAGTGCCATCTCCCGCCAGAACAGCGGATGCTGTTCGAGAATGCCGAGCATCGCCGCCTGCGGCACCTGCAGCAGTCTGCAAGCACCCGTGGCCAAGGCATCGTGGGTGCGCGGCAGGTTGTCGAACAGGCAGATCTCGCCGAACCAGTAGGGCGTTTCCACCAGGCTCAACACCGCTTCCTTGCCTTGGGCACTGACCGCACTGATGCGCACCGTGCCTTCCAGCACCGCATACACGCCGCACGGCGGGTCACCGCGCTTGAACAGGTACTGCCCCGCCGTCAGCACACGCAACCGCGCCGCCCCCAGCAGGCTACGCTGCAAGTCAGGCGGCAAATGGCTGAACCAATGACCGCGAGCCAATTGCGCGTGCCATGTCCCTGTGTCCATGCGAACTCCGAAGATTGTCGCCCAATTGACAGTTAGGCACCGACTGACAGGGCATGATCAAACATCCTACAGGAGGAACAACAATGAAAAGCCTCGTCGACCACCTCAGTCAATACGCCGCATACCACCGCGACCCACGCAACATCGCCAGCCACTTCATCGGTATTCCGTTGATTGTGGTGGCGGTGGCCGTGCTGTTGTCGCGCCCCGAATGGTCGATGGGCGGGCTGTGGCTATCACCTGCGGTACTGCTGGCGTTGTTTTCGGCGTGGTTTTATCTGCGCCTAGAACTGGCCTTGGGCGTGTTGATGACGGTGCTGATGGGCTTGTCGGTGTGGGCCGGGCATGTGCTGGCGGCGCAAAGCACGGCGGTGTGGCTGAGCAGCGGCGTGGGGATGTTTGTGGTGGGCTGGGTGATTCAGTTCGTCGGGCATTACTACGAAGGCAGGAAGCCTGCGTTTGTGGATGATGTGTCGGGGCTGATCGTAGGGCCGTTGTTTGTGGTGGCGGAGTTGGCGTTTTTGCTGGGGTTGCGGCAGGACCTCAAGCGCCAGATTGAAGAGCGCTCTGGGCCGGTGGCAGTACGCGGGAAAAACGCCACGGTCTAACAAGTACTGAACATCCAATGTGGGAGCCGGGCTTGCCCGCGATGGCGGTGGATCAGTTGGCATAACTGTCGACTGACACACCGCCATCGCGGGCAAGCCCGGCTCCCACAAGGGTTTTGCAGTGTTATTAGGCTTTTTGCCAGACCTTGGGTTTGAAGAACAGGGTCTCGCCCCGCGCCAACCCGGTGAGGCTGTCATGGTCTTTCACCACTTCGGCCTCAATCAACTCGCTTTGGCCTTCGACCTTCAAGGTCACGCGAGTAGTCGCGCCCAACGGCCGAATATCCCGCACTTGCGCCGCATGGTGATCTTCCAGTTCATGGCGTGACAACGACACTTCGTGGGGACGGAACAGCAGGTGCTTGTCTTCGCCCAAATGCAGGCGGTTGGAGTCCCCCAGGAAGTGATAGACAAAGTCGCTGGCCGGGTTTTCGTAGACGTCGCCCGGTGAACCGATCTGCTCGATCACGCCCTTGTTCATCACCACGATACGGTCGGCGACTTCCATGGCCTCTTCCTGGTCGTGGGTCACGAAGACCGAGGTCAGGTTGATGTCCTCGTGCAGGCGCGCCAGCCAGCGGCGCAGTTCTTTACGCACCTTGGCATCAAGGGCGCCGAACGGCTCGTCGAGCAGCAGAACCTTGGGCTCCACCGCCAAGGCGCGGGCCAGGGCGATACGCTGGCGCTGGCCACCGGAAAGTTGTTCCGGGTAGCGGTCGGACAACCAATCGAGCTGCACCATGTTCAGCAGCTCGTGAACCTTGCTCGCGATCTGGCTTTCGGTGGGGCGTTGGTTTTTCGGCTTCATGCGCAGGCCGAAAGCGACGTTGTCGAACACGGTCATGTGGCGGAACAGCGCGTAGTGCTGGAACACAAAGCCCACGTTGCGATCACGCACATCGTGGCCGGAAACGTCTTCGCCATGGAACACGATGCTGCCGGCGTCCGGGGTTTCCAGGCCGGCGATGATGCGCAGCAACGTGGTCTTGCCGCAGCCGGACGGGCCCAGCAACGCCACCAGCTCGCCACTCTGGATATCCAGGTTGATGCTGTCCAGGGCCTTGAAGGCGTTGAAGTTCTTGCTGACATTACGGACTTCGATCGACATGACTTATTCCTCACCCGCGCTGTTGCGCAGGCGGTTGATTCGGTTCTCGCTCCACTGCTTGAGCAGCAGGATGAAGAGCGCCAGGATCAGCAACAGGCTGGCCACCGCAAACGCGGCAACGTGGTTGTATTCGTTGTAGAGAATCTCGACATGCAGCGGCAGCGTGTTGGTGACGCCGCGAATGTGGCCGGACACCACCGACACCGCGCCGAACTCACCCATGGCCCGCGCCGTACACAGCACCACGCCGTAGATCAGGCCCCACTTGATGTTCGGCACGGTGACATGCCAGAACATCTGCCAGCCATTGGCGCCCAGCAGGCGCGCGGCTTCTTCTTCCTGGGTGCCCTGCTCCTGCATCAGCGGGATCAACTCACGGGCCACGAACGGCACGGTGACGAAGATGGTCGCCAGCACGATGCCCGGCAGGGCGAACACGATCTGGATGTCATGCTCTTGCAGCCACGGCCCGAAGAAGCCCTGGGCGCCGAACATCAACACGTACACCAGGCCGGCGATCACCGGCGAGACCGAGAACGGCAGGTCGATCAGCGTGACCAGGATGCTCTTGCCACGGAACGAGTACTTGCTCACGCACCAGGCGGCGCTGACGCCGAACACCAGGTTGAGCGGCACCGAAATCAGCACGGCGATCACCGTGAGTTTCAGCGCCGACAGCGCGTCTGGCTCAAGGATTGCGGTGAAGAACGTGCCGAGGCCGTTCTTCAAGCCCTGGGACACCACCACCAGCAATGGCAGCAGCAGAAACAGGACGAATACCAGCCAGCCAAGGCCGATCAGGAAACGTCGCGAGGTCGCACTGCCACGCCGGGCGGCGTTGGCCGAGGACGCGGCGGAAATAGACGATTGGGACATGTTCCGCGCCTCCTTATGGACGTTCGATGCGCCGCTGCAACAGGTTGATCAGCAGCAGCAAGACAAAGGACACCACCAGCATCAGCACACCAATGGAGGTGGCGCCGCGGTAGTCGTATTGGTCGAGCTTGACCATGATCAGCAATGGCAGGATTTCGGTTTTCATCGGCATGTTGCCAGCGATGAAGATCACCGACCCGTACTCACCCACGCCTCGGGCAAACGCCAGGGCGAAGCCGGTCAGCCAGGCGGGCAACAATGCCGGCACGAGGATGTAGCGGAACACCTGCAACGGCTTGGCGCCGAGGCAGGCGGCGGCCTCTTCGATTTCCCGGGGGATATCGGCCAGCACCGGCTGCACCGTGCGCACCACGAAGGGCAACGTGACGAAGGTCAGCGCCAGGGTGATACCCAGGGGGGTGTAGGCGATCTTGAAACCCAGGTCGGCGGCAAACTGGCCGACCAGGCCGTTGGGCGCGTACAGCGCCGTCAGCGCGATACCGGCGACGGCGGTGGGCAGGGCGAACGGCAGGTCGATCATCGCGTCGATGACCTTGCGCCCGGGGAAGGTGTAGCGCACCAGCACCCAGGCCAACAAAGTGCCAATCACACCGTTGATGAGTGCGGCGTACAGCGCGGTACTGAAGCTCAGCTTCAAGGCCGCCAGCACGCGAGGCGCGGAGATGATGTTCCAGAACTGATCCCAGGTGAGTTGAGCGGCGTGTACAAACATCGCCGCCAGGGGGATGAGTACGATCAGGCTGAGGTACACCACGGTGTAGCCCAGCGTCAGCCCGAAGCCGGGTATGACGGGGGAGATACGACGCGACATAAGAGTCCTTGGTTAAAGGGTAGAAACCACTGTAGGAGCGTGCGTTCTGTGGCAGCTGGCTTTTCTGTGGGAGCCGGGCTTGCCCGCGATGCAGGCACCTCGGTGTATCAGCCACACCATGGTGATGCTATCGCAGGCAAGCCAGCTCCCACACCAGCCCAGTCCCTACAGAAAGTCAGGCCCCTACAGGTACTTTGGCTTATTGCGCCGTGTAGATCTGGTCGAACACGCCACCGTCATTGAAGAATTTCGGTTGGGCAGTTTTCCAGCCGCCGAAGTCTTTGTCGATAGTCACCAGGTCCAGTTTCGGGAACTGCTGGGCGTATTTGGCGGCGACTTTTTCATCCCGTGGACGGTAGAAGTTCTTCGCCGCAATCTCCTGGCCCGCCGGGCTGTACAGGTGGTTGAGGTACGCGGTGGCGATCTCGGTGTTGCCCTTTTTCTCGGCGTTCTTGTCCACAACGGCCACAGGCGGTTCCGCCAGGATCGACAGGGAAGGCACGACGATGTCGAACTTGTCGGCGCCGCCGTCTTCCTTCAAGGCCAGGAACGCCTCGTTTTCCCACGCCAGCAGCACGTCACCCTGGCCGTTGTTGACGAAGGTAATGGTAGAACCGCGCGCGCCGGTGTCCAGTATCGGCACGTGCTTGAACAGCTCTTTGACGTATTCCTGGGCCTTGGCTTCGCTGCCGCCAGCCTTGAGGCCGTAGGCCCAGGCGGCGAGGAAGTTCCAGCGTGCACCGCCGGAGGTTTTCGGGTTGGGCGTGATCACCGACACGTCTTTCTTGATCAGGTCGCCCCAGTCCTTGATGCCTTTGGGGTTGCCCTTGCGTACCAGGAACACGATGGTGGAGGTGTATGGGGTGCTGGCGTCCGGCAGGCGGGTCTGCCAGTTCTCCGGCAGGGTCTTGCCCAGCTTGGCGACTTCATCAATGTCACCGGCCAGGGCCAGGGTCACTACGTCGGCGCGCAGGCCGTCAATCACTGCGCGTGCTTGCTTGCCCGAGCCACCGTGGGACTGCTGGATCTTGACGTTGTCGCCGGGGTGGGACTGTTTCCAGAAGCTGGTGAACTCAGCGTTGTAATCCTGGTACAGCTCACGGGTGGGGTCGTACGAGACGTTGAGCAACTCGTAGTCCTTGGCAACGGCGGAACCGGCAAACACGGCACTGGCCAATGCGGCCAAGGCATAACGGCGAATCGACGACATAGAAGCTCCTGAAATTCTTGAGTGTTGGCTTTTCTTGTAATTGCGGGTCTATCGCCGTTCTTGCTCAGCTCGGTTTGTTACCGGGGTTCTGCAGACGGAATTTTTCCTTGCGTTCGATCTGTACCACTTGGGCGTTGTGTACGGTGATTTCCACCGCGCCAAACCGCAGGTCGCGCAGGGCGCTCTGGATTTCACGCAAAATGGCTGCTTCGTCCTGGCCGTCAACGCTACGTAGAGATGCGCTCATGGTCTCGCTCCTGAAAATGAGTAGTGCCTGGCAGTGGCGGCACTGCTTGCGGCGTGAGGGCGATAGTAGATAAGCGCGGATATTCTTAAAAATACTATTTAAGAATGTTTATATAACCAGAAAGAATTTTCTGATAGGGCATGGGGTTGCAAGGGTTTCCACAGAAAAAACGCTCATGCACAGTCGCCGCAGAACCCTGTGGGAGCTGGCTTGCCTGCGAAAGCGGTGGTGCAGTAACACATGCAGCGACTGACACACCGCCTTCGCGGGCAAGCCCGGCTCCCACATTGACCGCGTCAGTCCTGGCGGATCAGAGGTGCTCGGGTCCAGTCGATTTCATCAGCCGGCATCGGCCGTCCAAACCAGTACCCCTGGCCCATGTCGCATTCCTGATCCAGTAGGAACCGCGCCTGTTCCACCTGCTCAATTCCTTCGGCGTGCACCTGCATGCCCATGCTTTTGGCCAGGGCGATCACCACGCGCACAATCGCCGCGTCGTCTTCGTCCCACGGCAAGCCCGCCACAAAGCCCTGGTCGATCTTGAGCTTCTGCACCGGCAGACGCTTGAGGCGCAGCAACGAGGAATAGCCGGTGCCAAAGTCGTCGATCGCCAGGCGCAGGCCCAGTTCGCGCAGGCGGTGCAGTTGCTCCAACGCGACTTCCGGGTCGTCCATCACGGCGCTCTCGGTGACTTCCAGCTCCAGGAAGGCCGGGTCCAGCCCAGTGGTGTGCAGCACTTGGGCCACTTGCTCATACAGCTCGCGCCGGGCAAACAGGCGGCTGGAGACATTGATTGCGATAAAGCTCAGCGGCGCGCCGTCGGCCAGCCATTGGCACATCTGGCGGCACGCCTGGTCCATCACCCACGCATCGATGTCGGCAATCAGCCCGGTGCGCTCGGCGATAGGAATGAACTCGCCCGGCGGTACCAGGCCGCGTTCCGGGTGCTGCCAGCGCACCAATGCTTCAACGCCGACCAAACGGCTGTCGTGCAGGTCGTGCACCGGCTGGTAATACACGCGCAGCTCATGTTGGTCGAGGGCGCGACGCAGCTCGCCGGCGATTTCCACCCGGTGTTGGGCGTGGGCGGTCAGCTCTTCGGTATACAACGCGTAGCCTTCGCGCCCGGCGCTCTTGGCCTTGAACAACGCGGAATCGGCGTTGCGCAGCAATTGCTCGGCGCTCAGGGCGTCACTGGGGAACAGGCTGATGCCGATACTGGCGCTGATAAACAGCTGGTTGCCGTCAAAAATGAACGGATCCTTCATGGCGTTGAGCATGCGCTGCGCCAAGGCCGCCGCTTGCACCACCTGCGGGCAGCTTTCGGCCAGCACGGCAAACTCGTCGCCTCCCAGGCGCGCCAGGGTAACCCCCGGCCCAAACAGGCCGCTGAGGCGTTCGGCCACCAACTTGAGCAACTGATCGCCAACGTTATGGCCGAGGCTGTCGTTGATGATCTTGAAGTGGTCCAGGTCCATCAACAGCAGGGCGCAGCCACGCTTATGCACCTGCGCAGAGGCCAGGGCCTGCTCGGCGCGATCGGTAAACAGCAGGCGGTTGGGCAGATCGGTGAGCGGGTCGTGGTGTGCCAGATGCGCCAATTCGTGCTCGGAGTTCTTCATGGCGCTGATGTCCGAAAACACCGCCACGTAGTGGCTGACCTGGCCCTGGTCATCGTGAATCACGCGGATGGTTTGCCACTGGGGGTAAACCTCGCCGCTTTTACGTCGGTTCCAGATTTCGCCGCTCCATTCGCCGGTGCTTTCCAGGGCCTGGAACATCTGCTGGTAGAAATGCGCCGAGTGGCGCCCGGACTTGAACAGGCTTGGCCGTTGGCCCATGACCTCTTCGCACTGATAGCCGGTGATCTCCATGAACGCGCGGTTGACGTGCACGATCAGCCCCTGGGTATCGGTGACCAGCACCCCTTCGCGGGTGCAATCGAACACCGCAGCGGCCTGACGCAGGCGCTCGCGGTTCTCTTTCAGGGGTTGTTGCAACGCATGGGCACGGGCAAAACGCCAGCCTATCCAGTAAATGAGCAAGGCGCTGAGGCTGACCCACACATAACCGCGCGCTTGCAGCCAGCGTCCCAGCTCCAAGGGTTCATCGATAAAGTTGATTAATAGGTAATGGCTGAGCTGGAGCCAAAGGATGGAAACCAGCAGGTACACCAACCCCGCACGTAGGGCACCTCGGTATGAAAACAGCATATGCTTAGTAATCCTTACTAAATAACCAGAATCGCCCTACAAAGGATCAGGATTATAGAGGAGGAAACACTTTGTAAGTCTTATCTGAAACGGTGACTGGTTTTATCTGCAAAGGAAGTGATAATGCGGGTGCTGTTTTTTTCTTTATCTGAGGGCCATACAGCCTATGTGGTACAACGGTTTTCTTGATCTGTCCGCCTGGCAACTGGTGGCAGTCACGCTGTTGATGACCCACGTGACCATTATTGGGGTCACTGTCTATCTGCACCGTTATTCGGCCCATCGCTCGCTCGAGCTCAATGCCGGCCTTAAACACTTCTTCCGCTTCTGGCTGTGGCTGACCACGGCGCAGAACACTCGCGAGTGGACCGCCATCCACCGCAAGCACCACGCCAAATGCGAAACCGTCGATGACCCGCACAGCCCGGTGATCAAGGGCTTGTCCACCGTGCTGCGCAAAGGTGCCGAGCTGTACCGCGCCGAGGCGGAAAACCCCGAGACCCTGCGTATCTACGGCAAAAACTGCCCGGACGACTGGATCGAACGCAATCTCTACACGCGCTACCCGCTGTTGGGCGTGGCGCTCATGGGCGTGATCGACCTGCTGCTGTTCGGCACCATCGGTATCACTATCTGGGCGATCCAGATGATGTGGATCCCGTTCTGGGCCGCCGGCGTCATCAACGGCCTGGGGCATGCCGTGGGCTATCGCAACTTCGAATGCCGTGACGCCGCCACCAACCTGGTGCCGTGGGGCATCATCGTCGGCGGCGAAGAGCTGCACAACAATCACCACACCTACCCCAATTCGGCCAAGCTGTCGGTGAAGAAGTGGGAGTTCGACCTGGGCTGGGCCTGGATCAAGGTGTTCAGCTTCCTGCGCCTGGCCAAGGTGCAGCGTGTAGCGCCCATCGCCCACCGCGTCGAAGGCAAGGGCAGCCTGGACATGGACACCGCCATGGCGATCCTCAACAACCGCTTCCAGATCATGGCCCAATACCGCAAGTTGGTGATTGGCCCGCTGGTCAAGCAGGAGCTGGAGAAGGTCGATCATTCGGTACGCCACCAGTTCCACCGCGCCAAGCGCCTGCTGTCGCGGGAAACCAGCTTGCTGGAAGACCGCCATCACCTGCGCATCCAGAGCATGCTGGAACACAGCCATGCCCTGACCGTGATCTACGAAAAGCGCCTGGCGCTGCAGCAGATCTGGCTCAAGACCAGTTCCAACGGCCACGACATGCTGGCGGCGATCAAGGAATGGGTGCATGAAGCCGAGGCCAGTGGCATCCAATCCCTGCGCGATTTTGCCCACCAGTTGAAGACTTACTCGTTGCGTCCTACAGCAGCGTGAGGGCGCCGTGGGAGGGTTCGCCCTCCCACGCACTGGCTTTTTGGCGTCATTTTCCGGGCACCGTCAATCCACGCCGTTCACGGAACTTCACCGCAATTCCCCTCTCTCAAAGAACACTTCGCCATCATGGTGACCCCTTGTAGTGACCGCTTTTGCACCTGCGGCGCGCCCAGAGAGAGTTGTACCGATGGTTCACGAAAAGCCCAGCCTGCCCGATGTGCCCACCGCAGAGCCGCCGCGCCCGGCCGCGGCGGCGACCCTGTTGGCGCTCATGCATGCTCAAGGTGAAGTCGAGCGGCTGAGTGAGCGTGAGCAACTGCTCAGTTCCCTGCTGGTCAGCGTGAACGCCGTGCTCTGGGCCATCGACTGGGAAACACGCCGCGTGCTGTATGTGAGCCCGGCGTACGAGCGCCTGTTTGGCCGCTCTGCCGGCCTGCTGCTGGCCGACCACCGCGAATGGCGCAACAGCGTCCACCCCGAAGACCTCGACTACGCCGAACACAGCCTGGCCCGTGTGCTGGAACAGGGCGCCGTGGAGGACCGCGAGTACCGCATCATCACCGCTGACGGGCAGATCCGCTGGTTGAGCGACAAGTGCTACATCAACCAGCAGGTGGTGCCCGGTGAAGCGCTGATCGTGGTGGGCATCGCCGAAGACATCACCGAAAAGAAGCAACTTGAGCTGGAACTGCATCGCCTCGCCACCACCGACGTACTGACCCAAAGCAGCAACCGGCGACACTTCTTCGAACTCGCCAACCAGGCGTTCGACAATGCCTGCGCGCAGGGCACGCCGCTGGCGTTCCTGTTGCTGGACATCGATGATTTCAAAGACATCAACGACACCTATGGCCACCTGGAGGGCGACCAGGTGCTGCGGCGCATCGCCGAGAGCGGTCGCGGGGTATTGCGCCGTGGCGACCTGTTCGGACGCGTTGGCGGCGAAGAATTTGCTGCTGTGCTGCCGGGTTGCCCACCGGAGATGGCCCTGCAGGTTGCCGAGCGGTTGGGCAAGGAAATCCAGGCATTGGTGTTCAGCTACGAAGGGCATGAATTCAATGTGACCGTCAGCCAAGGCCTGGCCGGCCTGCGCGAAGATGACTCCACCCTCGACAGCCTGTTTGCGCGAGCGGATGCGGCGATGTACGAAGCAAAACGCCAGGGCAAGAACCGCGTTATCGCCGGTTAACACCGACCCACTGTGGGAGCTGGCTTGCCTGCGATGGCGTCTTGACTGACCCACCGCTATCGCAGGCAAGCCAGCTCCCACAATTGACCGGTGTGTGTTTCAGGTTTTGCGCACTCGGGTCAGTTCCGGCAAGCCGACCTTGAGCAGCCGCGCGGTCTTGCTGCCCGCCAGTTCTTCCAGCCCTTCATGCTCGGTCAGCCGCGCCATTTGCACCGCCAGGTTCACCACCAGGGCTTCGCGCGAATACACCCCGCCTTCAAGTGAATAGATCCCTGCGATCAACTGTCGCAACTCCAGCGGCAAGCGCCAACGTGTGCGCAATGCCGAACCGTAGGCGGCGCCAAAGGCGTCGAGGGATTCCCCTATGGCTTCGTCATCCAGGGCGCCGCCGCCCTGGCGCCAGTCTTCCAGGCAGCGCAACAAGGCCAGGTCGCCCAAGCGGTGCAGGATGCAGGCGCTGTAGCAACGCTCGTGATCGAGCTCTAGCATGCGCGCCAGGCGCCGGGCGTAGTCGGCGCTGTCCTGGGACAGTTGCCAGTGCCGCTCGGCGTAGGCCACCAGCCCGGGGTCACCCAACACCACGTTGTGCTTGAGCGCCAGGCCCAGGATGAGATTCATGCTCTGGCCGGGCACCAACTTATGCAGGGCCTCTGACAGGGTCTGCACCGGCGTGCCGTGGTAGCCGGCGCTGTTGGCGGCGGCGATGAGTACGGCGGTGATTTGCGGGTCGCTGTGCACCTGGCCTTCCAACTGCTTGAGGTCCAGGCCTTCGGGGCCGAGGCTGCGTTGCACGGCAGCTTTCACATCCACGCGCAGCGGCGCGCCATCGCAGACCTCGCGGCGCCGCTCAAGGAAGGCTGGCAAGGTCATGCCCGGCGCCAGCGGTGGGATTTCGCAGTACACGCTTTCGCCTTCGTTGAGCAGCAGGTCTTGCAGGCGCTGGGTCAGGCTTTCCATGTTCAGCGGGCGGGTGAGGTAGGCGGTGGGCGCCAGAGGCAAGGCTTCGCGCACGCTGGCACTGTCGTTGCGACTGCTCAGCAAGATAAACGGCAGCGAACGGCGTTTCTGGCGCACGCTGCGCAGCAGGCTCAGGCCATCCACGCCCGGCAGCTCCCAATCGGCCAAGATCAGGTCATAGGTTTTTTCGCCCAACAGCGTGGCGGCGTGTTGCCCATCGGCGCACACATCCAGCCGTGCGTCACAGCGCACATTCAACAGCACTTGCTTGAGCAGGTCCCGCGACCAAGGGTCTGCTTCGGCGATTAACACTCGGGGTACAGCGGGTAAATCAACAGCAGTCATCCAGCACGCTCCATCGGCAATGCTTGCACCTTAGACAATGCAGGCGCGTGCGTACAATGAAGCAGGCACAAAAAAACCGCCGAAGCGGTTTTTTTGTTTTTCGTAGGAACGGGCGTGTCAGAGTTCGGAGAAGCACTCTTCGATGATCGCCAAGCCCTTGTCCAACTGCTCGTCCGGCGAGGTCAGGGGCACCAGTACGCGCAATACGTTGCCGTAGGTACCGCAGGACAGCAGGATCAGGCCCTTGTCACGTGCCTTGGCCACCACGGAGGCAACGGCGGCAGCGTTTGGCTTGTGGGTGTCGCCGTCTTCGAACAGCTCGACCGCGATCATCGCGCCCAAGGCACGCACTTCGCCGATCACCGGGTACTTGGCCTGAATGGCCTTGAGGCCAGTCACTAGGCGCTCGCCCACGGCCTTGCAGCGGTCCAGCAGGTGCTCTTCTTCGAACACTTCCATCACGGCCAGGGCCGCGGCGCAGGCAATCGGGCTACCGGCATAGGTGCCGCCCAGGCCGCCTGGAGCGATGGCGTCCATGTACTCGGCCTTGCCGCACACACCGGCCAGCGGGAAGCCGCCCGCGATGGATTTGGCGAAGGTGGTCAGGTCGGCGGCAACGCCCATCTGTTCCATGGCGAAGAAGGTACCGGTACGCCCGGCACCGGTTTGCACTTCGTCGGCGATCAGCAGGATGCCGTGCTTGTCGCACAGTTCGCGCAGGCGCTTCATGAAGGCTTTCGGCGCGACGTAGAAACCGCCTTCGCCCTGTACCGGCTCGATGATGATGGCGGCGATATCACGCGGCTCGGCATCGTTCTTGAAGATACGCTCGATGCTGGCGATGGAGTCGTCGATGCTCACACCGTGCAGTTCGTTGGGGTACAGCGCACGGAACACGCCGCCCGGCATCAGGCCCATGCCGGCCGAGTAAGGCACCACCTTACCGGTGAGGCCCAGGGTCATCATAGTGCGGCCGTGGTAAGCACCGGTGAAGGCGATCACGCCGGCACGGCCCGTGGCGGCGCGGGCGATTTTCACGGCGTTTTCTACCGCTTCGGAACCAGTGGTAACCAGCAGGGTTTTCTTGGCGAAATCACCTGGCACCTTGGCGGCGACTTTTTCGCACACTTCTACGTAGGGCTCGTAGGCCAATACCTGGAAGCAGGTGTGGGTCAGCTTGTTGAGTTGCTCGGTCACGGCCGCGATGATTTTCGGGTGCACGTGGCCGGTGTTCAGCACGGCGATACCGCCGGCGAAGTCGATGAACTCGCGACCTTCAACGTCGGTCACGGTGGCGTTCTTCGCGGAGTCGGCGAAGATCGGGTGAATCTGGCCAACACCGCGCGGTACAGCGGCCTCGCGGCGTTTCATCAGGGAAGCGTTGGTCTTGCTCATGAAGTCCTCATTCGCCGCTCATCGGGCGGCGTGGCTCAAGGATAGGTGGCGGGGAGGCAACTACGGCAGCATGCGATGATCGACTGCCACAGCTTTCCCGGCCACTGCGAATAACCATGTGAAACACGCAAAGGGGCAGCGCTCTCGTGCCCTCTGCGTTTGCTGCAATCCCGTGCCTTAGATGCCCAGGCAGAGGTATTTGATTTCCAGGTAGTCCTCGATCCCGTACTTGGAGCCTTCACGGCCCAGGCCCGAGGCCTTGATGCCGCCGAACGGCGCCACTTCGTTGGAGATCAGCCCGGTGTTGACGCCGACCATACCGTATTCCAGGGCCTCGGCCACACGGAACACCCGGCCCAGGTCGCGGGCGTAGAAGTAGGAGGCCAGGCCGAACTCGGTGTCGTTGGACATGGCGATCACTTCGGCTTCGTCTTTGAAGCGGAACAGTGGCGCCAGCGGGCCGAAGGTTTCTTCCTTGGCCACGGCGGCGTTTTTCGGCACGTCAACCAGGATGGTCGGTTCGAAGAAGTTGCCTTCCATCACCTTGCCACCGGCCAACAGCTTGGCGCCTTTGCTCAGGGCATCAGCGATATGTTCCTGCACCTTGGCCACGGCTTTTTCGTCGATCAGCGGGCCGGTGGTGGTGCCGTCTTCCAGGCCGTTACCGATCTTCAATTTGGTCACCGCCACCTTGAGCTTCTCAGCGAAGGCGTCGTACACCGAATCCTGGATGTACAGGCGGTTGGCGCAGACGCAGGTCTGGCCGTTGTTGCGGTACTTGGAGATGATCGCGCCTTCGACGGCCTTATCCAGGTCGGCGTCGTCGAACACGATGAACGGTGCGTTACCGCCCAGCTCCAGGGAGACTTTCTTGATGTCCTTGGCGCATTCGGCCATCAGCTGGCGACCGATTTCGGTCGAGCCGGTGAAGGACAATTTACGCACGATGGGGTTGCTGGTCAGCTCGCCGCCGATGTCGCCAGCACTGCCGGTGACCACACTGAGCACGCCTTTGGGGATACCGGCGCGGTGCGCCAGCTCAACCAGGGCCAGGGCCGAGAACGGGGTTTGCGAGGCGGGCTTGATCACCATGGTGCAACCGGCGGCCAGGGCCGGGCCGGCTTTGCGGGTGATCATCGCCGCAGGGAAGTTCCACGGGGTGATGGCTGCGGTCACGCCGATGGGCTGCTTGATCACGATCAGGCGCTTGTCGGGCTGGTGGCCGGGGATCACGTCGCCATAGATGCGCTTGGCTTCTTCAGCGAACCACTCGATAAACGAGGCGGCGTAGACGATTTCGCCCTTGGCTTCGGCCAGCGGCTTGCCTTGTTCGAGGGTCATCAGGCGGCCGAGGTCGTCCTGGTTTTCGATCAGCAGTTCGAACCAGCGGCGCAGCTTGTTGGCGCGCTCCTTGGCGGTGAGTGCACGCCAGGCTGGCAGGGCCTTGTCGGCGGCTTCGATGGCGCGGCGGGTTTCCGCGGCGCCCATCTTCGGCACGGTGCCGAGAATCTCGCCCGTGGCCGGGTTGTTGACCTTGATGGTTTGGCCATTGTCCGCATCGACCCAAGCGCCATCGATAAAGGCTTGCTGGCGGAACAACTGGGTGTCTTTAAGCTGCATGTCGGCTTTCCTTAACAGCACCGCGCGCACGCGGAGCGAATTAGAGTTGTTGAAAGGCGCCTTGTGGGCTGCCGTCAGGGAAATCAGCCCCAGCGCGCAGAAAAAATGAAAGAGCGCACGGGAGACAGAGCGTTTGAAATCTCAAACGAATCCTAGGATCAATGGGGGTACAGGGCAATAGGATGTTCGAAAAAAAGAACGAATATGGCGCATCCGGCTCATCTTTCGGATCAAGTGCCCACACGACAACAGCCCCGGAGCCTTGTGGGCGCCGGGGCTGTTGGGGCCTTGCAGCTTAAGGTTGGAACGACTTGAGCACGGCCAGCAGGCTGGTCAAGTTGTCGGCCACGCCGCCCTGGGCGACTTTTTCGGTGGCGGCGGCGCCAGCGGTGGTGTCGACACTGTAGATCTGCATCACGCCCTGGTTGGTAGCCGCCTGAGCCAGGGTGTTTTGTTGCTGTTGGGCCGAGACCGAGTTCTGGAACAGAATCGCCGTGGCCTGGCCCATGGATTGGTAAATAGTGCTCATGGCCATCGCGGGTGATTCGGCAACCACCTTGACGTTGGTCTGGGTGACGGCATCGGTGATTTGCGGGCTGACTGTACTCATGGTTGAAACTCCTGGGTTGAGAAAGAACAACATCCGTTATTGCTCAGTGCTTAAGGCTGGAACGACTTGAGCACGGTCAACAGGCTGGTGAGGTTATCCGACACGCCGCCCTGGGCGACTTTCTCGGTGGCCGCCGCACCTGCGGTGGTATCGACGCTGTAGATCTGCATCACGCCCTGGTTGGTGGCCGCCTGGGCCAGGGTGTTTTGCTGCTGCTGGGCCGACACCGCGTTCTGGAACAGAATCGCCGTGGCCTGCGCCATGGATTGATAAATAGTGCTCATCGCCATCGCAGGCGATTCGGCCACCACTTTGACGTTGGTCTGGGTGACCGCGTCGGTAATTTGCTCGTTGACTAATGGCATGATCAATTTCCTTATTTAGTACACGGTGCATTCCGTGTTCATCAATGAACGTTGCGAAACAGGCGCTGTGAAACCTGGTTTAGGGTTTCGCTGCGGGGCCCAGCGCCGCTTCAATCTGGGCGATCAACCCTTGGATCAGTGCCTGCACTTCCTTGCGTTGCGCGTCCTGGTCCGAGGCCGCGCCGTTCAGCATTTGGCGTAGCGCCGCTTCACGCTGCTGGGCAGCCGTCTTGAGCGCTTGTTCGTTGGCCTTCGATTGCTCAAGCACCTGGGTGGCACGCTTGAGGGTTTCGTCGACGATGGCCTGGGGCGTGCCGGCGAATACCTGCGGGTTGCGCAGCATCGCTTCGAGCCGCTGGCGGTCGTCGGTGGACAGGACCGAGGGTTGCATATCGAGCTCCTTAGGGGCTGCCTTGGCGGCGACACGCCCGCTAAAGCCGCACCTCAACGTTGTCCTGCCAGAAACCGGCAAAGTAAAAATGCGGCGACGAATCACAGAAGGTCGCCAACTCCGCAGGCGTTATGGCGCTGGGCTGGTTGGGAAAAATGGCCGGCGGAGGCGGCAGCAGATTCGCCTCGTTGTAGAGGTTGCCGACCTCATAGCAGTTGGCCGCGAACTGCGAACAAAAGGACCCGCTGCCGATGTCGATGGACTCGTTGATCCGCGTCACCAGGCTGGTATCGGAAGTCCAGCGCCGAAAGGCTGAAATCATCGCGTTCCACACGCTGTAGCGGCCCCGGATATCACCGCCGATCTTGTCGAAGTAGAACTGCTTGGCAGCCACCGTCGCTGCCTCGCCCAGTTCGGTATCCACGCAGGAAAACACCATCGCCGAGCGTGGCGGTTTTTCCAGGCTCAGGTCGGTCAGGGCCAGGCCACTGCCGACACTTTCGATCACCAGGGTGTCGCTCACCGCAATCGCCGGGTGAACCACATTCAGGTACGTCGTGTCCTGCGAGAACACCTTGGCCTTGACCAATTGACCGGCTTTGATAAACGCCCGCGTTGCGCTGTCGTCATCTTGTTTGACAGAAAAAATAATATCTCCAGGCTGCATGATGTCGCTCCTCACTCAAGAAAAGTTGCTTTCAAGTTGCTGTTGCACCGCCCCAGCAGAACGCTGGAGCGCTGTGCTCGGTTCAGGCCGCTGGCGCGGCCCGGTTGGCCAGGGTGTCGGCGTACTTGGCGATGCTCTGGTCGATCTTGTCGATGGCCACGCTGGCGGCTTCGGCCTCCATCGCACCGGCAGCGGCAGCCACGGCGGCAGCGGCGCCCACCAGCAGGTCGGTGGCCAGGGCGCCCAAGGCGTCTTCGGCTGCGGCCGGCAGGTTGTCCTTGACGATGTTCTCGGTCATTTGCTGAAGCAGCACGGCCTGGGCCGCCAGGGCGATCTTGCTGACCCCGTCGAAATACCCCGCCGCCGCTTGCGCCACCAGCCCGGCTGCCTGGCTGATCATCATGTCGGCCGGCACCGCGATCTGCGCCGGCGCATAGGCAAAGTTCTGCGAATTGGTGAACTGCACCGCCTGCACAATCTGGCTATTGAGCGCCGCCGTGCTGTCGGATGACGGCGCGCTCACCTGATTGAGCAAATGCTCGTTCATGCGCGCCATGATCGAGCGCGAGGCCGGTGCGGCGGGCGCCGTCGCAGGTGAATCGGCGGCGGGCGTTGCTGGGGAGGCGGCGGGTTTCTTTCTGCTGAACCACGACATAATCGATCTCCCGAGGGCTCAGCCCTTCTCGCCAATCTGCATGATCAGCGCCACGGCCTTGGAGATCACCGCGTTGGAAATCTGGTTCATCGCCTGCTGGCTGTTGACCGCGTTCTGCAACGACAGGCCCGCCGCGCTGCTGGCCACCTGGTACAGCGACGCGATGGCCTGGGCTGGCGCCTCGGCCACCACCTTGACGTTGGTTTGAGTGACCGCGTCGGTGATCTGGCTGTTGACCTCTGTCATACATCTCTCCTTGATGGCATTCACCCAGGTTTGGGTGTGGATAGCGGCGGCGTGCTGCGCTCATACCACTAGAACGCCCCACGCCAACATGTGTGAATCACCTTCAGCGCAAAGCACTGCGCAGCAGTTGCACACGCTTGCGAACCAGCGGCAGCTTCACGTGCAGCTCGGCGGCAATTTGCGGGTAAGGCAGGTCATCGACAAAACGCATCTCGAACAAGCGCTGCTGCAACAGCGGTAACCGTGCGACGTGCGCCTCGATCTGCTCCAGGCGCTCATAACATTCCACCCGCTCCAGCACCGAAGCGCAGGGCGCGGCGAGCGCGGCCAGGTGATCGTGTTCAAGGTCCACCGAATCATCGAACAACCGCCCCTCGCGCTTGCTGCGCCGCACGCTGTCAAGAAACACATGATCGAGCACCAGAAACAGAAACCCCTCAGGGTCGCGAATGCGCTCCGGCGAGCGCCGAAAAAACAACAGGGCCTTGATCGCCGTCGCCGCCAACCACTCCTGGCCCTGATCCAGATTGCCCTTGGCCCGCCGCAACGCCCGGCGCCTGAGCTCGCCGTGCACAGCGCGCCAACTCGCTTCGAACAAACGGTCATCGGCGGCCCATTGATCCTTGAACTGAACAGTCATCCCCATCGCCAGCACTCCTGTGCATCCTTGATGAAGGGCCAGTCTGCGAGGGCTCGACGGGGGTACGCTGTTACCTGGGGAACACCGCCACAACTAATTCAGCGCAAAAGCCTTGCGCCGCAACTGCTCGACATCGTTGATCACCATGCGCTCCAGATCGCCGCTGATCACCCCACTGCGGCGCCACACTTGCAACTGCACATTCAGCTTGGGCCGGCTGGTGTTCAGCATCGACGCCAACACCCCTTGGCTTGCGGGCAACGACACACTGGGCAAGGCCAACGCCAGGTCGATCTCACCCAGGTTCGCCAACAAAAACCGCGCCAACCGCGACTCCAGCCGATGCAGGCACACCAACTCCAGCAACTCGATGGCGTGCAGCAACCGCAGCATCATCAGCATCAACAAACGCCGCAGAAACACCGGCTCCTCAAACAACACAGCAAAATGCCGACTACCCAACTGCAACAACCGCGTGGGCCCGCTGGCAAAGGTAGAAGACTCGCGCCCATGATCCTTGATCAACGCCGTCTCCCCCACCACCTGCCCGGCCCCGGTACTGCCGATAATCTGCTCGCGCCCATCCGGCCCATGCACCACCGAATAAATCCGCCCCTCCACCACCAACGCAATGAATTCGAGGGTGTCATCCTTGAAATACAAAAGCTCACGATCATCCAGCGTGCGCTCCACCATATGGGTGGCGACGTAGCGCAAGAGATGCTCCGGCATACCTCGAAACAAATCGGAGCGAGCCAGCAGGGTTTGTCTGAGCGGGAGATCGAGCATCACGGTTCCTTTGGAATGCATGCGTTCACCTGAGGAATTGCGGCGTGGAAGCGGTGTAAAGCCACAAGAGCAAAGCAAACAAAGGGACGTGCGGCGCGGGGAGTTGTGAATGAGGGTGGCGATTAGCCATTTTTTGTCGGAAATGGACGACAGGGGGCGGGGAAAACGCTGGAATGGACGCATCAGGTCGACATGGGTATGATGTCGCCCGCACAAGCATCCGTAGCTCAGCTGGATAGAGTACTGCCCTCCGAAGGCAGGGGTCGTGGGTTCGAATCCCGCCGGGTGCACCAGATATGAAATGAAAAAGCCTCAGGTCGGGAGATCTGGGGCTTTTTTGTTTTTGGTTTGGTGGGTGGTGAGAGAGTGTTGAGTCGCGTCGGGATAGTAGAGGTGAAAATAAATCCCCTTTTCTCCCCCCTTTTTCCCAAGCAGTTTTCCAGCTCTACGATCATTACGATTTCACCGCCTTGAGCGCCGGTCTCAAGCAAAGAAGAAACGCCTACACAGGAACCTCCGCCCTGATCAGCGTACCGCCTTCGACCAGATTGCGGGCAGTAATGGTACCGCCATGGGCCTGGCAGATCGCACGGGCGATGGACAAGCCTAGCCCGCTCCCCCCCGAGTAACGTGCCCTGGAGCGCTCTGCACGCCAGAAGCGGTCGAATACGCTGTCCAGATGCTGGGCTTCGATACCTGGCCCTCGGTCACCGACTTCAATCACCACCGAACCGTGAACCCGGCGCGCCGTTACATTCAACTCGCCTCCCCCGGCCGCATAACGCAGCAAGTTATCGACCAGAATGTTGATCACTTGGCCCAGGCGATCACGATCGGCATGCATACGAAGCCCATCAGCAATACTGACCTGCGTCAGCACGCAAGCCTCATCCAACTGCGGCTGGAACCACGCCAACCGCTCCGCCACCAGAGCTGCCAGAGAAAACTCGCTGCGCTCCAGCACCAGCCGGCCAGCACGAGCCATCGACAACAGGTGCAAATCATCCACCAGCTTTCTGAGTTGATCGAGCTGACGCTTGACCATGCCCAACTGCATGGCATCGCTGGGGAATACCTCATCGAGCATACCCTGCACGCGCCCCATGGCGGCGTTCAAGGGTGTGCGCAGTTCGTGGGCTATGACCGCGCTGGATTCACGCACATCGCGCTCATAGCGCTCCAGTTGCGTGGTCATGCTGTTGAAGTCGCTGACCAGCCGTTGCAGCTCGTCGGGCGCGTCGCGGTGCACCGGCAGGCGCGTCAGGAAATCACCGCCGGCGACTCGCCGGGCGCCCTGGGCAATTGCCGAGAACTGGCTGGACAAGGGCCGCGAAAACCACAGGCCGAAGCCAATGATGATAGGGATCGCGGCCAGCACCAGGCCGATCAGTATCAGCCAGTCGCGATTGGCGATAGCCGGCTGGAAATAGTCCAGCGGATAGTACTGGGCAACCACTTGACGCAAGCGTGCCTCATTGAGCTCTGGCTCGGCGCGCAACGCCAGCAGCTCCTCACGCGGCCCCGGCGGCAGATGCTGCACAAAATACCAGTCCGACAGTGTGACGTTGATCCACATGCACACCGAGATCACCACCACCGCGCAGATCGCCAGCAGGCTCATGCGCAGGCCGATCCAGCGCCACATGGGTTTGTCGTTGACCCGCGGTTGCTCAAGCATGTGCGTTACCTGAATCGATAGCCAATGGAGCGCACCGTGACCAGAACGCCGGTGATGCCGTGGTTTTCCAGCTTGCGGCGCAGGTTGTGCACGTGGGTGTCGACGACGCGGGCCAGGGCTTCGCTTTCCGGCAGGCAGATTTCCAGCAACTCATCACGACTGAAGGCCTTGGACGGCGTCTTGAGTAAAGTCACCAGCAGCTTGAATTCCGTTGGGGTCAGGTCCAGCCATAGCGGTGGTGCTTCGCCCTGCTCAATGGCTGCGGTAAACGCAACAAGATCCACCCGCAGGTTTTCATGGCGCAGCAGGTGTTCCACCGGTTGGTTGCCGGTGGTGCGCCGCAACACCGCGTGCACCCGCGCCACCACTTCGCGCGGGCTGTAAGGCTTGACCACATAGTCGTCCGCGCCATAACGCAAGGCACCGAGCTTTTCCGGTTCGTCGCCCATGGCCGTGACCATGATGACCGGCGTGTCACTGCTACGGCGAACGGCGGATAACACTTCGGTGCCGCTCAAGCGCGGCAGCATCACGTCGAGCAGGATCAGGTCGGGCTGCCAGCTTTTGTACAGGTCCAGACCGCGCTGGCCGTCTTCGGCCAGGGCCACCTCATAGCCATCCCGGAGCAAGTAGGCTTCGAGAATGTTGGCGCTGTCGGCGTCGTCTTCGACGATGAGGATACGTTTTCCTGACACAAAGAAGCCTCTTGATGAAACCTTGATAATTTACGAACGGTTTATTGAAAGTGCGCTGCCAGTATTGCCCTACGCCCGCTTTCGCGAGCCGATCCTATGCCGACCACTGCATCGCTGTCCAAGCCTATCAACGGGCCTGAACAGCTCGATCAGAGGGAGGCGTTGTGTCGCGCGTCGGCGGGCGCACTGCTGTCTTCTTTTGCACATAGGGCTTGACCATGAACTTCACCACCTCCCCTACCCACAACGTTCTGTTGGGCGCCGTCACGCTGCTGTGCTGCGCGCTCGCGCCCCAGGCTCAGGCGACCGACGCCAGCCCGACAGCCGAAGAAACCACCGTTACCCTGGGCCTTGGCATGGGTGTCACGCCTCGCTACATGGGTGCTGACCGCTACCGTCCGCTCGTACTGCCGATGCTCAGCATCCAGCACGGAGCGTTGTTCGCCGACACCACTCGCGGCGTGGGCCTGCAATTTCAATCCGACAGTGGTTTTAGCGCCAGCGCAGCGATCAATTACGACCTGGGCCGCAAAGAGAAGGACAGCACCACCAGCCCGGGCGGCGACGAGCTCAGAGGTATGGGCGATATCAACGGCGCAACCGTCGCCGACTTTACCCTCAGCCAACAACTGCTTGACTGGCTGTCGGTCAACGGCGAAGCCGAACTGCGCATGGCCGGCGAGCACCGAGGCAACCGTTACCGCTTTGGCCTGGAAGGCATCTTGTTGCACACAGACCGCGACACCCTGAGCCTGGCCATCGACGCCCATGCCGGCGATAGCCGCTACAACCAGACGTTCTTCGGCGTCACCCAGGCTCAGAGCCAACGCTCGATCTACAGCAAGTACACCGCCGACGCCGGGATCTATGCCTACTCCGCTGCCTTGAACTGGCAGCACACCTTCGACGCGCACTGGTCAACGCTGGCCAGCCTGACGCTGACTCAATACGCCGACCAGGCCAGCGACAGCCCGCTGGTAAGGCGCGAAACCGCAGGCTTGGGCCTGTTTGCAATCAACTACACGTTCTGACAACAAGCCCCGGGTATGCAGCCTTCATCTGGACTATCCCTGGGGCAGATTCCGGTCCTGTGCGAATGGCTTTTCAGACCGCGCAAGGTTCTCCCCATCAGGGCGTACACACGATGATCCGTTTGAAGTACCTGTCCAAAAGAGCCGTGCTGCTCTATGCGCTATTGATGAGTATCGGCAGTCAAGCCTCCCCCATCCTGCATACCGAAGCGTTCGTGCATCCTGGCCTGCTCCAGACCCGGGAGGACTTCACGCGGATACGCGAGAAGCTGGCCAACTATAACCAGCCGTGGCTGGCCGGCTGGCAGAAGCTGATCGCCAACCCCCATGCCTCATTAGACTGGCAGCCCAACCCGGTGCCGGTGGTGTACCGCACTTCAGGCGGCCCGAATAACGACAGTGTTCTGTTCAACGACGCAGCCGCCGCGTATGCACTGGCCCTGCGCTGGCAGATCTCCAACAACCCGGCGTATGCCGACAAGGCCGTGAGTATTTTGAACCAGTGGGCCTTGACCCTCACCGCGATCAAAGACAAGCCCGGCAGAGCTTTGGTGGCAGGCTTGTACGGCTACCAACTGGCCAACGCGGCCGAACTGCTGCGCAGCTACCCAAAGTGGCGGGCGGAAGATTTCCAGCGTTTTCAAGGCATGATGCTCACTGTGTTCTACCCCATCAACCATGACTTCCTGGTGAACCACGACGGCGCCCGGCCTGATCATCATGGGGCCAGCTGGGACCTAGCCAACATGAACTCGATGCTGGCCATCGGCGTACTGACCGACCGCCGCGATCTCTACAACGAGGCCGTCGACTACTTCAAGCACGGCACCGGTAACGGCGCCATCGCCCACGCGGTGTGGAAGCTCTACGGCGATGGCCTTGGTCAAGTCCAGGAAAGCGGACGTGATCAGTCACACGCCATGCTCGACATAGCCCTGCTCGGCAGTTTCTGCCAAATGGCCTGGAGCCAGGGCAACGACCTGTTCGGCTACCAGAACAACCGCGTGCTGCAGGGCGCCGAGTATGTGGCCAAGTACAACCTTGGCCAGGAGGTGCCGTTTACCCCCATCCCCAACAGCAGCTTCAAACAGACCGTCATCTCGGCCGATCATCGCGGCGAAACCCGTCCGATATGGGAACTGCTCTACAACCACTACGCCGTGCGAAAGGGCCTTAGCGCACCGAATGTGCAGGCCATGGCAAATAACGTCCAAGTGGAAGGTGGTGGCGGGGATTATGGTGCTGACAGGGTTGGCTACGTCCAGCTGGGGTATGGGACGTTGCTGTATTCGTTGGGGGAATACGGTTTGTCGCAGATGCAGCTGATGCCTTAGAGGTATATCACCGAAGCTGCGCTGCGCATTACAAATGCGTCCTTTCTACCTGTCAAATTCGGGGAATGGCAAGAACGCATTGGTGTGTTGGAAATGTCAAAGGACGCCAGCACCATCGCCGCAGAAGTATGGAGCCAGATATGAATGAAACACCCGGGGTCTTAAGACCCGGGGCTTTTTTGTGAGGCACTTGCACACGCAACTCGATGTTGCTACGAGTGGCTGAGCGCCTACATCCCGATGGGTTGAGCGTTACGCAGAACTCGATGAATTCCTGAAATGCTGCTTATCCAGGCCGAAGATTTCGTCCCGCAACACCCCCTCCAACACCCCAAAAAAACCCTGAATATGCCCCTGCTTCAACGCCTGCGGCCGCGTCACCAAATAAACCTCCATCGCCGGCAGTTCTATCTCCTGAAAAACCTCACTCAACCCCGTCGCCAAAATACGCGGCAACACCGCCACCCCCATCCCTCGCCTCACCGATTCAAGCTGCACCGCAAACGAACTCACCCTGATCGGCGCATGGTCCAGTCCGGCAGCTTTCGCCGCACGCATTTGCGGGAGCAGGTCCAGCGGTGGCAGCAAGGCAATACTGGCGGCAGTGGCTGGGGTTAGCGCAGGGAATCGTTGCAGATATTCGGCGGTGGCGAATACCCCGTAGGCAAGTTTGCCGAGCCCTCGGTAGATCAGGGAGGGCTCACCCAGGTGTGCGGTGCGTATGGCGATGTCGGCCACGCCTCGTACGATTTTGTGGAAGTCGGTGGTGACCTGTAATTCTACGGAGCAGCCTGGGTGCTGCGCTGTGAAGCGGCTGGCGGCTTCGAGTACGCTGGCAGAAAAGCCTTCGCCTGCGCTCACCAGTACGGTGCCGCTGAGGGTTGCAGGCGTACCGTCCACGGGGGCCTGGCGTCGCAGGCCGGATTCGGCTGCCAGGGCGACGTCTACCAGGGCTTGGCCTCGGGAGGTGAGCCGGCAGCCTTCCACGCCGCGTTCCACCAGTGGTTCGCCCAGGGCGGTTTCCAGTTGGGTGAGGCGGCGGGAGACGGTTGAGGCCGCGATACCCAGTAATTGGCCCGCCTGTAAAAAGCTGCCGCGCCGTGAGACTGCCAGCAGCAGTCGAAGATCGTCCCAATTTGCCTGCAATGCCATATCTCCGCGCTTCCCTGGTGTGCAGATGTGCAAAGCCATTATGCCGTAGGCGCTGTTTTTACGGCGCGGGCTCGCGGGTATATCTACTGGCCTTCTCAACAAATGGAATGGCCTGTATGAACACGAACCCCAATCGCTTGCGCAGCACCTTTGTGACCGGTGCCACCGGCTTGCTGGGCAATAACCTGGTACGGGAGCTGGTCGCACGGGGTTATGCGGTGAAGGCGCTGGTGCGCTCGGCGGCCAAGGGTGCGCAGCAGTTCGGCGATGTGCCGGGCGTGGAGCAGGTGGTGGGGGACATGGCTGATGTGGATGCCTTTGCGGCGGCGTTGCAAGGCTGCGATACGGTGTTTCACTGCGCGGCGTTTTTTCGGGATAACTACAAGGGCGGCAGCCATTGGGAGGAACTGAAGAAGATCAATGTCGTCGGTACGCGAGCCCTGCTGCAACAGGCGTATGACGCCGGTGTGCGACGGTTTGTGCATACTTCGTCGATTGCCGTGCTCGACGGTGCCCCCGGTACGCCGATCGACGAGACGTGCCTGCGGGCCGAAGCCGATGCGGACGACTACTACCGCAGCAAGATCCTGGCTGAGCGTGAGGTGTTGAGGTTTCTTGAAAGCCATCCGCAGATGTATGCCTGCATGGTTTTGCCCGGTTGGATGTGGGGGCCGGGTGACCGTGGGCCGACGTCTTCGGGGCAGTTGGTGAGGGACGTGATCAACGGCAAGTTGCCGGGGCTGATTCCTGGCACCTTTTCGCTGGTCGATGCCCGCGATGTGGCCTGGGCGCACATTGCTGCCGCCCAGAGCGGGCGTCGGGGCGAGCGTTATCTCGCGGCCGGTCGCAACTTGACCATGCGCCAGCTGATGCCTGTGCTGGGGCGTATTGCCGAGGTCAAGGTGCCCTCCCGCCAGCTGCCGCTGCCCGCGCTGTACTTGTTGGCAGCGGTGCAAGAGGCCTACGCGTACCTGACAGGCAAGCCTATCTTGCTGAGCATGGCAACGTTACGGCTGTTGATACGCGAGGAGCACCGTACCCGCTTTGACCACCGTAAAAGTGAAGAAGAACTGGGGCTGAGCTTTCGTGTGCTGGAGCAGACCCTCACAGACGCGGTGGCCTGGGCCCGGGCCTACGGCGGGTTGTAATAAAAAGCCCCAGGTCGACAGGACTGGGGCTGGTTCTTGGCGGCAGGTTCAATGCTGTTGCAACGCCTCTAGCCGTGCCGGCAAGTCCTCCTCGGGAAAGCGTTGGTACAGCGCCAGCAGTTTTTCATCCGCGGCCCTGGTTTCACCCGCTCGACGCAGGTTCACAATTTCCTGCAGACCTTCTTCCAACGTAGGCAGCGCCCGCTTGCTGAGTTTTGCCGCTGGCTGATCTGCAACTGCGCTTTCGGCTTGAGCAGGAGCGCTTTCAACCCTAGGCGCTACGGCCATGCGGGCCATTGGCGCGGGTGCGGAAAACGCTTGCGGCGCCGGGTGAGCCGCTTCTTCGTGGCGCGGCGCGGAGAATGTCGCGGTGGAGATTTCAGATTGCGGCACGGGGGAGCGCATGACCACGCCGATCATCAGTGCCAACCCGGCGACGGTGGCGAATGCCATTTGCCAGCGCGGGCGTTGGCAGGCTTGTAGCCAGCGTTGCCACAGGCTGGGTTGCGGCTGCGGGGCTTCGCGGCGGGCGGCGTTGAGGATGAAGGCGTCGAGGGACGCGGGCGGTTCGCCCGCGCTGTGTTGACGGTAGTGCTGGAGCAGCGCGTCGTCTGGGGTGTGTCGGGAGTCAGTCATACGGGTACCTCCTCGGCCAGCAGGCGCCGCAATTTTTGCAGGGCGTAGCGCAGGCGGCTTTTTACGGTTTCCAGCGGGGCGCCGGTGAGGGTAGCGATTTGCGGTACTTCGAGGTCGCCGTGCAGGCGCAGCAGAAACACTTCGCGCTGGTCTTCGGGCAACGCTTGCAGGGCCGCGTCGAGGCGCGCCTGGTCGCGGCTGAGGGTCAGTTGCTGCTCGGGGCCGTCACTGTCGTCGACCTGGGCGTGCAGCTGTTCATCGTAGCTGTCATGCAGGGGGTTGTGGATGCCGTGCTTGCGCCAGTGGTCGATCAGGCGGTTGCGGGCGATCTGGAACAACCAGGTGCGAAAACTCGCCCGGCCTTGTGGCTGGGTGGTGCTGCGGATGAGGCTGAGCCAGGTGTCCTGGTAGATTTCTTCGGCCAGTTCGGCTTTGTTGCACAGGGACACGAGGAAGCGGTACAGGCCCTGGCGGTGGCGGCTGTACAAGGTTTCGAAGGCGGCAGCGTCACCGGTTCGGTAGCGGGTCAGCAGCGATTCGTCGCTGGGTGAGTCATCTGGAACGGCCATGTAGTGAGCGAACTCCTTTTGGTCAGCCGAAGCAGGGTTAGTGTGGGAGCTGGCTTGTCGAATCGTCGCACCGCTGCGATGGCATCCACTCGGTGTGCCTGATGGACCGAGTTGTCTGCATCGCAGGCAAGCCAGCTCCCACATTGGTTCATTGTTGTGTTCGAGATTCGGGTTTGAGGCTTTGGGCCAGCTCCACCAGTTGCACGAATTCGTTGCGCAGCCCGAACGGGTCATCGCCGCGGGCCGAGCGTGCCAATTTCGCGGTGTCTTGCAAACTCATGGTGCCAGTGTAGCGGCCATCGCCCTTGAGCTGTTGGGCGAAGGCGGCCACGGCAGACGCGAAGCGCAGGTCGTCGCTGGCCGGGGCAGCCTGGTTGGCGATGGGGCGTTCGATCAACTGGCTGTTACCGCCCGCAGCGGGTTTGTAGCGCACCCGCAGCATCGCCAGCTCATCGGATTTGCCTTCGGTCGCAGGCGCCGCGGCGTAACGCAGAGGTTCCAACCAGCCCTTCTCGCCCTTGGGCACGATTTCATACAGCGCCGTCACCGTGTGCCCTGCGCCAATCTCGCCGGCATCGACCTTGTCGTTGTTGAAATCCTCACGTTTCAGGGCGCGGTTTTCATAACCCAGCAGGCGGTATTCGCTGACCTGGGCCGGGTTGAATTCCACCTGCAGTTTCACATCCCGCGCCACCACGGCCAGGGTGGAACTGAGTTGCTCCACCAGCACTTTGCGCGCTTCGCGCAGGTTGTCGATGTAGGCGTAGTTACCGTCGCCCGCGTCGGCCAGTTGTTCCATCAGGTGTTCGTTGTAGTTGTCCACACCAAAGCCGAGGGTGGTCAGCGATACGCCGCTTTTACGCTGAGCCACGGCCATTTGCTTGAGGCTGTCAAAATCGCTGATACCCACGTTGAAGTCGCCGTCGGTGGCCAGCAGGATGCGGTTGATGCCTTGATCAACAAAGCCTTCGCGGGCCATCTGGTAGGCCAGTTCGATGCCGGACGCGCCTGCGGTGGAGCCGCCAGCGGTGAGTTGGTCGATGGCGTTGCGGATCTTGGCTTTTTCACTGCCCGAGGTGGGCTTGAGCACCACGCGGGATTCACCGGCGTAGACCACCAGTGACACGCGGTCCTGATCACGCAGTTGATCCACCAGTAATTTCAGCGTGCTTTTGACCAGCGGCAAGCCTTCGCGACGGTCCATGGAGCCGGACACGTCCACCAGGAACACCAGGTTGGCGGGCGCCAGTTCGGCCACGGGTTTATCGGAGGCCTTGATGCCGATGCGCAGCAGTTTTGTGCGCGGGTTCCACGGTGTGGCGGCCACTTCGGTGGTGACGCCAAAGGGTGAGCCGTCGGTGGGCAGTGCATAGTGGTAGGGGAAGTAGTTGACCATTTCCTCCAATCGCACCGAGCCTTCGGGCGGCAGGCGGCCTTGGTTGAGGAAGCGCCGTACGTTGGCGTAGCTGCCCGTGTCGACATCCACGCTGAAGGTGGAGACCGGGGTTTCGGCGACGCTATGCACCGGGTTATCCGGCAGGTTGGCGTATTGCTCGCGGGGTTCGCTGCGGTAGTCCATCGTCGCCATTTCCCGCACCCTCATTGGTGCCGGCATGGCCATCCGCTTGACCACTGCATTCTGGATCGGCGCGCTGTGCAGCTCGGCGAGAGGCGCCGGTTCAACCGGTTTGGAGACTTCGGGGGACGATGACAGCCCACATCCAGCCAGCGCCACCAGCAGGGTAACGGTGAAGCCTTGGGCAGCGGGACGCAGGTAAAGCAGAGGGCGGGACATGGGGCTGAACCTCGTGAATGAATGAGCCGTTCACAAGGTCAGACGCGAGGAAGGTTGGGTTCGGGTTAAACCTTGGAAATTCACCCCGATCAATGTGGGAGCTGGCTTGCCTGCGATAGCGGTGTGTCAGCCAGCCTTTCCAGCACTGGCCCACCGCTATCGCAGGCAAGCCAGCTCCCACATTTGTATGGCGGTGTTCTCTTAGTCCGTGCCGTACTTGGGGTTACGCGGGCCGTACAAGATGCCGGTGCGTTGCCCTGCCGACAGCAACCGCGCACTGGTGATACCGGCAATCGGATGAGCCGCATCGGTAGAGCTGTTGATCACCTGCTTGACCGCCGCCGTGATCAACATGCCCACCAGGCCGCCACCGTTGTTGTTGCCCTCCTCGCTCGACGCCCGCGCAGAACCGGTCCACAGGGTGGTGCCGGTGCGCAGGTCCACCAGTTTGGCCGAGGCCGTCACCGAGGTGTCGCTGGAGATCAGCATGTACTGAGTGCCGTACTCGCTGATGGTGATGTACAGCGCCGCGTCCGCACCAAAGATGTCATGCAGCTTGGCCGGTTGTACGGCCTGGATATCGTTGGCGGTGGTGAGGCCGTTCTGGCGGAAGGTTTCGTCCACCAGGGCAATCGGCAACACGTAGTAGCCGGCTTCGGCCAGTGGGTAGGTGACTTGCGACACCAGGCTGTAGGACGCCTGCACTTCCGGCGATTCATTGATTGGCGGCAGTACCAGGATCGACTTGGGCCGCGCCTGTTTGTACGCCGAATAATCAACTGTCTTGGGCGCGGCGCAACCGCCGAGCAACGCCAGGGCCAGCAAGGCGCCGGTGAGTTTTAACAGGCTCATTTGGTGGCGACTCCGGCTTTGGCGTTTTTCAACAGAAAGTCCATGTACGCAGCAGACTCAGGGAACAGCGCCTTCTCGGTGCGAAACTCCTGCACCATCTGGTCATCCTTGCCCATGTTCATGTACAGCATACCCAGGTGCGCGTGGTAACCCGGCGGTGCCTTGCGGCCACTGGCGTTGATCTTCTGCAGATCGCGCTCCAGTGCTTCCACCTGCGCTTCCTTGGGCTCGCCCTTGAAGTACTCGTAAACCTGCGGCTGGTAGCTCTCCCATTGATACAGGGGCTGGGGCGCCGTCTGGCACCCGGTGACCGCCGCGATTGCTGCCAGCGTCAGCGCCAACTTCACTGCCTTGCTCATCCGTGTACTGCTCCTTGTGGTGTGGCTGATCAGTTACGCGGGTTCCAGGCGCCGGCGTTGATGCCGTCGACCAGGCGGTTGATCGCTTCGCGCATGGCCAGGTCCAGCACCTTGCCATTGAGGGTGGAGTCGTAGCTGGCGGTGCCGCCGAAGCCGATCACTTCACGGTTGGACAGCGCGTACTCACCGGCGCCCTGGGTGGAATACACCACTTCGGAGGTGTTGATGTTGACGATATTCAACGCGACTTTGGCGTAGGCCACTTGGGTCTTGCCACGGCCGAGGATGCCGAACAGCTGGCGGTCGCCGGTTTCCTTGCGGCCGAACTCGGTCACATCGCCAGTCACCACGTAGTCAGCGCCCTTGAGCTTCTGCACGGTGCCTTTGATTTTGGCTTCCTGGGAGATCTCGCCCATGTTGTCGCGGTCCAGCACGCTGAAGCGGTTGGTCTGCTGCAAATGGGTGATGAGGATGGTCTTGGCCTGGCCGCCGAGACGGTCAACGCCATCGGAGAAGATGCCGCGCATGTAGCTGGAGCGGTTATCGAACTTGCCCACGGCAATCGGCACACGCACGCCGGAATAGGCAACGTGGGCGCTGGCGACTTGCTCCACCGGCATCGCGCGGTTGCTCTCGGTGGCACAACCGGCCACGGTCAACAGCGCCGCGGCGGTGAGGCCCGACAGCAGGATTTTGGACAGTGTCTTCACAGGGTGCTCCTTGGGTGAGGAAATCAGCGTTGCTGGGTTTTCCAAGGAGATAGGCAGCCTGAAAACGCGCTGGCCTGAATTCTTCCCTGAAAGACGGTGATGCAACGGCTGCGGCATTTTACGGGGTTGAGAGCGGTTCTCAAGTTGTTTCGGCCATAGGTGGGTGGCTTACCCTACTGCCGACCGCAATACTCAAAGCAACGAAGATCCAATGTGGGAGCTGGCTTGCCTGCGAAAGCGATAGTGCAGCAAAGATGCAGCCCCTAGCAACCCCCTCACGCAGGCGACCCAGATGCCGATCGATTAACCGTTT